>DAOTUA010000029.1:0-27577 GCA_034437355.1 Anaerolineae bacterium | reverse complement strand
CTACAAGGGCTTATGGTGGACCAATGTCTCGGTATTTGGTTATGCAACTATTTTTTCAATCCACAATAGCGGCGGGAGGGAGGGGTTTTACCACCTTCGGCCATGTCACCCTGCTCTGATCTGGGTATGTTCAAGCGAAGGAACTGAGTTGTGACAACTATTTTTTGTGAAAATCAAAGATTTTCACAGCTAAAGTTTTGGTCAAGCTTTTGCAAAAGCTTGTGGGGGTTCAGGGGTGAAGCCCCTGAGTAGTTACAAAAAAACTGCTATTTCACATCAGGCGTTACATACATCGAACGCTTTGTGTTCGATGGCACAGGTTCAACGGGTGACAACCCTTTGCAGGGATGCGGGGATAGCGTTCTCGCGTTGTGAAAACACGACTTTGCTATAACTCTGTTTCGGCGGTGGTCACATGCCGGCCGCCTGAACAGTTAACGCACCAGACCTAACGCCCGCATTTCCGACTGGATAACTTGCTCAAATGGGGTATCGGTGCGAATGGGCAGGTAGTGGACGCCGCGCCGCCGTAGGTCGGTACGGATACCAGCTTGCCACTCGGTGAGGCGTTTGAGATACAGATCGCGCATCCCGCCGTCGATGGTGACATCCTGCGCGGCCCCGGTTTCGGCATCGATCAAGCTGAGATCGCCGCCGAGTGGCGGCTCTAACTCCTCCGGTGATAGTGTATGCAACACGGCGACCTCATAACCACGTCGAACCAAGGCTTCGATGCCGTCGCTATAGCCGCCCGGATGAAACATATCGCTAATAAGCAGCGCCAGGCCGGGGCGACGTTCTTGTTTCACGTAGCCGGTGATCACCTCATTGAAATCGAGTGCCTCATCGGTATTAAGAGCGGACACGAAATCGAACAGGCGCGGGATGTAGGCCCGCCCCCGGTGAGGCCCGAAGCGTTGGACGGTCGCGTTATTCGCCGCCGTAACAAGCAGGCGGTCGTTGGTAGCCAGTGAAACGGTCGCTAGCCCAGCCAACAGACGCCGGGCGTAGGTGAACTTATGCGCGTCTGGGGTTTCGGTGTCGCGGGGGAAGTCCATACTCTTAGAGGTATCCAGCAACAAGTGGACGGCGAGGTCTTGTTCGTCCTCAAACAGTTTGACGAACGGCTTGCCAGTGCGGGCGTACAGTTTCCAATCCACCTTGCGGATGTCGTCGCCCTTAACATAGTTGCGATAGTCCGCAAATTCAATCGACGTACCGCGCTTTACCGAGCGTCGCTCGCCCTTGTACGCCCCCGCCCGGACACGGTTCGCAACCAGCGTGAGTTGTTCTAGCTTGCGACGGGTATGCCCGTCAAAGAGTGTCATATCTGCCATAGTTTGGGTCCTTTCTAGTGACATTTACGCAGAAAAACGGTGCTTGTAGGGGGTCAGCGTGCTGAACCCAAGGCATAGCACGCCATCCCCCTACGATTGGAACCGTTGTGGTCTTTAATGAGATCGAAATTTCAAACGTCAACAGCGCCTAGGTATCGCCCATATGCCGGGTAAGCAGGTGGACAGCCCATAATACCTGTTCGTCGTCGTCTGTACCTTGGTCCAGCAAGCGACCTAACGCGGTAATCGTCGCACTGAGCGCCTGAGATCGGTTGCCGTTGTTGGCCCGTTGGAGGTTATCGAGCGCGGCATGGAGATCGTCGTGATCATCCGGTAGCGTGCCGAGCGTAGCGCGGATCGTATCAGCTAGTGCGTCGGACGATACCGGGCGCGTCAGGCTATGGGTGGCGGGCCGATGGGTAGGCGCATCGACAATATTGATGATCCCCCCATTCATGTTCAACACGCCAGACGAATTGAGCGTCAGGAAGTAGTCGGACACCACAAAATCGGATAAGACCGCATCACGTAGCGCCTGTAACAGGATCACCTCTAGCGTGTTCGCCTCGCGGAAGGTGCGCAGGGTGATCAGCCCGAACTGGGCATATTCAAACATCATGCCGCGTTCTGGCGCTTTGTTGTAGTTGATCTGGTTACCTTGCAGGTCAAAGAACATCGGCACCGCCACCTTGCCGTGCCGATGCGACCCAAACAACATCGTTTGTGGCACAATATCGTCGTCCCACGCTTCGACCAGCTCTCGCGCGGCGACCTTTGCTGCCATTGTGAGGGGATATTTGAGCAATTTTGGCATGAGCATTCGCTTTAACTTCATCTACGATTACACGCCTTCAGTGTAACACCGTCTGGCGCGTGGCTCTAGCGCCCCGATGTGGAACCCCAAGCATACATTTTAGCCATTGTTGCCATATGCGATTGCCCCGGAGATGCGGCGAGAGTGCTTGATATTGCACAGTATCTGTTTTAAACTGACAAATATTTACTAAGAGTAGGTTTTACAGAATGTCAATAAAAATTAACTGGGAATCTCTGCCACCTCTCCCACCTAAAACAATTCTACACTGTCACTTTGCCTGGCGGTGGTCTGCCAACGATTTTGAAACGATGGCCGCGAAGGTGTATCAGTTGCACATCGAGCAAATGCCACAGCCAATTTACACGATCTTAAACCTGACAGCCAGCCGCCAATACCCACGTTACGGTTTGTTGCCGTTGTTCACTAAGCTGTTGGAGCTAGCCCCCAAAAACCGTAAGCATATCTATATCGTTGGGGCCGATACCGCCCTGCTAGCCTTCGACCCGATCTTCCGCCGTGCCTACCCAGAATGGCAATCCCTCACAACTCACACTAAAACTGTTGAGGACACATACGCCCTCATCCAACCGAGCCAACCCCGCGAGGCTTAGACTATTGGCCTTGTTGGTAACGCGCGGCGAATTGACGTTCGGCATGGCGGCGTCGGTAACTGACGGGGGCTTGTGGTGGGTTGGCCTCATAGTGTTCGACCAACTGCTGCAAATAGGCTCTTAGTGGCGTGTAGGCGATCCCAAGCTCGGTTTTACTGCGCTTATTATCTAACTCAGACATCCACACATCGCTAAACGGTGAGCAATCCGGTAAAAAACCGTTAGCCTCCAACAAGCGTCGCTCCACTTGGATGACGTTGGGTTGAATCCCGATTAGAGCGCCCAATAACGCCAAAAATTCTTGTAAGGTCAACGTTTCTTCCTGTGAGATATTATACGCTTGCCCGATCCCGGCTTGTTGGTCGATGATCGCCTCAATCGCCCGCACGACATCCGGCGCGTAGACGTGGCGCAGCAGATGGTTGGGCTTATCTGGCACGAGAACCGGCCCGGTGTCCTTCAACCGCAGGATATAACCATATAGCCGGTTAAACGGGTCTCGGCTGCCGTTGACCATCGGCAACCGCAGCGATGTATAAGGGAAATCGCGTTCGGCATGAGCCTGGGCAAGCACATCTTCCGCCCGGCGCTTTTGAAGGCCATACGCCCATTCTTCGTGGTCGTAGGTGTTGAGTTCTGGTTCGTGGATAAGCGACCCGGCGTACTCAGCTTCCGAAAACGGACGGCTGATCCCTTCGCGCAGTAGATAAACCTGACCACTGCTGATAAAAATATAGTGGCCGACCTTGCCATGAAACACATCAACAGCGGCCTGTGCTTCGGTGCCACTATACAGCACAAAATCGACCACCACATCGAACCCATGGCCCGCTAGTGCCTGTTCAAGTTGGGCCGGGACGGTGCGGTCGGCATGTAGGCGCTGGATACCGTCGGGCAGGTCATCGCGGGTGATGCCCCGGTTCAGCACCGCCACCCGATGCCCGTTTTCGTGTAACGCCATCGCGAGCATATGCCCCATATACCGGGTGCCACCGATAATCAGTATGTTCATGGGTAAATTGGCCTATTCGTTTCGTTCAGAAATAATAAGTATGTTGATTTTATCAAATTTCGCATCAAAACCCCTAGATTTATCTATGGGGATGTAGGTGCGGGTGGTGTGTATGGCTGCGTTTGAATTGGCAGGGCTATTGCAAAGTCGAGTTTTCACAGCGCGGGGACGCTGTCCCCGCCCCCTGCAAAGGGTTTGCACCCTTTGAACCCGTATTTTTGGACGCAAAGCGTCCAAAATAATAAGTTTTTGTTCACTTTTTTCAAAAAGTGACGGGTTTGGGCAGCGCCCAATATTCAGCCATGTAACTTTGCAAAAGCCCTACGATGTTAGATGTTCGTACACCCGGTGCTAAAGCTGATCACAGGGGACCTGCAACAGCACAATATCGCCAAAATGTGAAGTGGGGTCTTGCCAGCAGTCTAGGCGTAGGTTGAGCTTATTGTGGCCAAGCGATACAAAATCGGTCACGTCGAACTTGGTCAGGTGGCCGGTGGCCTCGCCAAGAGATTGATCGTTGATGTAGATACGCACCGAGGCCGGGGCGTGTTTGATGTGCAACAGGTAGCGCACGCATTGATCTGACGGGCTAATTTCAAACGGACGACGCAAATAGGCATAGAACCCGGCCCTGGCAAAGCGCGGCGAACACGTCCATAGCTGGATATGGTCGATGGGTTCGGGCGCGGGGGCCATCTCGAAGCCGTCGATATCTGGCTCAAAATACTCGGCTGTCCAGTTTTGGTTGAGGGGGAAAGTTTTCATCGGGTTTACCCTGCAAAAGTTGCATGTTCGAGATGTTGGTATCACAATAACAGCAGATATTCTCCACGCCCATAGTTTTTAAGGCATGTTTTCATGCGGCATACAGTGATCTTATACAACCCGATCAGCACCTCCCCCGGTAAGCAACGCCTGCCAATGTCGCTGTTGTCGGTGGCGGCGGTGATTGCAGATGATTACGACCTGGTATTTATTGATGGCAACTTAATCGCGGACCCCGCCGCCGCTATCTGCGCGGCGATTGAGCGCACTGGGGCGCGGTTGGTAGGGGTTACGGTTATGCCGGGGCCACAACTGCGGCAAGCGGTGCGCGTGTGCAAACAGGTCAAAGCGGCTCACCCGCAGGTGGCGATCTTGTGGGGCGGGTATTTTGTGAGCAACCATCCCGACGTGACGGTCCAGGCGGATTTTGTCGATTACGGGATTATTGGACAGGGCGAGCCACCCTTCCGGGCATTGGTGGACACGCTACATTACGGTGGCAGCCTGGATGATGTGCCGTCGCTGGTATATGACGATGGCGGGACGGTCAAAAAAACGCTGCGTGCGCCCTATGCGGATGTGAACCGCTTCCCGTGGTATCCCTACGATCAGATTGACGTGACGCAGTACATCGGCAGCAGCTACTTAGGCCAACGGGTATTATCGCACCATACCAGTTTCGGATGTCCGTTTTCGTGTAGCTTCTGCGCGGTGGTGCCGTTGGCGCAAAAGCGATGGCTGGCGGAATCTGCTGAGCGTGTCGGGGAGATCGTCGGGCATATGAAGCAACGCTGGCATGTTGACGGGATCGAGTTCCACGATATGGATTTTTTCATCCGGGAGGACCGCGCCCGCGAGATTGCCGAACGGATCGCGCCGTATGATGTCAACTGGTGGGGGCTGGGCCGGGTGGATAACCTGACCCGGTATAGCGATCAAACGTGGCGCACGCTGGCGGATAGCGGCCTGAAAATGGTTTTTATGGGGGCCGAAACGGGCAGCGATGAAACGCTGAAGCAGATGAACAAAGGCGGTACGTCCAGCACGGATAAGACGCTGGCAATTGTCGAACGGATGAAGGGCTACGGCGTCGTGCCGGAACTTTCGTTTGTAATGGGCAACCCGCCGGACCCGGTGACAGATGTCGAGCATACGATTCAGTTCATCCGCAAGATCAAGCGAATTAACCCGGCAACAGAGTTGATCCTGTATATTTATACCCCTGTGCCCCAGGAAGGCAGCATCATGACGGAGGCGGCCTACGCTGCCGGGTTCCGCTTCCCGGATACGCTAGAAGAATGGGCCTCCGAGGAGTGGAGCCAACGCTCGCTACGGCGGGACCCCGGCACACCCTGGTTTACCGATAGCATCCGGCGTAAGGTGCGCGATTTTGAAGCGGTGGTTAATGCCTACTACCCCACCGTTACGGATGTGCGGCTGCGCGGGACAATGCGTAAACTACTACGCGGTATCAGCGGCGTGCGCTATCAAACACAAGCCTACACTTACCCGCTAGAACTCAAGTTTTTGCAACGGCTCATCCGCTATCGCCGCCCAGAAACCACCGGGTTTTAATGGCGTGTTGGGTGGAACAACATCCACACCTACGCTACAATGCGATCAGTTGTTAAATATTGCACAAACTAAAGGTGAAGTAAGGTTATGACACGCAAATTGATCGGTAGCCTGCTGCTATGTGGGGTGATGGTGTTTGGGGCGGCTTGTGGGACGGTCGCAACGCCCGAATGGGAAGTAGCGGAGGCAGAAACAGCCGTCGAAGCGACAGACATGATCACCGCACCACCAACCGCTATCCCACCGACGGCGACCACGCCGCCAACGGCTGTCGCGCCAACAGCGACCCCGTCGCCAACCGCTGTCCCACCGACGGCGACGATTGAGCCGACCGACGAACCCGCCACCGCCGCCACCGCCGATCCGATTGCGGAGGCTATCGCCGCCGGGGATGTGGACAACGGTATGACGGTATTCAACGCATCCTATCAAACATCGTCTGGGGCGTGGATGTGTAGTACGTGTCATTCGGTGGACGAAAGCGAGGTCCGTTTGGTCGGGCCGGCGTTGTATAAGCTATATGATCGGGCGGATGAACGCGCTACCGAAAGCGGCGATCCGGACGGGATAACGTATGTTGTTAATTCGATTATTGCCGCACCGGATTATCATGTTCCCGCCGACCCACCCTACCCGGAAAACCTGATGCCGCAGAACTACAGCGAGGTACTAACTGAGCAAGAATTAGCGGACGTGGTGGCCTATATCCTGACATTGGGCAACCCGGACGCCTAACACAACCGGGGCCACGCGAGACCTATCGCAATTGGTTGAGGTAATCATCGGGGAGGCGGACTGTCTCCCCTTCAAACCCCTGTTGGATAAGCGGCAGGTCCATCACATCGGGGGCGGTGACGGGCACCGAAAAATAAACGGCTGTCCCGGTCCCCGGCTTACTTTTGACGCGCAAAAATCCACCGTGTGCCTCAATAATCGTTTTGGCAATGTATAGCCCCTGGCCCATGCCGGGTGTACGGATGATCGCGCCATCGGGCATGGTGGGGTTGCCCCGATAAAAACGCGCTGTGACACGCGCTAGCTCATCGGCAGCGATGCCGACGCCGTTATCTCGCACGCGCAAAGCCACCTGTCCCCGGCTTTCCCCGTTGATCTCTAGCGTGACAGTCCCGCCGGGGGGCGTGTATTTGATGGCGTTGTCGATGATATTGCCCATCGCCCAACGCAGACGCTTCTCGTCGGCTAGCACATGCAGGCCCGGTGTAGCGATGCTGACATGCAGGTTGAGACCAGCGGCGAGCGCGATCTGCCGCCACTCGTTGGCAACGCGCCACACCAACGTATCTAACCGGAGTGTTTCGGTCGTCCGGTCGGTGGGGTCTAGCTGGGGCGCGGTGAGTTCGCGCATCTGGACAACCAACTTGTGTAAAGCAACGGCCCGCTGGCTGATGGCCCTGGCAAAAGCGTTGATCGGTGGTGCGCCGAAGGCCCCAGTTTGCGCGAGTTCGTGCAGGGGTTGCTGCACAACTTGTTCGACTTGTTGCAACAGGCGATCACGCTGTTGTGTTTTGCGCACGATCTCGGTGATGTCGCGCAATAATAGCACAGTCCCGCTACGCTGGCCGTTGACGGATTGCACGGCGGCGGCCTGGACGTGCAGTATCCGTTCGCCAACAGATAGTTGTTGCGGGTCACCAAGCGTATAGACGCCGGGCGCGACAGCCGCGCCTAGCGCCCCGTATACGCGCTGTGTGATGGCCCGTAGAGTTTCCGGTGGCGGGAGGGTGTGGCCGTCGAATAGGTGGTGGGCCTGTTGGTTGGCAAACGTCACGGTTCCGTAAGCATCCTGTACGATGACACCATCCGGGATCGACTGTAAGACGGTGATCAGGTGGTTGGTTTCGCGTCGTTGCCGCCGAATAACAGCCTGCATTGTGTCTTGTTCCCGCTGGACGCGATTGGCGTAGGCATCGAGCGCGGCCCCGGCAGCCCCAGCTTCATCGGTAGGGGCCATGCGGGTACGGGCATCAGAACGCCCGGTTGCCAGGGCGCGGGCGGTGCGTTCCAGTCGTTTGATGCGCCCGGTCAATAACCCTACGCCGACAAATACGATGGTCACCACAACCCCGGTGATAGTGGCGGCGGTCAGGGCGAGAAGCTGCTGCCCCAGCCGGGAGGCAAACGGCAGGGCATCCGGCAAGAACACGCCAACGACGCCCAGCACATTACCGCCCATGCGCAAGGGAGCATAGGCGGTGCGATAGGGATCGCCGGCGATGTTCACGGCGCGGATCGGCACAGTAGCAGCGTCGGCGAGTGTGGATTCAAAAAGCGGGCGAGAGAGTACCAGGTCGGAATCGGCAGCGGTGAAGGTGGTCCCGGCTAAAGTGCCATCGGCCCCATAGATGGCAACCGAGGCCAGCGCCGACCCGCTAAGATCGGCGGCGACGGTTTGCAGGCGAGTGCCAGCTAGCACCGCCCCGACGATCTCGCCTTCGGCCCGTAGCGGGGTGCTGATCATCAGCAGGGTGCCGTCCGGTGTTTGGAACAGGGCCGCTTCGCCGTCTTGACCAGCCAGCGCCGCCGTCACTATCGGCTGCCCGCTGAGGGGTGTCCCGGTGTTGACGGCGTAGGCGTCGGTATCCGGCAGCGTGACACGCTGCACGCCGAGCGCCTCCACGCCGGCGGCGTCGGTGAGAATGAGCGCATCTAAATTTGCGGTTCGTGCTAGCACTTCGAGCGTATCGCGTAGCACATCGGCCTGCCCGCGCTGGACGGTCTGCGACACGCCCACAGTAAAGGCGAGGCGCTGCGCTTCTTGTCGTTGGCGTTGGTAGAGCGTGTTGGCGCGGTTGGTGAGGCCACGGACATTCTCTAGCAATAGGTTATCCTGCGAGATGCTCATCCCGCGTCCAAACCCGACCGTCACGGCGTAGGCGCTGCCCATTGTCACGAGTAATAACGCGGCAAACAACGGTAACACGATCCGCCAACGCCAGGAGACATACCAGACCGTGTTTGTTTGGGGTGTAGGGGGCGTTTGTGTCATGGGATCATCCTCAACAGGTTGCGTAACCACGGTCGGCAAAAGTAAGCGGGTCTACCAGCACGTCGTTGATGCGCGTTTCGTAGTGAACATGGGGTCCGTTGCTGTTGCCGGTGCTGCCACTCCAGGCGATGACACTATCTTTGATGACTTGTTGCCCCTCACGCACGTTGACCGATGTGTTATGGGCATAGTAGGTGATGAACGGGCCACTCTGCAAAATGACCAGGTAGCCATAACCGTTCTCGTTCCAATCGGCAAAAATGACTTGTCCGCTGTGGGTGGCTCGGACGGGCGTCCCGGCCTGCACGCCTAAATCGATCCCCAGGTGATAACGGTGGAAGCCCTGCGTTAGTACGCCAGCAACCGGGTTGTCGGTGGGGGCGCAGTTGGCCTGGGCGGTGATCGGTGGTTGGCCCAGTGTGGGCTGTGGGGGTGTTGTTGGGTAGGGGAACTGAGTTGGGGCAGCGGTTGGATCGGCGAGGGCGGCCTGGCGGTTGCCGCTGCGGGGCAAGTAAGCCCCGATGGGCTGCACATTGGCGACGATCATCTCGTCGTCGGTGTAGCCGGTCTGATAGAGATCAAAGGCCGTCATCAAGGCCGGGTTGACTTGCTCTAGTGGGGCGATGGGCGTCCCTGGTTGGGGTGGCGGGTTGGTGGGCCGGGCGGTGTAACGGGTGGGGCCACTCCCCCAGGCACGGCTGATCTGCCAGACGGCACCGAAAACGACCGCCACAGCCAGTAAGAGAAATGCCATCGGGAATAGAACCTGTCGGGAAAAGCGCATCGGTAAGTTTTAACCCACAAGTCGAACATCTGTTTAAGCGCCTGTTAAGGTTAGCGGACCGCCCCTTAACGGCAGCGATAGAAGCCCGTATAGTTTTAAATACAACAGTTTCAACAAACAGGCTAGCCATCTTATGGTACAACAAATTGGCCGTGCAGACATGCACATGCACACAAACGTCAGCGACGGGGCGGCGGATGTCCAAACGTTGTTGGCGCGGGTCAGCACGTTAGATTTAGACGTGATCGCCATTACCGACCATGATCGATTAGACGCGACGTTATGGGCCTACGATCACCGCGATCAATACAATTTCGATGTTGTGCCTGGGTTAGAAGTGACTAGCTACGAGGGGCATGTGCTGGCCTGGTGGGTGACAACGCCGATCCCGCCGCGCTTGTCTTTAGAGGAAACGGTACAGGCGATTCATGAGGCGGGCGGGGTGGCGATTTTGGCGCATCCGTTTCATGTGCATGTTTCGGAGACGCGGCGCGGGTTCCAGCGGTACTGGCGGAATATGGGTTTGATCGAGCAGATCGGGTTTGATGGGGTTGAAGTCAGTAATGCCGGAATCATCCTGCCGGGGGTCAACCTGATAGCACGACGGGCGGTTCGGTCGTTGGCGGTGGCGCAGGTCGGGAACAGTGACGCGCACACCCTGAACGGCATTGGTAGCAGCAGCACCACCTTTCCCGGTCGGACAGCGCAAGACCTGCGGCAAGCGATAGCCACCTGTCAGACGTGGGCTAACGTCGGGATGTGGTCGGTTGGGGCGTACATCAGTTATGCGCAAGGGGTCATGGACGGTAGTATTGTGTACGAACCCACCTACCCGGATACGCAGTAGGGCATAGCGTGCTTATGCCTTGGGTTCAGCACGCTGACCCACTACAACCACCGAATTTTTTGGGTAAACGTTAACAGAAACTAGCCTGTGTGAGGGTTGTTTCGTGCTGCGGCGGGCGGGCACAGCGACCCTCCCCTACGTTGGATTCACGGTTTTCGTAGCGCGGCACGCATTTGGTGCGTAAGCCCTACCCGGATATGCCATAGGCATTGGTGAACAGATGACGATCCGTTACACTGAGTTTGTTACTTGTAAAAACATCGACAGGATACCCTATGACCGATACCCCGGCAAAAACGCTGGCGCTGATCGCCCATGACGGCAAAAAACAGGATATGGTCGCGTTTGCGATGAAAAACGAGAATGTGCTGAAGGCTTATCACATTTTAGCGACCAATACGACTGGCACCATGCTTATCGCCAATACCAAGCTAGATGTCGAACAGATGTTATCTGGCCCGGTGGGGGGCGATGCGCAGATCGCGGCGGCAGTGGCGGAGGGACGGGTGGCGGCAGTGTTTTTCTTTGTGGACCCGCTTGGCAAGCATCCCCACGACCCGGACATTCAATCGCTACTGCGGATTTGCAACGTCCATAACATCCCACTGGCGACTAATACAGCGACGGCGAGCTTCCTGCTTTCGGATCGCACGATTTAGCTTAACCGTGTCGCTCGGCGGTGCGGATGGCGCGGCCCAGAATCCAGTCTGCGAGAGCAGCTTGCCCGATTGCGAGGATCAACAGGGCCGGCCCGATGAAAACACTGTAGGGTGTCAGCACCCATACCTCGCCTGCAAAGCCCAGATGAAGCAACTTAACGCCCTGGTCGGCAAAGCCGGAGAAAACAAACAGCGTGATCCACTCTAACGGGAGCCAATCGAGCAGGCGAACGGAAAGGTTAATGTTGTTATCGACAAAGGCCAACGTGACATAGACGAGACCACCGACCAGCACCACCCGGAACAACACCAACAAAAACTGGATCACCAGCGTGTATACCCGACGATGGAAACGGGTTGCCAGCCATAAGCCGACCGCCGCATCTAAGGCAAGTGTGGTAAAGGGCAACAAGGCTGCCGCCGTCATGAATAGGGACAATAACACTGCCCCGACAGGGACCGCAAACGGCACACCGCCGAGCGTGGGCGGGATAGTAGGCGTCACGCCGCCGATAAGCAGGTTCAGGTAGTCGCCCTGAAAAGCGGTCAGGTCCCGTAGCAGGCCAAAAATCAACAACAGCCGTAACGCAGTTATGACCAACAGCAGGAAGCGTGACTGATGAAAGACCGCCGCCCAGCGCGTGCGGATGGTCAGGGCGGCCCCGCTGGGGGTGGCTCGCAGGTTATCCCAGGTGACGCGGCGTTGTTCCTCCCCCACCGCCCCGACGGTCATACTCAGGGATGTGACGCCGACCAACAGTTGTAGGATAACTAACGGGAAGAAGAAGATACGGTTGGCGCTCTCGGTCAGGTTTTGCCCTGGCGGGTTGGCAAACAAATTGGTGGCATAGGCATACCCGCCGGCCAACAGAAAAGCCAACATCACTAACACCAATAATCCCAGCAAGTACCGTTGGGGGCGTGTGCGCCGCGCCTGGCCACGCAGATGATAATTTAGCACCGGGTGTTCGCGGGTGGCCCAGGTGGGCAGCGGGCCAATGATTCGCCGTATCATGCGTCTGTATCCTCTATCAGCTTGCCGATTTTGGTTTCGAGCTTATCGACGGCGGCTTGCCAGTCGGACGGCGCGACGGGTTGTGTCTGGCCGTATTGTAAGTAGTAGATGTAAACCGCGATGTCGTCTGGTGTGGTGGCTTCTCCGAGTGTGGCGAGATATTTATCGACTGCCGCCGCATATACCCCAACTTGTAGATGATAGCGTTTCGTGTGGTTGGCTAACAGTCGAAAGTTTTCGCGCTCGGCCCCGTCGTTGCGTTCTTGGTAACCCGGCACCTGCCCAGATTTATAATCGACAAGCGCCCAGGTCCCGTCGGCCTGCTGGAACAGCACATCCACCACGCCATGAATAACGCGCTTTTCCGTGCGGTAGATAAACGGAATTTCGCGGTAGATGCGGTCGGCGTTGTCCATTTTGCGGTAAATGTCTTTGTAGCGCAGTTCTCGCAGCCAGTTACGGACGACATCGACGGCGTAGGCGGTATCATCCGGGTGGACGACACCGTATTTCCAGGCGTAACTGGCTAGCTCGCTTTGCATATCGGTTTTGCTAAGGGGCAACCGCCACCAGCGCAGCGCCTCGTGTGCGATGTTGCCAAGCGTTTTCTTGGGGACGCGCTGCTCACGCTTCTGGGATACCCGCGCCTGCCGGACGCGATCGGGGGCGGTGTGTAACACGCGACGGCGCACACGCCGGGCCGGGGAATCGGGTTCATCGGGGGCGGCGCTAACGTCCTCGTCTATTTCGCCCAGGGTGGCGAGTTGAGTTGTGGCGAGATTGTACGCGACGCGCTCCGGTTGTGGTGGGACCGAGCGCAACAGCGGCGGCGGGGCGGTTTCGCCGTCTAAGCGGTGCCCACGCCGCACGGAATCATCGTTCCATAATGCGGTTTGTGGTAGCGATAGGCCGGCGTGGAGGCGGTCGGGTGGCCCTAACGGGCGATAGACCCGCACCGATGGGCCGCCCTCCGGTAGTGTAATGGTGTGATCGTCGCCGTGCCAGGCCGCCAGGCCCAGCGATTCTAACAGCCAGCGGAACGACCCGGACAGGCTCCAGGCCGCCTTCCTGACGGACCAACACGCGGCCCCACTGACGATTAGCAGGTCGGCGGCGCGGGTGGCAGCGACATAAAACAGGCGTTTGCTTTCGGCCAGATCGCGTTCGTGGTGTAGCGTTTGCAACCAGTTGTAGAGCATGGGCTTTTCCGGGTTGCCGTTTTCATCGCGGACAAGACAGACCGCGCCGAGATCGGCATCTGCCAGCACCAGCGGTTGCCGAGGTGGGGGCGGGCGACGGGTGGTATCTGGCAGGAACACAACCGGGAACTCTAGGCCCTTGCTCTTGTGGATGGTCATCAGCGTGACGGCATCCCCGGCGTAGGTATCGGCTTCTTGTTCGCGCACCTCGCGGTCGGTGAGTTGGGTGATATGCCGGGTGAAGGCGCTCAGCGTGATCTTATCGCTTGCTAGCGCCTGCGTGATCAATTTCTGGACGTTGGCGCGGCGGCGGGTGCCGTCTGGCAGGGCGGTGAGTGTGGCAAGGTAGCTGGTGCGGTCCAGCGCCGCCCGGATCAGTTCGTAGATGGTGACGCGCCCGGCGATCCGCTGAAGGTCTTGTAAGATGTGCCAGGCACGGGCGACAGTCGGTAGCGCATCGGCGGGAGTTAGGCCGATTTCCCCGGTTGCCGCCCCCCGAAGCGTCCCCCACAATGAGCCACGGGAAGGCTTGCCCTGTTCATCGTAGCGCGGGGTCCGCAGGGACAGGAGCGCCTCATCGCTGAGGTTAAACAACGGGGATCGTAGCGCAGTTGCCAGGGATAGATCGTCGTAAGGGTTATAGAGCGATTCTAGCAGGGCCATCACATCCCATATTTCCTGACGGTCGTAATAACCACGCCCACCGACCGTCACATAGCTGATGCCGTGCTGTTGTAGGGCCTGTTCGTAGAGGTTGGCATCTTGCAGGGTGCGGAACAATAGCGCGACATCACCATAACGCATGGGGCGTTGGCTATGGGTGTCTCGATCGTAGACGGGCCGCCCATCAGCCACCATCGCGTGAATACGGGTGGCGATCTCGTGGGCCTCCCAGCGGCGGGTGACATCGGCATTGTGTTTGTTGATCGGGGCGCAATTGGTGTCCGGCAGATACTCGCCGGTGTGCGGGTCGCGTGGGCGCTCATCGATCAGCATGATCTCTAGCGGGGGGTGATCGGTGGGTGGGGTCACGCGGTGGGCAGACATCGGCTGGCCGTAGGTGACCTCATAGGCTTGAACCAGGCTGCCCGGCGTTCGTTGGAGAAGCTGCCCGAATACATGGTTAAAAATCTGCATCAGGGGCGCATGGGTACGAAACGAAGTTGCCAGCGGCACTTCTGGCAGGTGGTCGTCCGGTTGTGGGAGCGCGTGCAGTTCGCGGCGGGCGGCCTCAAATACGCGCACATCGCCTCCCCGGAAGCCGTAGACACTCTGTTTCGGGTCCCCCACGACAAACAAGCGGGCGGGTAAGGCCGGATCGTCGGGGTTGGTCAGGGCGCGGATGATGGCCCACTGGTTATCGTTGGTATCCTGAAATTCATCGACCAGAACATGCTTAAACTCACGGTTAACATATCGCTGGCGGACGTGTGGGAAATCTTGGAGCAGTTGGGCGGTGCGACGTTCGAGATCATCGAAGTCGAGCAGATCATCGGCGGCTTTGAGGCGTTCAAAACGGTGTTGCACCCGCCCGATCAGATCCGACCAAAGCGGCATGAGATCGGCGGCATCGGCATCGACCTGATCGGGTGGAGAGACGCCCCGTTCAGCTAGCGGACGTGCCCACTGCTCCACAACCGCTTTATAAGCGCGGCGCGTGTCATCCAGGAAGGCGGCATCGCGCCAATTCGATTTAGAGCCGCTTCTGCGCAAATTGGCCTGGCTGATGCGTTGTACGGATCGCCACGCTTCGATCAGATCGTCGCCGGGTTGGTAACGCATCACAACCGCTAACGCCTCCAGGATGGGGGTTAGCTTGGTCACGAGCGTGTCGTTATGGGTGGGGAAGCTAACCTGATTAGCAAGCAACCAAGCGCCGTCAAGCTCCAGGATGGGGTCGCGTTGCGCCTCTAAGAAAAGCGGACGGTGCAGCGTCTCCCATTGGGCCTGCCACCCCGCTAAAACGTGACCGGCATGGTCAGGGATGGGCGGGAGGGGTTGTTTGCAGTAGGTCGTCAGGGTTTGGCGGATGTCGCGTTGTTCGTAGTAGGTGAACAGGTGCGTTACCGGGTCGGGGGTATCGCCGTCAAGCAGGTCTAGCAGGGTGCGGTCGATGGCGCGGTCGATGAGCATCTCGCGTTGGACCTCATCCAACACCGTAAAGCGCGGGTCCAGGCCAGCTTCGGGGGCGTTGGCGCGTAAGATTGTGCCGCACAGGGCATGGATGGTGTCGATACGGGCGGTGTTCATCTCCGCGAGGTGATCGGCCCACCGGGTTTGTTCCGGCCCGCTAGCTTGGTTAACGCGCTCGGTGAGGGCCTGGCGCACGCGGTCGCGCATTTCTTGGGCGGCTTTCTGCGTGAAAGTAATAGCGACGAGTTGGTTGAGCCGCCAATCGGAATGGGCGAGCAGTTCCAGGTAACGCTGGACAAGCACACGGGTTTTGCCGGAGCCAGCCCCGGCAACAACGATCAGGTTGCGGTTATAGGGTGGGAAGATGGCACGAGCTTGATCGGGGGTAAATTCCATGGCGGTTTATTTCTGGGTAGCGGGTTGTGTGAGGGAGACACGGCACAAGCGGTAGAAGCCGCAGTAGGCGGCGCAGCGCCCGTCCGGTGTGGGGTGAGATGGCTTAACCGGAAACACACCGGCGCGGGCTTGCTGAACGTATTGCTTCAGGGTGTGTTCGGCGGTTTGGATCAGGGCGTTGTGGTCGGGATCGTTGGCGTGCAGGACACCGCTTATCGTCCGATTACGGATGTGCCAGAAAAAGCCGCCAAGCACCTGACGGGGTACGTCCGGGTGGTTTTCGCCGCGCCAGGCATCCAGCAGATGACGGGCCGCCAGAATGTATAACATGATCTGGAAGTTGCGCCCGGCTTGCAATTCTTTTAGCGGGATAGGTGTATTGCCCGTTTTATAGTCAATCACCACCAGCTGATCGCCGTAACGGTCGATGCGGTCGATCATCCCGGTAAATTTAATGGTGTCGCCATCCGGTAGGGTAATTAAGCGGCCCTGGTTGCCGATGCCGAAACGAACTTCCACCGCATACGGGCGGCGTTCGTCGGCAACGCCGAACACGTCCGCCAGATGAGCGTTCATCTCGTTAAAATCGTAACGGACCAAAGCGACCAACCGATCTAAGATCACTTGTTTTTCTTGCTCCCACATCGGGGAGGCACGGAAACCCTGTTGGCGAGGGGCGTTGGCGAACAGCTCGGCGGCGGCGGCGTGTAGCAGGCTAAGCGCGTGATCGGTGTGGGCGGGGTCGATGGGTGTATTATCGGCAGCAAGCTGGCGATAGGTCTGCTCCAGGATGTTGTGGTTAAGCGTCCCAAGCTGGCGGGCATCCAGCCCAACGAACGGTTCTTCTAAGGGGTTGAGGGCCAGCACGCGCCCGGCAAAAAAACGATAGGGGCAGGTCCCGTAATCGTTGAGTTGGCTCACACTCCATTGATGTTGCTGGATGCTCAATAGCTGTTTGACGGTTGCGAGTAGGTCCGGGTGTTGAATGATGCCGTTATGGGGCGGGGATGGGTCGGTCATGCGGCGGGTTTCTATCTCGCGGCCCGTCCATACAGCCGACCAAGCCTGGGATTGGGACTGGATAAACCAGTTATAGGCGGCGATAGCGGCGGGATCGGCGGGGCCGTGGAAGGTTTCGGCCAGTGCGATCAGGGCATCTTCGGCGGTGGGGGCGTCTTGTATGGGGGGGACTTCCCCAACGCGGATGGTTCCCCGGTCGATCAAGTCATTGGCGTTGGTAAACAGGTTAGCGACAGCGGCCCATAGATGGCTAGCGACCCATGGCGATCCGTTTTGCATGGTGGGGCGGGAAAGCCTCAGTGTGCGGCGCGGGAGGTTGATCAGTTCGTAGAACAGGCCGTCGTCAAAAGCGCGGTCGGCGGCAGTTTCGACGGGTAGCCCGGCTGCGACTAACTGCACCCGTTCGCTATCCAGGTAAAGCGGGTCTTCGGTGGTGCGTAGCGGGAAAATCCCCTCGGATAACCCCAGCACGAACAGGTGATCGTGTGGGAGTCCGCGGGCGTTGGTAGCGGTGGTAACCAACACATGCCCGTGTCGTTCCGGGTTTTTGTCGATCTGGTGGGCTTCGACGGCAGTTCGCAGGTCTGCCAGGAAATCGGCCCAGTTCAATACCGGCTCGGTCCCTTCTAGCGTGCGAAGCAGTTCATCCGCACTGAGTAGGCCCTGAAGAACGGTTTTAAACGCATCGAGCGCGGCAATATCGCGAGTAACGATGTACTCGTCAACGTCGCGTCGTAATGTGGAAACCAGTTGTAAGTAGCCGTCGCGTTCGTCTGGCGGGATCGTGTCGTCCTCGTAGGGGGCCGGGTCGCAGCCGATCAGGGCTTCTAGCCATACGATATAGCCTGACATCGGGCTAGCATCGGGTGGCGTGAGGTGGTCAAAAAAAGCGCCGAGGGCGTGCAACAGGTGATCGCGTTCATCGGCGGTGATGAGGGCGGGGTGGCGGGTTGGGCCGTCGCTGTCGTCGTCGGCATCACGCGGGGATGTGGCGTTCTGGATGGCGCTTTGCCAGGCGGCCCGCCCCCCCACGACCTGCCATTCCTGGCTGATGTCGGTCAGTTTTTCGATGGCGGCGCGATCTAAGCCGGGTGGATCAATATAGGGAGATTGCAACACATCGAGTAAGGCCCGGCGCGGAAAGTCGATCAGGTTGAGGCGGGTATCATGGAGTGTAATTAGATCGAACAGCACGCGGATCGGTGGGGCATCGCCCAAGGCATCGCCCATGTGTAGCACCAGCGGCAACCCATAGGCGCGGCCCAACTCGCGGAGATGGACTTGATAGCGGGCGGGGTCTCGTAAGACTAGCATGATGTCGTCTGGGCGGGTGGCGGCCCCCAGCAAGAGCTTTTTGACCTGACGTAGCACGGCTGCCGCTTCGGTCGGAATATCCGGGGCGGCCAAGAAGCGCACGCCGCCATCGGACGGGGCCGGTTGGGTATCCGTTGCTAGCAGGCCGAACTGTTCGGACAGCCGTTGTAGGTCCGGGTGGCGGCCTGGAATCGGGTGGGATAGCATGCGGGTGGTGAAATACAAGTTAGCCTCTGTGCCGGATTGTAGCAAGCGGTCTTTGGCACGTTGGAAGCGGCGGCCTATACTGCTGGTGGGGGATGGGATGTCCGTCAGCGTGATGAGTGTATCGGGGATGCGGCCTGCAATTTGTGCGACGATGGCCGCTTGTAGGGCGGTGAACTGGTCGTAGCCATCGACAACCAGCAGCGCGACATCGGCGGCAACGGTCGGGTCGTCCAGGAGTTCGGCCAGTGCAAGCCATCCCTCGCCTTCGCGATCTACGATGTCGTGTTGCTGTAGGCGCTGCTGGTAAGCATGGTATAGGCGGTAAATGTCCTGATCTTTTTGGCGGCCCTGGAAAACGCGCTCGGTGGCATGGGCAAAATCAAGCGGTTCGATCAGTGCGCCCTTTAGCTCGTCGATCAGGCCCGCCAGGACGCGCACAAACCCCGGCTTGTGGGCAATCGGCCCATAAACGCCGAGTGCGTCACGGTCGCGGCTCGCTAGCACTCGCAGCAAGCGCAACCGGGCTGGTTCGCTGAGTTGGCGGGCGGGCTTGCCGGCGGCATTGAGCATATGGGCGTAAAGTTCGGGGAAGGTGAAAAATTGGATGTTAAAAAAAACAGGTGATAGGTCAGTTGCTTCGATCAGGCGATTGCGAAATTGGCTCACCTGGCGTTCGGTCGCTAGCAGAATCCATACTTTGGCAAACGGGTTGGCCTGTGTGAGCTGTGCGATGCGGGCCAGGGCGGTTTCGGTCTTGCCGGCCCCAACGGATGCAAGCAGTAATTCGGCTGGCATTTAGAGATCGCCCATCAGTAGCTTTGTCACTTGTTGGATGGTGCGCGGGGTGATGCGTTCTTGTTGTAGGTAAGTTTGTTTGAGCGTGTCGAGCAGGTCGGTTAGATGGGTGATGGGCACAACCGGGTTTTTGGTCTGGAAGGTAAGATGAGGCTCATTCGGGATAAAAACGACCACGCCGAATACTTCTGGCTGAGGGATTTTGTGTTGTTTGAGAAAGTCACGCACGGCACGGACATCAACGACAGCTTCTTGGGTCGGGTTGACGCGCCAGGGCATGAACTCCCCCTGACGACTTTTGCGGGCCCAACTGTTTTTATCGTTGATGAAAGCGCCCTTCACATCCAAGATGCGGAAAACCAGAATACCCGGCGGCCCGACAAGCACCGCGTCGATGTAGCCGAGGGCGGGCCGGTTAATGTTGCGGATGAACCGGTAGCGTTCATCCAGGTATTGGCTGAGGTGATCGCCGGTGATGGCAGCCAGGTCGTTTTCGCGGCGGCGGACGAGTGCCCGCACCAAGAAGAATAACCCAAGTAAAACGGCCCCGCCGCCGGTGGTAAGTAGCGTGTAGGATATGCCGCGCTGGATCAGATAGCCGGTGCTACCGACAGCAGCAAACAGGATCAGGTAGAGCAATACCCCGACCGATAACAGAAACGCCCCGAGGGAAACGCTGAGAAAGGCAAACAGCAAGAGTTGGCGGGTACGCCGCCCCAGTGAACGTGATGGTGCTGTATTGAGCATAATTTAGGTAGCTTTTCCGTTTTCACCCTTGGTTATTTTGGCGCGGCGCTCGGCAATAACATTTTCTAATATCTGCTGGAGTTCCTGAAAGCGGGGCATCGGCTTATACAGCAGTTTATCGGCCCCGGCCTGCACCATGATCGCTTTTTCTTCGTCTGGCGATAGTTTATAAGCGGTACTCATGACAATGGCAATATCGCCTAGAATAGCACTTTTACGGAGTCGCTCGCCAACCATGGCCCCATTGATTTTGCCGGGTAAGCGAATATCAAGTAGTGCGAGTTCGGGCAATTCGCCCTGTAAACGCCCTTCATCAACTTCTTCAATCCAGGTGACGGCCTCTTCGCCATCTACAAAGGCAACGCCATCGATGCCCCACATCTGAAACATCGCCAGCAAAACCTCATAAATATCTGGCTCATCTTCAACAACCATCCAGGTGGACAAGGCTCTGTCTCCTAACCTATCGAGCATAAACTAACTGTATCTCTACCCTATAATAATAGTTTTATCACCGTGATCCAGCAAACTATCGGTATAGGAGTCTCGTTTGCGCTAAAATGTCGTTATAATAAACCACAATTGTATGCACAACCAACCGACGACAGGAGATCACTGTGAATTGGATGATAGCAGAAGATGAAGCCGACATCCGCAACTTGGTAACGATGATGGCGCAAGCCTGGGGCCATCATCCGATCCCGTTTTCGACTGGGACCAAAGCGTGGGAATTTTTGGACGGGATAGAGAATGGTTCTTATGGGGGGCCAATGCCAGAATTTGCGCTGATGGATATTCGGATGCCGGGGCCAAAGGGCAATGAGATCGCTCATCGTATTCGCACTATTGGGCCAATTCAGGGGATACCTATCGTTTTGATGACGGCATTCTCTTTAGACGATGACGAACGCGCCGAGATGCTCACGAACGGGGCGGATCGCATCATCGCCAAGCCGCTGCCAGATTTCGCGCAGTTGCAATCTATTTTGAATCAGGTCATCGCGGATAAAAGTTAAACTGATATGGCTAAACCAGTGAAGGGCGACACATGAATAGCGACATACCACAATCCGGCGCAGCTGAGTTGGGGGGGATCATTCAGCGCATCAACGGCCTGGGGAATGCTACCGAAGCCTTCTTCAGCCGCATTTATCGCAGCCTCAGCGCCCGGTCGGAAGCAGAAAAAGCGCAGGCCACGGCCCGCAAGCTGTACCAGCAGCGCCAGAAGTTAAAAGCGGCGATAGAGAAGCGCGAACGGGAGTTACAGCGGCTCCATGGCATCCTGGAAACAATCGACGAGGGCATCATCTTACAAAATATGGAGGGGCGCATCGCATTGATCAACGATGCGGCTAAGGAGATGCTCGGCAGCCAGAAGGCCCTACGGGATAGCGAGTTTAACGCCTTATTGGACCAACACAAAGGGGTGATAACGCTCGATGCAGAACTCGCGCCGTTGGGGGAACCAACCCGGATACAGATTAACAATCGGATTTTGGGGGTGACGCTGGCGGCGGTCGGCGGGGGTGATGGTGTGCGGATTGGGACGCTGTTGGTGTTGCGAGATGTAACGCAGGAGGCGTTGGGCGACCGGTTGAAGGATCAATTTATCACGGCGATCTCGCATGAGTTACGTACACCGATGAACGCGCTCAAGATGTCTAGCGAGGTTTTAGCAAACACACCGGAGGATGCCCCGGCAAACCGTCGCATGGTGCAGATGATCGGGCGTAATGTGGATGTGCTGGACCGGATGATCGTGGAACTGTTGGATATTTCCGAGATGGCGGCGGGCAGCTTCGAGGTCCGGCAGATGCCGGTAGATTTAGAAGCGTTGGTATGGGGTGTGGTAAAAGGGATGATGCCGGAGATTAAACGCGCCCGGTTAGAGGTCTCGGTGATGGCCAAGGATTTAGACGGGTTACAGGTTACCGGCGACGAGCCGCGCTTACGTTGGGCGCTGGGCCATCTGTTGCAAAACAGCATCCGGTATACAGAAACGGGGGGGCATATTTTCTTTACAATGGCACGAAATGATAATGATAATATCGCGGTGCAGGTGGTCGATACCGGGGTGGGTATCTCTGAGAAGGATATGCCGCATATCTTCGAGCGATTTTACCGGGGAGAACCCCGCACTACTGACGGAAGATTGTTAGATCCACGCGGTTTAGGCCAGGGGTTGTTTGTCGCTCGGACGGTGATTGAAGCGCATGGGGGGTATCTTAGCGTGAAAAGTACCATTCACCGTGGGAGTGTGTTTACGATGGTCTTGCCGGCTGAGGCTACAGCCTCAGGATAAATTCAACTTGCAACTGCCGATTGCAAAACGTTACAATCACGATCACCTTGTAACTCAATTTCCCGCAAGATAAGGGAGAAATACAACTTGTCGGCAACTATCGGAGCCTTTACGTTTGTCCTGCATAGCCACTTACCTTACGCCCGGCTTGCCGGACGTTGGCCGCACGGCGAGGAGTGGATTCACGAGGCGGCGACGGAAACTTACATCCCGCTGCTCAAAATTTTATACGACCTCAAAGCGGAAGGCGTGCCTTATCGTGTGACGTTGGGGATCACACCGACCTTAGCCGAGCAGTTGACCGACACGCTTGTACTGGAAAACATCAACCGTTACCTGGGCACCAAACAGGCCGCCGCCGAGCAAGACATCGACAAATTCGCCCACCAGCCAGAGGTTCAGAACCTGGCACGGTGGTATGTGAAGCTGTTCCAGGAAACAAAAGCGACCTTCAACGATCAGTTTGGCGGCGAGTTAATCCCTCACTTCCGGCAATTGCAAGATGAAGGCTACATCGAGTTGATCGCGAGTGTGGCGACCCATGCCTATATGCCCCTTTTAGCGGAGGATAGCACGGTTTTCGGGCAGATTCGGCAGGGCATCGCCAGCTATGAACGTACTTTCGGGCGTCGTCCGCGGGCATTATGGCTGCCGGAGTGTGGTTATCGCCCAGCCATACCCGGTGGGAGGGGGGATATGCGCCCCGGCCTAGAACATTTCTTGGCTGCCGAGGGGATTCAGGTTTTTTTCACCGAGACGCATACCATCACCGGTGGCGAGCCGGTCGGGGTGGCGGCGGGGGATGTCATCGGCCCAAACGCGAACATCAAAAATCGGTATGTGCTACCAAGCGAGAACAAAACCCCAGAGCGCGTCACGACAACTTACGAGGCGTACTATGTCAATAATAGTGCCGCCAACCCGACGCTGAACGAACATTCGGGGGTGGCGGTTTTGGGGCGTAATAATAATAGTGGGCAACAGGTATGGAGCGCGGAGTGGGGGTATCCTGGGGATTTCGATTACCGCGAGTTCCACAAGAAAGCCGGGACAAGTGGCTTGCAATATTGGCGCGTGACGGGCGATGAGGTCGGGCTGGCGCATAAGGACATCTACCGCCCGGATTGGGCGCGGTATAAGGTGGACCAACACGCGGAGCATTTCGCCCATTTGGTATGGGATTTACTGCGCGAGTATAACGCGGATACCGGCAAATACGGGATTGTGTCCTCAAATTACGATACGGAGTTGTTCGGGCATTGGTGGTTTGAGGGGGTGCAGTGGTTGGGGAAGGTGCTGCGCCATTTATCGCAGAATGACGAGATCGACATGGTAACCGCCAGTCAGTATGTTGAAGAACACCCACCACAGCAAGTTTTGAACTTAATGGAGGGGTCCTGGGGGACAGGCGGAGGTCATTTCACCTGGCAGAATGGCGAAACGGGTTGGATGTGGCCTTTGATCCATGAGGCGGAACGGCGGATGGTCGTTCTGGTGCAGAATTTCCAGTCACCAACTGACGATGAACTTTTCGTCCTCAACCAGGCCGCCCGCGAGTTACTGCTGATGCAAAGCTCGGACTGGCAATTTTTGATAACAACTGACCAAGCTAAAGAATATGCGATACAACGCTTTAGCCAACATATGGATCGGTTTAACAAACTGGCGGATTCTATCGACGCTCAAACGCCAGATCGCGAGCTAGCGGAGGAATTATGGGAGCGCGACAAGATTTTCCCGGATATTAATTATCAGTGGTTCCGGGGACGCTGACACAACCACGGAAGGGTAACACGGTTAACATGAATATCCTGTTTACAAGTGCGGAAGCGGCCCCATTTGCGAAAGTGGGCGGGCTGGGCGATGTTGTTGGGGCCGGGTCTTTGCCAAAAGCACTACGCGATTACGGCCTCGACGCCCGCGTGATCTTGCCACTATACGGCAAAATTGACCGTACACGCTTTAATATCAAACCGTTATTTAGCTTCGAGTTCCCACGTAAGACCGGGAATATGTACGTTCACATTCATGCTACCAACTGGAACGGGGTTCCGTTCTATTTTGTAGAGAGTTACCCGTACTTTGGGCACGGCGGCAGCATCTATACGGAATGGGCCTGGGATGTGCCGCGTTATATCTTCTTTAGCCAGGTGGCGATGGCGGTTGCGTGGGAACTGCGACAGCGTGAGGGGTGGGCGGTCGATGTGATGCACATCAACGACTGGCACACCGGGCTTGTCGCGTTTTTGTTGCAACAGAGCCGACATCTGCCAGAATGGGCAGACGTGCGCAGTATGATCACCATCCACAATATGGCGCACCAGGGGGCGCGTGCTGGTGGTTGGTTGTGGGAGTTGGGGATAGCGGGCCGGGAGGACCAACGGTTACGGCAAGCCGGTTTGACGGATAACCTGCTGGCAATTGGGATTGCCTATTCGGATTACGTGACGACTGTCAGCCCGCGCCACGCCGAAGAAATTCAATATCCGTACCTGGGATATAAGTTGGCGGGCCTGGTCCGTAGCCGGACTTATAAAAACGAGTTGTACGGGGTATTGAACGGGATCGACACAGAGACCTACAACCCACAGACGGATCAACACATCATCCAAAATTTCCATGCGAGCAATACCACAACGCACCGGGTCGCCAACAAGCGTCAGCTTCAGGCCGATGCTAACCTCCCTCAGCGCGATGAGGTGCCGATCATCGGGCTGGTTAGTCGGTTGGTGGCACAAAAGGGGATCGACCTGGCGGTCCCGGCCTTACAGCAGCTCCTCCGAGAAGAAGATATGCAGGTGGTGGCACTAGGGACGGGTAACCCTGGCCTGAGCCATCAGCTATGGCAACTAAGCGAGCAGTTCCCCGGTAAAGTACGCACGTATATCACTTACGATGGGGCATTGGCCCAACGCATTTATGCCGGGTGCGATATGTTTTTGATGCCGAGCCGTTACGAGCCGTGCGGTATCGGGCAGATGATAGCGATGCGCTATGGGGCGCTGCCCATTGTGCGGGAAACGGGGGGCCTGGCGGATACAGTCGAAAATTACGATAACGGTGTTGGTGAGATCGGCACGGGGTTTGTGTTTTTGTGGGAAGAAGTGCAGGCGCTAGTCAATACGCTGCGATGGGCGTTAACCACTTACCGCCAGCGCCCGGAGGTATGGCGGCGGATGCAGCAGCGGGCGATGGCGCGTGATGTGAGTTGGGAACGCAGCGCCCGCATCTACGAAAAATTGTACCGGGGTATTTTACACTGATTGGCGTTCGGCCATTGCCATCCCTGGCACCCGAAAGTTTCTTAAAAGAAATGTAACTGCTCAGGGGCTTCACCCCCGAACCCCCACAAGCTTTTCAAAAGCTTGACCAAAACTTTAACTGTGAAAATCTTGATTTTCACAAAAATAGTCGTTACAACCAAAGTAAGAATAACATACCAAATAACGTCTACAATCATAGCACGCGCAATATACTCAAAACATAGGGAGCTGATAAAACATGGGTAACAAAACGTTTGAAGTAGGGTCCGATAACTTTCAAGATGAAGTCCTCAACGCCGACTTACCCGTTCTGATCGATTTTTGGGCGACATGGTGCGGCCCCTGCCGTCGGATCGCGCCGATTGTAGAGCGCATCGCAGAGAATTACGAAGGCAAGCTGCTCGTTGGTAAGCTCGATGCCGACCAACACCAAGACATCCTAATGAACTACAAGATCATGAGCATCCCCACCCTGATTTTGTTCAAAAACGGGGAACCCGTCGTCCGCATTACTGGCGCTCGTGCCGAACCCTACATCATCGAGCAAATAGAACCCCACTTTAGCTAACACCCCAGCTTAGCCCCCCAACCCTGCCAACGCCCGCCACTGCGCGGGCGTTTCGCTTTTTCCCCCACCCAGTTACCCCCCTAGGGGGATACTTCGGCTTGCTCGTCTGTCGCCTGGGTGTCCGCCTCTGTTGCCAGCGGTATCGTGAAGAAGAAAGTTGTCCCCACCCCTAACTCGCTTTCTAACCAGACATCACCGCCATGCTGCATAATAATCTCTTTCGTCAGCGACATCCCCAGGCCCGTCCCTGGTATGTCGGATTCTTCCGCCTGTTGCGTGCGGAAGTACGGTTGGAACATCTTTTTCTGGTCTTCCTCCCCGATACCCATCCCGGTATCCGCAATCGAGACCATCAGCGCGTCTGGCTGATCGTCCGGTCGGTTCTCCAAAACCTCCGCATCTAGGGTAATGGTGGCTTCTTCCGGGCTGTATTTGTTGGCGTTGCTGATGAAATTCGTCATTACCTGAATCAGCCGTTGGCTATCGCCCATAATATCCGGCAGTTCTTTGTTGATGATATGGTTAACCAACCTCTGATCTTTATCTTCTAACTGTTGCGTGAACGTCCGCAGCGTTTCGACCACGATATTTCGCATAGAAGTGGGTTCGGCGCGTACTCGTAACTCATTGGCTTGCATCCGGGCGAAGTCGCGCAAGTCTTGGATAATCAGTTCTGCCCGCCCAACATTACTCTTGATTACTTTCAGCGAGTTCTCTTGCTGGTCCGTCACAGTGCCCAACATGCCACTCATCAAAAAGTCCGTCCACCCTTTGATCGGGGCCAGCGCATTCTTGAGTTCGTGCGCCCCCACCCCCATATACCGGCTTTGCGCCTTGTTGGTAGATTCTAGCTCGCGGTACAGCCGCGCATTTTCGATAGCAATTGCGGCGTGTTCCGTCAACCGTTGCACAAAAGCCTGGTCCAGCAAGCCTAACGGCGGCTTATAATTCTTCTCCAAAATTAATAGCGCGATGATAACCTCACCCGCCATAATCGGGATGGTCATCTGGCTATTGGCTTGTCGTAGGCTCGGCACATAATCCGGGTCGATGCTCACATCTGTTTGCAGGTCCGGCTTTTTCGTGCGGATAACCCGGCTGACAATCCCGCGGTCTAGTGGTAGCAGGTTATTTTCGATGCTGTCTGGCAGGTCGCTTTCCTGGTAGCCGTAAGTGTGTAAAATGCGCATGTTTATTGGCGGGG
>DAOTUA010000028.1:0-12851 GCA_034437355.1 Anaerolineae bacterium | reverse complement strand
ACCATAGTATGGATATTCACACCACCAATCTGCGGTATACCCGCTAGTTGCCATGAACTGCACATCACTATCACGGATGGCATCATCAAGGTTTGGGTTCGCAAGCTTCCAATTGGTACCACCGCAAATGCCGCCCGTGCCCGGGTCGTTCGGGTCGTAGGTGCGGTCCGCACCGTAGGCACTCCAACCGACAAGGTGTTGCACGCCGTTTTGGGCATCCGCTTCAGCACGGCGTACTTCATCAATCAGCCCATTGATTAACGTGTTTTTCAGGTAATTGTACGAGTACGGCGTGCCAGCCCAATTCCCGGAATTGTCGTAGAGATAGAACGGCTCATTAATCAACTCAATAAGGGCGATACCCGGTTCTTCTGCATAACGCCGCCCATTGCCGCCGTCCAGGTAGGGGTTGTTGTGGTACATCAACTCGTAGACGAATATCTTCATACGGTTCAGGGTCGTTGTATTCGAGGTGTAATCGACGTTATCCCAGCTAAAATCGGAGATACGCCCTGGCAACGTTACGGCCCAATCCCAGGCAACAACTGGCGTCAGGAAAACATACATATCACGCTCGATAGCCCCGGCGATGAGGTAATCGTACCAATCGAGTTCGATGCTGCCAGTGCGGAGGTTCCCGGTATCATCAGCAATATCGCCCATCATGACATGAATACGAATAATCTCCACGCCCATCTTCTCAAGGTCGTCTAAGTCACGATCAATCACTTGCGTTTTGACCTGCGATGACGAAATACCCAGGTCAGCAAACAGTGTTCGTGCTGTTGGTGGAGGCACGCCATCCACGAACTCCTCAAGAATATTGGTGTACTGGTACATCCCACCATAATAATTTGTGCCAAATAGGTTGACTTCACGGTTTTGGTCGTCGTAGATGATACCGGTTGCGGGGTCAATCGTTAGCAACGGAAGGTCGTTGGCGGCAGTTCCCGCCGGGATGGCAAACACGGATAAGCTGAGAACAAGCAATACTATAGAAGACCATAATTTTAAGCGCATAGTGCAAACTCCAAATATTATTTTGTTGTAAGTAAATTCTGCTAAGGTCTAGCGGTTTAGATATGCAATGCCGTTGCTATCCTCTCGTTCGTTTTAGTGCCCCAACAGTAGCGGCTGTTTTGTGTAGCGACTCTGTTGGGGGATGGCGTTATACATGGAGAAGCTACTTGACAGCCCCAGCGGTGATCCCCTCCACGAAACGACGTTGGAAAATCAAAAAGATCACAAGCAGCGGAATAATGCTGATGACTGCCATCGCCATTTGCGTGTTATAGCTCGTCAGCCCAACCGCCCCCTGGAACGAGAAAATTGCCAGCGGCAGCGTGAAGTTCTCCGGCGACTTAAGGAAGATCAACGGTCCGAAGTAGTCATTCCAGGACTGCATGAAGAAGATCAGCCCCAGGCTAATCAATCCTGGTGAAATCACTGGCAAAATCACCCGCCAGAAAATACCGAACTCCGTTGCCCCGTCGATGCGTGCCGCGTCTAGTAAATCGTTGTGTACCGTGCGGATGTACTGCCGCAAGAAGAAAATACCGAAAGCGTTAGCCGCACCGGGAACGATGAGTGACCATAGCGTATCGATCATGCTGAGTTCGCGCAGGATAACGTAAACCGGCACCAGCGTTACCGCCGGGGGAACGATCATCGTTGCCAGCAGCACAGCAAATAGAATACTGCGCCCAGGAAACTTATATTTAGCGAACCCAAACCCCGCCAACGAGCAGAAGAACAGCCGTAGTGCGGTGGAGACTCCAGCCACAAAGAACGTGTTCCACACGATACGCAGTAGATTTTGTTCCTGGAGCAAGTAGCGGTAGTTCTCCCAGGTGGGGGTTTCTGGAATGATACGGGGCGGTAACCCGAAAACCTCTTGTGGCACCTTAAAAGACGTACTCAGCATCCAGATAAACGGGAGCATCATGAATAGGCTCAGGATGATCAAAAAGCCGTATAACATAACCGATACACCGATGTCTTTTGCCCTGGTCTGATTCATGGTGAGTTATTCCTCTCCGTCGCGCCCGATGTAGCGCATCTGGACTAGCGTAAAAATCATAATGATGACGAAATAGGTATAGGCCATCGTTGAGGCGTACCCGAACTGAAACTGCTGGAACGCGTTATTATAGATTTTGACAAGTGGGGTAATGGTCGCATTCATAGGGCCACCGCCGGTGAGCGTCATTACCTCTGTAAATAGACCAAAACTGCCAATCGTAGACATTACTGTCGCGAACAAGATAATCGGGCGCATCAACGGAATGGTGATATGGATGAACGCCTGCACACGGTTCGCACCATCTACCCGAGCCGCCTCGGTCAAATCTTTCGGAATTGTTTGTAAACCGGCCAGCATGAGGACCATGTTATAGCCCAGCCAAGCCCAGGTGATCATGAGTGCCAGCGATATACGAGCGCCCCACATACTTTCTAGCCAGGGGACTGCTGGGATGCCAACCGATGTCAACATCACATTAAACAGGCCGTTATTCTGGTTGAGTAGAATTTGAAAGGCGAAACCAGCCGCGACCATGTTTGTAATGAATGGCATAAAGATAATCGTGCGGAAAATCCGAAAGCCGCGCACATATTTTGAGTTCAAAACAACCGCCAGCACCAGTGCCACCAACAGCATGGCGGGAACATATAGGAAAAATAGAATCACTCCGTTTTCAAAGGACTGCCAGAAAACTGTGTCTCGCATAAGGCGCTGGAAGTTAGAAAACCCGGTAAATTCGATTTCCGCACGGCCATTCCAATTTGTAAAGCTGAGATATAAAGAAAACAGCATCGGCCACAGGCCGAAGATCGCAAACAGAATGTAAAACGGCGATATAAACAAGTAGGCGTGGCGGTGTGCTTTGATGGATGCCCACAACCCATTGCGTGGCTGCATATGAACAGGGGGTTGCTGCTTAGAGATAGGAAGGGATTGTTCAGCCATCTGGGGCCTCCTTATGGGTTAGCACACCGGGGGGAACGGAAGTTCTCCCCGGTCTGTAATGACATGAAGACGGTGGCTATTCTAGCCCTGTCTCTGAGCGGATGACGCTAGCAGCCTGGTCTAGCGCTTCCTGGGCGTTGGCGTTACCCGTCGCAAAGGTCTGCAGGGCGGTATCCGTTGCGCTGTTCATCGCTGGGTAGTATACCCCGTAGATGTTGGCACTTGGTAGCAACTCACCGGCCTCGGCATAGACTTCACGCACGGCCTGCCCGGCGAAGTACTCATCACCCTCGGCAAACATCTCGCTTTCGTAAGTACTGGTCAGCGCCGGGAAGATGTCGCCATACTCGAAGATCGCAAGCTGGGCTTCCTCAGACGTGACAAATTCGATAAACGCCCAGGCGGCTTCCTGGTTGTCGCTATCTTCTGGGATGATATAGCTGCTACCACCCTGGTTGGAGGACCGCACGCCATCCTCGAAAGCTGGCATCAGGACCACACCCCAGTTCCCAGACTGGTCTGCGGCAGCCCAGTTCTTGAGGAAGCCACCCATCCACGCGCCAATGGTGACTGTAGCGATGGGCTGCACGTTCTCGTCGCCCAACGAGGCGTTAAGCTGTGCATACCAGCCATCGGTCCATTCCAACTCGTCAGAAACTAGATCGTTTTCCCAAAATACGCCGAGTTGCTCCATAGCCGCAACGCCTGTCTCGGAGTTGACGGTCACCGTGCCATCTTCAAACCAGCCACCCCCGGTAGACCATATGATATTTGCCCACATATCACCGTAGTTGTTGGCCTTGTTCATGGCAAAACATGGAACGCCAACTTCTTCTTTGATGGTCTCACAGGTTGTGGCGAAAGCATCCCAGGTGCCGATCATCTCCTGTACATCTAACGGGTCGGAAGAAAGTCCGGCAGCCTCGAAGATGTCACGCCGGTAAAAGGTCACGACCGGGCCAACATCCCACGGTAGCGCGTAATACTCACCGTCTTCCTGCATGAGTTCCATCACACCGGGGACAACATCACCCAGGTAAGGTTGTATTTGCTCGGTCATCGGGGCCAGCCCGCCGAGATCGATTAAGCGGGGAATCTGGTTATGCTCGGTGAGGGCCACATCCGGCGCACCGACGCCGCCCTGGATAGCGAGCGCAAGCTGGTTCGCGACTTCATCCGGGGCGTAGTTGACGAACTCAACCGTGATATCCGGGTATGCCGCATAAAAATCTTCAAGGACCGTTTCTTCGATTTGTTCCTGGTTGGCCCGTTGTATCCATACCGTAATCTCACCCGACGGCGAGTCCTGCGCCGCCCCCAGAGGGACAAATACGCTCATCAGAACAGCCAACAGGCCAAAAATAGTCAGTCTTTTTGCGTTAAACATAGGTTTACTCCATAAATTTAGGTTAATTGTTAAGTTTTAGTGTTTTAGACAACTTTACGCCAAGCCTCACCTCCTCTCGGAACCCAATTGACTAATGACGATAACTCATTGCATTCCAGCGCAGTTCGTTCTTGAACCCCCGCAGGGCGGTATCCGCGTCGATTTGTAAGTACTCGACCCTCGCCATTTCTGCAAAGTCATATAGATGTGCAGGAGCCAGCGCACTGCTAAACCCGGTATGATGTGCGCCCCCGGCATAAATCCAGGCGGCAGCCGCCGTTTTGAGGTTCGGTTGTGGTGTCCACAGGGCGCGGGCAACTGGCAGGTGCGGCAGCGGCTCATCCGGCGGTGTGACATCGACCATGTTCACCACCACACGGAAGCGCCCACCCATATCAACCAGGGTGGCGTTAAGCGCCGGGCCAGGGGCCGCATCGAACACCAAACGCACCGGGTCCGCCTTACCGCCGATGCCCAGCGGATGAATTTCTAGCCGGGGCTTGCCTGATGCAATCGTCGGACAGATTTCCAGCATATGCGCGCCGAGCACCTTGTGCCCACCGGGGTACATGTGATAAGTGTAATCTTCCATGAACGATGTCCCACCCGGCAGGCCCGCATCCATCACTTTCATAGACCGCAACAAGGCCGCTGTTTTCCAGTCGCCTTCCGCGCCGAACCCGTAGCCATCCGCCATCAATCGCTGCACCGCTAGACCAGGGAGCTGCGCCAGCCCGTGTAAATCCTCAAACGTCGTCGTGAACGCTCCAAAACCGCCATCCGTCAGGAAGGAGCGTAACCCCAACTCGATACGGGCCGCTTCACGTAGCGACTCGTGGCACGCCCCGCCCACCTGTAACGGAGCGGCAACAGTATAGGCCGTGTGGTATTGCTCGATCAGCGCGTCAACGTCTGGCTCTGTGGCGGCGTTCACATGCTCCACCAGGTCGCCTACGCCGTAGCCGTAAACCTGATACCCGAACTGCATCTGCGCGCCGACCTTATCACCCTCGGTGACGGCAACCGACCGCATGTTATCCCCGAAACGCGCAACCTTCAGAGATTGGCTATCCGCCCAGGCACGAGCCGCCCGCGCCCATCCACCAAGCTCGGCTTGTGTGGTTTCCTCCGCCCAATGGCCCACAATCACCTTACGGTTCAGGCCCATCCGGCTCATCATATAGCCGAACTCACGATCACCATGGGCGGCCTGGTTCAGGTTCATAAAGTCCATATCAATGCTGCCCCAGGGGATATCCCGGTTATACTGGGTGTGCAGGTGGGCGAGCGGCTTGTTCAGCGCGGCTAATCCCGCGATCCAGTTCTTTGCCGGGGAAAAGGTGTGCATCCACGCGACGACCCCGACGCAGCTTTCGGCAGCGTTGGCCGCCGCACACACCGCCGTGATCTCCTCCGGCGTTGTCAGTACCGGCTTAAAAACCATTTTCACCGGCACGGCCTCAGCCGCATCCAGCGCCGCCGCGATCTCCCGTGAGTGCTGGCCGACCTGCTCGATAGCTTCTAGCCCATAAAGGTGCTGGCTACCCGTCAGGAACCACACTTCATATCGTGATAGCTTTTCCACAATCTTTACCCCTTACTGTCCGTATACGTTTTGATAGCGGTCATATAGCTGATCAATGTCGGTTTGTTCAATTGGGATCGGCTCCCCGATTTGTAGCGCCGTCCACACAATCGCGGCGTTATCCTCCGTCATGATGGCGGCCTTGACCGCCGACTGCGCATTTTTGCCGGTGGCGAACACACCATGATTTTGCAGCAGGCAGGACGGGCTAACGTGATCGTGAAGTGTCTCCACCACAATCTGCCCGATGTCCTCGCCCCCGATGAGGCAGAATCCACCACACGGGATTTCCCCGCCGAACTCGTCGCCCATCGCCGTTGTGATACACGGGATCGGCTTGCCAACGACGGCAAAGGCCGTTGCATAACGTGAGTGGGTGTGAACCACCCCGTTAACCTGCGGCATATGCCGGTAGATATAGCAGTGTGAAGCTGTATCCGATGACGGTTTAAGATCGCCCTCCACCACCTGCCCCTGTAAATCGACCACCACCATATTTTGCGGCGTCAGGTCATCGAACTTGATCCCACTCGGCTTGATGACAACATAGCCCGTTGCCGGGTCCCGTGCGCTAATGTTGCCGCTTGTCCACGCAACAAGCCGATTTCGCGGAAGTTCGGCGTGTAGCTCGCATACTTGCTCACGTAGATGTGCCAGTAACATTCGGTTACGCCTCCTCACTTAATATCATGACCTGATACGGGGCCAGTGTGACCGCCCCGCCCACCTTGGTATGTGTCAGCAGGTCGGTGTGAGCTTCCGGCAGCGTGACCTGTTGCTCGGTCGGGCTGTGGTTCAGCACAAACAACAGCCGTTCGCTTTCGGTGTGTCGTGCTGTCACTTCGACCCCCTCCGGTGTATCCAGCAGGCCCGTTACATCGGCCTGTGCCAGTGCATGAGCGACCACCCTACCGACGACCTCCCCACCGCACAGGGTCCCCACGTAGATCACCACACCATCGCCAACACGGTTCACGGTGATAGACGCCTCCCCCGCATAGTAGTGATCGGTGTAGGTCGCTAATGTTTCGGCGGTGGATGGTTCCAGCACATCACACCAGATACCAACCCGGTAGGGCGTGCCGTTGAAGTCGATGCTGCGTGTGTGGCCCGGTAACAAGCTATCGTACTCGCGCACCGTTACACCGCACAGCTCCGCCAACGGACCGGGCAGCGCGGCGTTTACAACTTCGTTTGTTGTTCGCTTGACCCCCGCGCGAGCGGTAAATACTACCACGCCGCCATTTTCCGCGAATTGTGTGACCCACTCGACATGCGCCGGGTCTACCACGTACCACGCGGGGACGATCAGCAGCTTATAGCCGTTCAGGTCATCGCCAAGCCGGACTATCTCAGTTGGCACGTTGCGAGCGTGTAACGCCCCGTAGTAGGCGGCGGTGTGTGCGGGGTAGTCGAAGTCGTGGTTATTCGGCTGAATCTGAAAGGCAAAGCGGGTATCGTAATCGTGGACGATGGCGACTTCCGCGCGAGGTTCGGCGTCTAGCAATCGATCCCCGAATTTCCCGAGTTGCTCACCCATCGCCTTGATCTCGTCGTAGCGGCGGCGCGGCTGGCCGTCATGGTCCAGAACACCATGCCAGTATTGTTCCGCGCCAAAACGGTTGGTGCGCCATCGGAAAAAGACAATACCATCCGCACCGTGGGCTATCGACTGGTACGCCCACAGCAAAATCTCACCGGGGGCGGGCTGAGGTGGCATCACGTCCCACGCGCCCATGCCGCTTTGCTGTTCCATCACCCAGAAGGGTGCATGCTTCAGGCCGCGCATCATGGCATGGTTGACCGCCGCCCGCGCCGCCGGGATGTGTTCGTCCTCCACCCAGAAGCCACGCGGGTAATTGTCCCAGCTTACAAAGTCCAGTGGAGCAGCCAGATCAAAATAGTCCAGGTTGGGGTATTTGAAGCCCATCAAATTATGGGTGATGAAGTGACCCGGGCATGTCTCGCACAAAATGTCGATCTGCTCCTGCTGGAAACTCACGTAGCTATCGGACATAAAGCGGAAGTAGTCCAGGTGTAAGCCGGGGTTGTGTAAGGCATGGCCAATCGACAGCGGGACCGGAACCTGTGACCAGTCCGTGTATTCATGGCTCCAAAAGGCTGTTCCCCAGGCCGCGTTAACCGCCGCTAACGTGCCGTATTTCTGCTGTAGCCACACCTGGAACGCCCGCCGCGATGCCTCCGAATAGCAACGGTCCCCGAACTCGTTATCTATTTGCCAGCCGATCACATGTGGATTATCAGCATAGTGTTCAGCCATCTTCCAGGTGATACGGTTACCGTAACGACGATAGGCCGCGCTATTCGGGCTGTATTCGCGGCGCGTACCATATGGACGCTCGATTCCCTCCGCTGTGACCAGCGGCACGCCGTCCGCACTGTGCCATAACCAGGGCGGCGTCGAGGCCGTCGGTGTCCCTAGGATGACACGTAACCCGCGCTCCCCTAACACCTCGATGGCATCATCCAACCATCCAAACTCAAACTGGCCGTCTGCTGGTTCCAGGCGCGTCCAGGCGAACTCCGCCAGCCGCACCACGTTAAATCCGGCGGCCTGCATTAGGTCTGCGTCGCGTTCCCAGAAGTCACGCGGCCAGTGTTCGGGGTAATAATCAACTCCAAAGTTGAACATGTACACTCCTAAAGGTTGTCGTTGTGATGCCAGTCATTCGCCCAACGTGGGTCGGCTGGCTCCGATGCGAGCTGATAACGTATATCCGTGGAGAGGCGCACCCGGCCTTGTGAGTCTCGGTTGGTCGTCGCTGCATGGATCATGTACGGGCTGTGAATGACAATATCGCCCGCCTCATAGTTGGCGACAAGCCAGCGGGCATCTAATTGGTCTGCCAGCGCAGGCAGATTATCTGTCAGCCAGCCGCCCTCCTTCATGTTGCGGTTAAACGCGCTGATGCGCTCGGCTGGGGGTAGGCTCGCGTTCTTTCGTATGAATTCCGCTTCTATGCGCTTGCCCGCCGTATGGCTCCCCTCCAGGTAGACAAGACCGCCCATGTCTATTGGCACATCGCCTAACGGAATCCACGCTGTGCATAAACTCTGGTCGGTCCCCCCCCGTATATATGTCAGGTCGTAATGGGCGGGCGTACTCCAGTCGGAACCCGGCAACGTCCGCCGGATCATCTTCCGCCGTAGCAGTTTGACTTCCCCACCCAGTAGCTTCTCGAAAAAACCTACCAAAGCCGGGTGTAAGCAAAGCGCTTCGTAGGTTCCCCAGCGGATCACCTCATTATCTAAACGGCGCGTGTGATCTTTCACACTAAAAAATTTAGACGCGATACCCGCTTGCGGTTCCGTACCTTTCGCAATGAGATTCACCGCCTCAAATGCTTCAAAGTAACGCGCACGGAAATCCATAATGATAGGGGATGGGATGATCTGCTTCAGCCATAGGTAGCCCTCGCGGTGGTATGTTTCACGCAGGGTCTCGACAGGGGTTGTCGGTGAGGTGGGAGTCAGCCAACCCAATCGATTTACGGAATGCTCAAGCGTCCGTCCACCGACTACGAGTGGAAGTGGTATGGACATCGCCATAAAAAAGTACTTTCAATAAAATAAATCATTTTTTGCGTTCATCCATTGCTAGTGTGAACGTTCACATGTAAAGTACCACAGCCTGAAAATTCTGTCAAATACTTTTTGGAAACATCATGGACCCCATTTTACCCGGTTTCTACCCGGACCCGTCCATTTGCCGTGTAGATGATACCTTTTATCTTGTCACCAGTTCATTCGAATACTTCCCAGGTGTGCCCATCTTCCGCAGTACAGACCTTGCCCACTGGCAGCAAATTGGCCATTGCCTGACGCGCCCCTCACAACTTGACCTGACCCACATCACATCCGATAACGTTTTCTCGTCTACGCCGGGGTTCGACCGAGGCATCTACGCGCCGACACTGCGCTACCATGACGGATGGTTCTATATGGTGACGACCAACGTCAACCACAATCAGCACTTCTGGGTCCGAACGCAGAACCCCGCTAACGAGTGGTCCGAACCGATCATCGTGCAACATGAGGATATCGGCGCGACTATCGACCCCTCCCTGTTGTTTGACGATGACGGCACCGTTTACCTGACCTGCCGCAGCGTCAAATATGATGCTATCGTGCAGTGGGAAGTAGACATCAACACCGGGCAACAACGCTCATCGATACACACCATCTGGACCGATATCTTTGGCAAAAATGCCGAGGGGCCGCACCTGTATAACATAGATGGAACTTACTACCTGTTAGTAGCGGAGGGCGGCACACAGTACGGTCACCTCATCGCCGCCGGGCGCAGTAACTCCCCCTATGGCCCCTTCGAGCCAAGCCCACATAACCCGATTCTCACGCATCGTAGCCAGGAGCACTCCGTACAATCTACCGGGCATGGTGACATTATCGAGGACGCCAACGGCAATTGGTGGTGTGTTTGTCTGGGGGTGCGCCCGGTCGGTTACCCGATGGCACATCACATCGGACGAGAGACATTTATCGCCCCGGTCACCTGGGACGATGATGGCTGGTTTACAATTGGCGATAACGGTATGCTGCCACCTCTAGCTGATAAGCAGACCGTGTTAGACCTTCACGACGACTTCGACCGTGACACCCTGGATTTTGCCTGGAACTTTCTACGTGTCCCGCCGGTTGGCGCTTGGTCCCTAACGGAACGTCCCGGTTTCCTGCGATTGTGGGGACTCCCGGCGGCGCTGGATGACACCGATATTGCCAAGCCACTGACATTGATCGGACGGCGACAGCAGCACCATACCTGCACCGTCACAACAGAACTTCACTTTGACCCTGCTAGCAGCAACGAGGTCGCCGGGATGACTGTCCGAATGAACGCACGACATCACTATAGTATCGCGGTCCATGCCGATCAAATCATCGTCATCCAGCGAATAGGTGAGTTGGTCGCATACGTTGGGAACGCTAAACGCGCAGCCGGGAAACCTGTATGGCTGCAAATTGAGGCAGGCCCGGCCTGGTATACGTGTCGGTACTCACTAAATGGTGAACGTTTCACCGACATTACACGGGGCGAGGTACGCTATCTCTCAACAGAAGTGGCTGGCGGGTTTGTCGGGGTGTATTTCGGGCTGTATGCGACCGGCGCGGGCACCACCAGCACAAGTCCAGCCGATTTTGCCTGGTTCGCCTACAACAGCAGTTAAAACCAAGGCGGCATCGTGCTACCCCGCACAACCAGTCGAGGCTCTATCAGGACTTGCTCGACCGGGGCCTTGGGCTGTTTAATCAGGTCGATAGTGTAATTGAGCGCTGCTTCACCAAGTCTCGTAAAATCCTGATGCACGGTGGTCAAAGGTGGATGAAAGAAGCAAGCCTCTGGTAGGTCATCGAAGCCAACAATTGAAATATCCTCAGGGACACGCAACCCCATCTCATGTATCTGGCGAATCGCCCCCAATGCCATCTGGTCATTGGCAACGACAAGGCCCGTAAAATCATGATGTGACAGCAACTGTCTAGCCAGCCGATAGCCGCTCTCTGCAGACCAGTCGCCCTCCAGGCTGGCAACAGGGGTTAGTCCAGCATCACCAAGCGTTTGCATCCAGGCATCATGACGAGACACGGCTCCAAACCAATTCGAGGGGCCAGAAATCGCTGCAATATAGCGATGCCCGAGATCAATCAGATGTTGGGTAGCAAGCTTGCCCCCATGATATTGATCGATCAGCAGTGATGGCACCTTGGCCCCCGGTTTCGCATCAATTTCTACTACAGGGATGCCCGCTGTCACCTTAGCGATTTCGTCGTAATAATTGCTCAACACTGCCGCCACGATAATAATGGCATCTACGCGCCATTGCTGTAGCTCCTGCACAGCATTCCGAATTTCTTCCAGGCGCGGGTTCGCCACATTGCGGATGATAACTTCATAGTCCGTCTCTTTTGCAGACTGCTCTATGTTGATGACCATCTGCGCTGGGCCGTAGTGCTCGATACCAAACGCAATCACTGCCAATAATTTCGATTGATTCGACGCCAGACGTTGCGCGGCTTTATTCGGACGATAGCCGGTTTCTGCAATAACTTGCAACACACGATCGCGTGTTTCTGGGGCAACGCGTGGGTGATTATTGATGACTCGTGATACGGTTTGGTACGATACGCCAGATTTAGCGGCGACATCATTCATAGTAACATGCTTGCTATTGGGATTTTTCATGATAGGTAAATTCGTTTAAAAATATCATACCGAGTATATCAAACTATCAACCTCACCGCATTTTCTTGGATATCGGTATGTGTCAACCGCTTTGAGCGCGTGCTAGGCTTGATTGATCCGGCATCTGATAACCCACCGTAACGTCGGACATATTGTCCGGTGTTACGGACAAAAACAGGTTAAGTTCGGATAGCCGCGCGGCTCACTCACATCTCCACGCCCCACACCCGACCCAGCATGGTGAGCCTGGCATAGCCCTCTCCGGCATACGGAAATTCCAGCGTGAAATCCAGCTCGCGACCTGCCGCGATGACCGTCTCACTCACTCGCGGATGGTGTTGGCGTCCGGTCGGCTCCGGGATAAAGCCCAATACCAACGAAAAATCATCGGCTGATACCGTCACCTCACGCGCCGTCGGATTGAACACCCGCGCCTCAACCACAAACGACGTATCGGTGTGGGTGATGCGTCCGAGCTGCAAATCCAGGTCGGCGGAGGTAACCGGAGCCGGAGGCGCGCTCAGGGGGACCTCAAAGGCCGACTCCCCCAACGTGAGACGTGCCCCACTCGATCCGGTCGCACCGACAAAGGCCAGCGACGCACACACGGTTGTTTGGGGCGGAATGTGTTCCGAGAGCGGTCCACAGTTACCGCCCGTGTAGGTGGCATCGGCAGCCAGGCGCTGCC
>DAOTUA010000027.1:0-4179 GCA_034437355.1 Anaerolineae bacterium | reverse complement strand
GGTCGCCGTGCCCTCCCGATACGCGCACCAACGGGAGTCCACAGAGGGACTCCCCTACAAGGGCTTATGGTGGACCAATGTCTCGGTATTTGGTTATGCAACTATTTTTTCAATCCACAAAAGCGCCGCCTTCGGCCATATTCACCCTGCTCTTATCGGGGTGTGTTCAAGCGAAGTACTTGAGTTGTAACAACTATTTTTTGTGAAAACCGAAAATTTTCACAGCTAAAGTTTTGGTCGAGCTTGTGGGGGTTCGGGGGTGAAGCCCCTGAGCAGTTACCGAAATAGACGCTAATAATTCATGTTAGGTTGCATGAACATCACAAAGATCACAATGACGCTTGCCATCGCCAACGGAATCCCGAAGGCGTAGGCGAAGATGCGGCTATCCTGTAACAGGTGCATATAGTACAGCACGACCAGAACCGCCTTGCCAATCGAAAGCGCCGCCAGCAGCGGGTAAGCGATCATCGGCGGGAGTGGCGATTCGGCCAGCACGACCTCGATCAGCGTGACGACCGCTAACACCACAAAAACCAGCGTGTACAACCCCCCCGGCATGGTGATCGACCTGCCGCCAATCGTGACCGTATCGCTGTGTAGCGCGTGATCGTCGTGGGTGGCTTGCTCGTGATTGTCGCTTGGTTGGTCTGTCATGATGGTTGGCTCCTATATCAAGTAGATGAACGTGAATAGCACGATCCACACCACATCGACAAAGTGCCAGTATAACCCGAACACCTCGACCGATGCGTGTCGTTCGCGGCTGAAGCCGCCGCGTGCCCCTTTCGTGGCGATCCATAGGCCCCACAAACACCCGATGATAACGTGTGCCCCATGGAAGGCCGTCGGCGCGTAGAAGCGCATCCCGTATTGGGTGAGCGCCTGCGAAACCGTTTCGATCTCCGCTATTGTCATCGGCTGGTCGTCCAGTGATGCGGCGACGGTATCCGGTTCGCCCTCGGTTGCTGCTATCTCCCGGAAAAACAGCACGCCTTCTTCTAGCCAGTGGGGGGCCTCCCCTTCGGCATACGCCGTGATCTGCTCCTCCGAGCGTGGCGTGAGGACGATCCCGTTATGCGTCAGTTCGACGTATTCCACCACCTGCAACCCAACAAAAATCGCCCCGAAAATTACTGTTCCCATGATCCACCGAACCAGCGCGGCGTTATTGCCCTGTTGGATGCTGCGCAACCCCATGACCATCATCCAACTGCTGGCCAGCAGCAAGAAGGTATTGGCACTCACTAGCGGGATGCTGAGGTGTTCTTTCGCCAAATGGACCGCTTCCCAGTTCCACACACGGAAGATCAAATAGGTTGCCAGCATCGCCGCAAAGATCATCACCTCGGAGCCGATATATAACCAGGTAAACGTTTTCGCGTTATCCAGTTCTTGCGCCGGGTCCACCTCATGCGTGTGGTCGTGATGCGCGTCCTGCGCTAAATCGAATTGGGCTTGTGTCATCGTCGCTTATCCCTTTTCATTTTGAGCTACAACGGCGGTCGTGTCTTTATCCTCTTTCGGGGCGATGGCTTCCGCTAATTGCCCAGCTCGGTTCGCCAGCGACTTTTCGACCCCACGCGGTAGCCCGGTCCCCGTCTTTTCGACGTGTTTAACCTGCTCGATGCCCCCACTCAAGCCGATAGTCACCGCCGCCAGGATTGCCGCCGCTATCGCCATCGAAACCACAATAAACCCGATAACGAGAATCAACAGCACCGCCTGGCTCACCATAAACTCGGAGCCAAACAAGGTCATCGGGACGGTGCCAATACTTTTGGCACTGCTGTTCGGGTCGCTGGTTACAGTCAGGCCCAGCCCCGGCACATACGCGGCCCCGATCAAGACCACCATCATCACAAAAGCTACAAACGCCATCAACCAGGACGTACCGCCTAGCACGCTCCATGGGCCGACCTGTTCGACCAACTCATCGGCAGTTGGTGGGGGGATGCTGTCGTCGGCGTGTTGGCTCATAGACGGGTTAAACCCGCCGATCCCCCAGATGAAGCCGCCGGCTGCTAACAAAATGCCGAGCGTGAAGCCTAATCCGGTATGCCAATACGGTTCGATGCCGATCATGAGGCGTAGCATCATCACCATAGCGAACCCTACTAGCAAGCCTATCATTGCGCCGCTGGTGGCGCGTGGGATACCCGGTAACATAGATTTTCCTTCCAAAACAACCGTAATACGTTCTATGTGAAATTCAAAAACTGTCAGGTTTGGTGGAATTTCACCCCACACCCCACCACTTTTTCCAGAAAAAGTGGACAAAAAGCGTCCATTTTCATTGAAAATACCTCCTCATCGCTTTCTTTGCTTCTTTCTTTCTTGCTGGAAAGAATGAAGAGAAAATCATAAAAGTAAGCAAAAATCCGCTATTTCACATCAGACGTGTAATACGAAAGGTGTCTGTGAAATTTGCAACGATACGCCTAGTATAAAAGGCACATGAGAAAACGCCAAGCCTGTTCCCGGCGTTGGGTGCGTTTCAGATGATTGGCAAACTAGCGGCGTTTGTCCCCGAACCCCGCCACTTTGCCTTGCAGGGTGTGGGGTAGCGCCCCACCGAGACAGTACGGCCCGCTACGCGCTGCGCCACCAGTACAGCACCACATAGAACAACACCCACGCGACAAACACAAAATCCCACAGCTTCGATACCGCCTCCACCATCCAGAAGTGTTGGCTGTTATAGTGGATTGCGTCTGGGGCGGCGGGCTGGCGGCGGGCATACAACGCATTATGAACCACACTGGCAATCAATATACCGATTACAACCGCGTGCAACATATGAAACCCGGTCATCAACCGAAAAACGGACTGATACTGCGTGTTGGCAACGTCCACCTGCCCGACACGCCACCACTCATACGCCATAATCCCCACAAAAAGTAGCCCGGTCGCCAGCGTGACCACCAGCCGAGCCGTCATTGTTGCCGCATCATCGCGCATCACCGCACGGCGGGCCATCCGTGCGAACACCACCCCCGCCAACAATAAGCCGGTCGCCACCGTCGGCAACCAGACCCCCATCGCCTGCACATTCGGCGGGGGCCAGCTTTCGTACTGGAACCGTAACTGCCAGTTGACGATCACCAGCGCGAAAAACGCCATCATCCAGCTAATCTGAAAGATCAAGATACCCAGGCGTTTGTTGTCTAGGGCTTGTTGGGCCTCGCGTGCTTGGCGGTCCTGTGGGGGACGTGCGTTATCAAAATAGTCGGGTTGTGTATTCGTCACAGCGGGGCCTCCTGTAGGGTGATGGCGTACTCGTGTTATTGGCATGGGGGCGGGTTGTTGATGGACCCGCCCCGAACGGCGGCGCTAGTCGCCAGAGGCGGACGGCAAAGCCACCCCCCCACGCGGCGGTAGCGCATCCGTAGCCACCGATGGCCCAAAGCGTTTTTCTAGCGCCTCGATATACTGGCTCGCTTCCTGCGTACCGAAGCCATACGGATCGCTAAACGCGACTGGTTCGGCGTCGAAGTTGTGGCTCGGCGGCGGTGAAGTCGTCGCCCATTCCAACGTTAGCGCCCGCCAGGGGTTCGCCCCGGCAACCTTGCCCATGTACAAGCTCTGGATCACGTTCCAAATGAAGAACAACGTAGAAATCCCAAGCACAAACGACGCCAGGCTGGTTATCACGTTTACAGTGGCGAACTCTGGCGCGTATTCCGCCACGCGGCGCGGCATCCCGCGTGCGCCGGAATAGTGCATCGGCATCATCGTACCCAAGAAGCCGAGGTAGGTCAGTACAAAGTGGAGCTTGCCAAGAGGTTCATTGAGCAATTTCCCGGTAATTTTGGGGAACCAGTGATATAACCCACTGTAAACCGCAAACACCGATCCACCAAACAGCACAAAGTGAAAGTGAGCCACCACAAAATAGGTATCGTGCATGTGGATGTCAACCGGCACCGAGGCCAGCATTACGCCAGAGATACCACCGATCACAAACATGGACAAGAACCCAATACTGAACAGCATCGCGGTGGTGAAACGTATCTTGCCGCCCCAGATCGTGCCGATCCAGCCGAATATTTTGATCCCGGTCGGGACGGCGATAATCATCGAGGTGATCATAAATGGGATGCGCAGCGCGGGCGTGAGGCTAGTAAACATATGGTGCGCCCACACCGTAAAGCCGATCAATGCAATCGCCATGCTAGA
>DAOTUA010000026.1:0-13401 GCA_034437355.1 Anaerolineae bacterium | reverse complement strand
GCCAGTTCGGTTGCCATGGTGATGAGTGCTGGCGTGAGGATTTCGGCCTCGATCTGGTCTAGCAGGTAGCGGGAAAGGGTCGGGACGCCGGTTGCCGCCGTGACGGTCAGGCCGCCCGGTTCACGCTTCATCAGGCCGTGCGCGTCCCCGGCTTTGGAGTCGTCCGCCCGCATGACGATTGCGCCGGTCACCTCGGCATCGTTTTGTATTTGGGCGTTGGTGGCGTGGCTATCGGTACAGGTGATCACGAGCCAGGGCTTGATCTCGCGCAGGTAGGCGGCCTCATAACGGGCGTCGATGTAGGTCACGTTGTCGATCTGCTCATGAAAAGACGAACTCAACACGGTAACATAAGCGCCTGCCGCATGGAGTCCGCGAGCCTTGCGTGCCCCGACCTTACCACCGCCGACGATCAAGCAGATTTTGTTTTTGACGTTTAGGTTAACGGGATAGCTCATGTAGGGGTGTTCCTTTCTGGTGTGTGGATATTATCCCAGGCGAGATGCGTCAACGGCACCGGGATCGCTGCGGTTGAACAGCAGCGCGACGGCGCGTTCGGCGCAGCCCGCGCCCATCGCTAGGCCATGCCCGGTAAAGCCGACCGCGAAGCCAATGTTGGGCATCCCCGGCAAGGTGCCGACCAACGGCAGGCCATCGACACTAAAACCCATGATCCCACCCCAACGGCGTTCGATAGGCGCGGTGACTTCCGGGAAGCGTTGGCGCAGGTAGGCTTGTAGCGTCTGTTGGACGGCCTCGGTGGTGCGGTCGTCGGTGGTGTCATGTTCGGTGGCTTGGTGCTGTTTGCGCCCGCCCCCGATCAGTAGCCGCCCGTCGAACGTCTGGCGGTAGTACATATAGCCATAATCGCTGTAGCCGCATACGTCGATCACGTCTGTTTCTAGCGGGGCGGTGGCAAAACATTGGGCACGGGTAGGTGTCACCTTACCGATAAAGTAGGGGTGCAGACGTGGCGAGTAGGCATTGGTACACAGGATCACATGCTGCGCCCGGAAGCGGTAACGCTGCGAGTAGACGGTGACGGTATCACCATGTTGTTCTAGCTGATAAACCTCGTTGTTCGGCACCAGGGCCGCACCGGAGGCGTTAAAGATCGCGTGGGCCAGCCGGTACGGTTGCACCCCGGCATCATGCGGCTGCCGGATGGCGGCATGGTAGCCGCGCCCTAGCGGGTCTTGGGGGATGTACTCATGCGGCAGGTTATCGGCATCCATCGCACGGGCGGCTTGCTCTAGCTCGCGGGCTTCGGCGGGGTCCTCGGCTAGCAGCAGTGATCCGGTCGGTTGGACGGGCACGTCCCCGGCGTTGATGAACGTTTGCAGGTGGGCGTGTGTCTGTTCGGAGAGCGCCCACAGTTCGCGGGTGGTCGCGTGTCCGTAGCGTTCGATAGCGCGATGGTAGTATGTATCCAGCCCGGTGATCATAAACCCGGCGTTCCGGCCAGATGCGCCCAGCGCAATATCGCGGGTATCGGTGAGGGTGACATCGCGCCCGGTTTGGGCGGCAAAGTAGGCTGCCGCCGTCCCGACCACCCCGGCCCCGACGATCAGCACGTCGGTATCGTAGATGGGTTGTTGGCCGTCGGCCTGCCAGATCGAAACTGTCATCGGGGTGTATCCTCCTGGAGTGCGGCTCCAATTGCGGTTAGTAGGGTGTTCTCTTGTTGGGGGAAAACCGTTCGCGGGTCCAGTAGCACCCGATCATCTGCGATGCGCCCAATCACGGGCGGGGTATTGTGGCGTAAACGCTGCAAAAAAGCGTCTGGGTGCTGGACATCGAGCGCCAACAGCACGGTTGGGAGCGTGGTCCCTGGCACGCTACCGCCGCCCACGGTCGATTCGCCCTTTTGAATGTCTGCGTTCGGGAATTGTTTAGCCCAGCGTTTGGCAATACGCCCCAGGTCGCACAAGACGCGACCCATCATCCACCAGACAGGGACTTCGGTTAGAGCTTCGCCGCGTTGGTAGTGTTCGAGCGTGGCGACCAGCGCCGCCAGTGTCGTTTTATCTGGCCGGAGGGCACGCGCTAACGGGTGTTGGCGTAGCTGGGTGATGGCGGCCTGTGTGCCGACGATAATACCGGATTGTGGGCCACCTAGGAGCTTATCGCCACTGAACAGCGTAAGATCGGCCCCGGCAGTGATGCTATCGCGGACAAGCGGTTCTGCTGCTAGCCCGAACTGGGCCGGGTCTAGCAAGGCACCGCTGCCCACGTCATCGATCAATAGCAGATCGTGAGCCTGGGCGATGCCTGCCATGGCATGTAACGGGGTGCTTTCGGTAAAGCCGACTAGCCGAAAGTTGGAGGCATGGACGCGCAACAGGGCCGCGGTTAACGGCGTGATGGCGGCGGCGTAGTCCGAGGCGCGGGTTTTATTGGTCGTCCCGACTTCGACCAGATGCGAGCCGGACTGCGCGATAATTTCTGGGATGCGAAAGCCGCCGCCAATTTCGACGGCTTGCCCACGGCTGACCAGCACCTCGCGCCCGGCGGTGAGGGCCGCTAACACCAGCACCAAGGCCGAGGCCGCGTTGTTAACGACCAGGGCATCATCGGCCCCGGTCAGGGTTTGTAGCAGTCGCACCGGGTGATCGTGACGGCTGCCGCGCTTGCCGTTTTGCAGGTCAAACTCGACGGAGCTATACCCGGCGGCCTCAGTCATCGCCCGGATTGCGGCTGACGATAGCGGCGCACGGCCCAGGTTGGTATGGATGATCACCCCGGTGGCGTTGATAACTGGGCGTAGTGTGCGGGTGGTAGTCTGTTGGAGGTACGCGGCAGCGGCGGTGATCAAAGCGGGGGCGGAGGTATCCGGTTGAGGGTTGCCGGCGCGGATGGCTGTACGTGCCTCATGGATGGTGTGACGGATAGCATCGACGGTTAGGCGGTGTCCGTAGGCTTGCACAAGGTGATCGGCATGGGCCAAGACATCCCCGACGGCAGGTAAGGCGCTAAGCGATTTATTCATCATTGATCAGGCTTTGCTCTAGTTAGCTTGACTGCTAATTCGTTCTTGAGGGCGCGGCCCTCAAACGCCCGCAAGAGGGATTATGCCCCTTGACCCGTTCTATGCCAAAATCACAGATTTTGACTGTGTAAGTTTTTGTCCACTTTTTGCAAAAAGTAGACAGGTTCGGGTGAACCCCCGGAAAATGATCGCATCGTAGCAACTAGCAATTAGGGTTCTAGTTGTCTTTCACGGGAGCGCAAGAACGCTTCCAGGATTGCGAAGACGATCCCCAGGAAGAACGCCATTGACCAGTTTAACATACGCGGAATTTGCAACCAGGCGCACGTTACGACGAAAAGCGCGACCCAGGTCGATTGGCGCACGAGGACGCCACCGGGCGGCAGCGGTGCGTTGATCGGTGTGAAGCGCAGGTTCAGGTAACGAACAAGGGGCAGCACGGTTCCGGTGATAGCGATCTGTAGGAATAGGAAAAACAGCCATCGCTGCCCGACGCGGGGAATCGTCTGTGTGATAAGCAGGTATAAGGCCCACCACCCGCCCAGGCCCATCACGGCAGCAGATACCAACACACCAATATGATCGGGCGGGGTGCGGCCCCACTCAAGGCGTTGGTTGGCGTCGTCGTGAGCTAGGGTATCGGTATGTTCGGGTGTATTAGTCATGGGCTAATTTGGCATGTGGTTCACGGTTGCATTTGTTTAAACCATACACCGAGTATCGCCAAGGATGCAACAAAAAAAGCCATTAAGACGGCTTTTTTTGTACACTCGATTCGATTTTGAGCGTGGTTATGGTTTAGGATTCGCTTTTCTCGAATAGGTCGCGGGTTTCTTTGGATGGACCAATACCGAGTTGTTCATCTAAGATTTCGGTCAGCATTTGGTATTGATTGCGGGCATCGTCTAACATGCCACGTTCAATGTAAAGCGACATAACATCACGATGGATGTCTTCTCTTTCTGGCGTTTCTTTGAGGGCACGCACGAAATAACCGAGGGACATCATTTTATCACCCTGACGGTTGCTGATACGCCCCATGCCGATCAAGGCTTGCGCGTATAGCCCGCGTAGTTCCGTGCGGCGTTCTGCCATCCATCCCATGGTGCCATCTTGCAAGAACGGCCCTTTGTAGAGGTCGATAGCCCGGCGCAGCAGCATTTCTTCTTCATCTTCTTCTATGGCAACCATAGACTCGCTGACGGCTTCTTCAAATTCGTGAACGTCATAGTAGCGCGTGACTTTATCGCTGGGTTTGTAGAAACCCGTGCTGTATTGTGTGAGTTCGTAGGACCCCTCCATTTCGACATTAGCGGTGATACGCTCGCTGATCTTGCGCTTGGTCACATGAAAGACGTTGGTCGCTTCTTTAGTGTTGAGGCGGGGCCAAAACACCTCAAATATCTGATCGCGGGTGACGAGAGGGTTATCCATAAAGTAGAAGAACAGGTTACGCGGAAGCGCTCCATCCCAGTTGGTGATTTCTTGCCCGTTGACTAACGCATAGCCACGCCCTAAAGCATACACTTCTAGCGGGGGGCGGGGTTCGTCCATGATGGTGAACATGACATCATTGGCACGGCGTTCGGTACCGAGAACGGCGGCGTGCCCCTCTGCGACGAAATCGTACCAGGGTTGGTACTTCAGCAAGCGAGAGCTAACCACCAGGTTGATGTTATCCGCCATGGTATCTACCAGTGCGAGCATGAACGTCTGTAGGCGGTTGTCATGCGGGAGGCGATCCACCTCATCCAAGAAAAACCAAATATCTTGGCCACGGGTGGCGTTGTTGATGTCTTGTGCTAGCGCGTCGCCCCAGGCGGTGGGGTCATTTTCATCGAGTTTGCTGGTGAGCGTATTGGCAAAATTGCCTAGCGTATCACCCAGTTCATCGATCATATTCGGCAGCCATGTTTCTAGCGTGGTGTCATCCTCAACTAGGCGATAGTAGATCAGATCGCGTCCAGAATCTTCTACGATGTAACTTAAGAAAGCGTTTCTGTAGGAAATCCAAGGATAGAGTAAGGTTATCCTGGAGTTTTTTATCTTTTCTTGGAAGTTATCTTGAGATAACCCCGTTATTTTGTACGAGCCCATTATATTCCCTTCAGCTCTTAAATAGCTTTTTCTGTTGGCCTAACACATCGCAATAGACGTGTTATGAGTTTACAAACAAGTACCCTTAGCAACATAATACAACAGAATGCGCCACGCTGAAATGAAAATATAGCAATTTTTAGTAGATTTTTCATTTATTTTACGTTAGAAAAAATCACAAGAATGTCATTTGTAAACATTTTAGAGCTTATTCCGAAGATGATTCTTGTGAAACTTCGATATGTAACGTGTAATAAAATGTGACAGGCACCTCTAAAATACTTGCGATATAATGTTTACTATGGGTTTAATATGGGAAGTATCAGCAGATGATCCGAAAACCACACTTGGCGCAGACAAAGCAAAGCGCCCATCGGTATATTTTGGCTTGCCTGGGTGGGGTTATTCTTCTCACGTTTGGTTGGGGGATGCGTGATGGGGCTGAATTGTTTATGGCAACAGCAGGGCATTGGGTTATCTGGGGGACGGTGTTAGCCGTTTTCACTATCCATGAGATGCTGTTCGACCCTGTGGATCAAGCGGGTTGGTTTGGTGTACGCGGGCTATCGGTTTTGCTGGCGGGTTTCTTGTTGGGGACCGATGCCGCCTTGTATATGGTGGGGGTTGGGGTATTGGCGGCAACGCTGGTGAGGGTGATCCGCTACCAAGCGGGGCGGGGCGTTTTACTGCGTGGGTTGGTGATGCGTGGGGCCTTGGCAAGCGTGCCGCTGCTGGTGGTGTTGATGGCGCATCATGTTTTTGGGCTAGGTTTGCCGCTGATGCAACCCTTACAGGTTGCGGCAGTGCTGGGCGTGGTGATGGTCAGTTTTGTAGGCGCACACCTGCTAGGTGGGCTACTGGTTGCAGCCGGGTTCGCTGAGGTATTGCCTATATGGGACGCCACCAACCGCGCTAGCTTACTCTCCGAATTCATTGTGGTGGCGGAGGTGGTGCCGCTGGTGATGATCGGGCAGCAGCTCCCCGGTTCTGTTTTGATGTTGGTTATAGCGGGGTTGGCCTTGCCGACGCTGCTTATCCCCAGCACAGGCACCCGCGCTACTGCCCCCCTGCCGGACCTGCCATCTAGCCTGGATATGACAGCGTTGTTGAAATATATCGACGGCTTGTTGATGCAGCTTGTCCCTAGCCGTGTGACGTTCTTGGCATTGTACAACCCGGATACGTCACAATTATTGCAATATATTCTGGTGTGTGTGGATGGCAGCCGTCAACACGAGGGGTTTTATATATTGCAGCCGGGCAGCCCAGAAGCTCAAATTATTGCGTCGGGACAGGCTGTTCATATTACCACCAACGCAGGGATAGCCCCGACGGTTTCACTTTTGCCTGTCGAGCGCATACAACCAGCGGATTTCCTGGGGGCACCACTTCGCAAAGATGGGCAGATTATCGGGCTGGTGGGCGTGATGGGGAGTGAGCGTCTGGCGCACCCGGCGCAGGCTATTACGGCGCTAGAGCGTGTCGCACAGCAAGTTGGGCTAGCGATAGAAAATGCGCGGATCTATGGTAGCCGGGCACGGACTATTGATAATTTATCACGCATGAACAAGAGTGTACAGGCGTTGCTGTTCAACCTGGATAGCCGGGAAGCCATCGAAACCATCTGCCGAACGGCGATGCAAATCACGCGGGCGGACCGGGCGGCGGTATTCCTGGTTAATGAAGATACAAATGAGATGGAACTCAGCCACGGGATCAATCTGCCGGATATTTATCAGACGGCGCTGGCAACGTATCGCTTCGAGCGTTCGCAAACATCCGGGCGAGTCATCCCACATATTGAACTGTCCGATGAGGCCGAACTTATACGCCAGGCCAAGATCGGGGACTTCCAGGCGATGGCGGAGACGGTTTTGACTTCGGCCAATCGGATAAAAGGGGTTTTGGTCGTTTATCACCGCGATCCTTACGACTACCCAGAGACCGAACGCAACCTATTGCAAGCCCTTGCCAGCCAGATTACGGTCGCGCTGGAAAATACGGAATTGCTGCGTGCGCTGGAAATGTACGCATCCGAGATGGGCCAGCTGGTTCACCTATCGCGGACCTCGCTCACAAGCCTGTTGCCGGAGGAGGTTGCCAGGAAAGCTATCCATACTTTGCAGCAGATGTTCAAGGTTGATTCGGTGGTGATCGCAACGATTGAGCCGGTCATGGCGGGGAATGATGTCATTAACGTACTGGGCCAAGCCCCCCAAGATTTGACGGCCCCGCACCGACAATCTCTGAATGTCTATCCAGAGTTACAGCGATTGCGCGATGTGAACAGGCCGCTACGTCAGTTGATTCACGTTGATGATCCGCATATTTCTAGGGGGATGCGCCAGCGACTCATTCAGAATGAGGAACAAAGCGTTGTTGTGATCCCGATGTCTGCCCAGCGCGAGATATTCGGGGTGATTATGATGGGCATCCGAGAGAAGCGCGTACTAGCCGAACGAGAGTGGCAATTTATAGAAACAGCCACCAACCTGACCGCCTCCCAGATTCAAAACGCTCAACTGTATAACGCGACCCGTGCCGCCCTTGTCCGGCGGTTAGAGCAGCTTTCGTTTATCGAATTGGTAGTTCAGCAGATTTCGAGTTCGTTCGACATAGAAAATATCACCGAAAGCATCCTGGATGCAACGATCCGGGTGACGCAGGCCAACATCGTGACACTGGCTCGCAGGAGTTATGACGGCAGGTATCGGGTGATCCGCCAGGAAGTGCAAGACAAGGGGGCCATCACACGCAAGACAGAAACAACGAATGCGGTTAGCGGTGCGCTGGCGCGGGTGTTTGAAACCGGTGAGACGATCCTCTCGGCGGCGTATGGGCTACCGCAGGATACGCAGCAGACGCCTTTACTGGGGCGTTATCCGTCTTTGTTGGCGGTGCCGTTGTTGCAAGAATCGGAATCTATCGGGGTGTTATGTGTAGAGAGTAAAAACCGCAATTATTTCACGGAGGAACAACGGGATTTCTTACAGAACCTTGCCGGGCATATGGTCATCAGCCTGGCTAATGCGCAGTTGATGGAACAGCGCCGAGAGCAGATCGCGCTGCTTAGCCGTTTACGGCAGTTATCGCTGGTGGTGGTTGGGCAAAATGATCGTTATCGTGTGGGGAAGCATATCTTACAGACGGCAGCGGAGTTGCTCAACGGGAAGCAAGCCGGGATGTACCATTACAACCCGCGTGAGCATCAGCTGCAAATGATTGCCGTCCCTTGGCGGGCAGATGATCAGCAGGCCAGGGCGACCCGCAAAAATCTCGGTATATCGGTTCTGACGCCGGACCGCGCAAAGGACATCCTGGCTGGTGGCGATGTGCGGCTGGTGACCACGACCCACACGAACGGAGAATTACACACGATTGTTTACATCCCGCTGATACGTGGGGAAAACATCCACGACTTGATTGTGCTACGCTTTGAGGGAGAGCGCACGCTGAGCAAAGCGGACCTGGAGGCTATCGACCTATTGACGACACAGGCGACAGGCCACATGGAAAATGTCGTACTCTATGAGCAGGTTCAATCGAACAGCAAGCGGATGCGGGCGATTTTAGAATCGACGCACGATGGGATCATGCTGCTGGACCGGAACAATGGTATTGTTGATTACAATACCATTGCCGAAAAGATGTTGGGGGTGAAGTTGGGCAGCTACCAGGGCGAGGATGTGAATAAGTTGCCCGTCGTGTATGAGGAAACCGAACGTGAGGAAATCCCACAGGAGATGATGAACAAGGATGGGGTAATCACCTACGCTGCCGTCCCACTCCGGCGGGTGCAGATGAACATACGCCGGCCTAACGGAGACATCCTATACCTGGAGCGTACCGAACTGCCGGTGCAAGATGCCAAGAGCCGGATTATGGGGCGGCTGTTGGTCCTAAGAGACGTCACCGAGGAGCGCGAGCTAGCCCATTACCGCGATGAGATTATCTTCATGCTCGTCCACGACTTGCGCAGCCCGTTAGGGTCCACGATTTCCGCTATTGAATATGCGGAGGAACTCGCGGCTAAGCCGGATGAGCGAGATAGTTTGGCGGAGGTGCTGTATCTGGCCAAACGGAGTGCCAAGCGGTTGATGAACCTGATCAATACGTTGTTGGATGTCGAACGGGATCAGATGACGTTAATCAGAAGCGAATGGGATATCGATCATTTAGTAGAAGAAGCCCATACGGACCTGGCTTATGCTGCTAAAGAAGTTGGTATTGATATTCATAAAATCGTAGAGCCGGGGTTGCCCACGTTAAAAATTGATGGTGAGAAGATTCAGCGGGTGTTGATCAACCTGATCGATAATGCGTTAGATTACAGCGAGCAGCAGATTATTGTGAGTGTTAAGACCAGCCCCGACGGGAGCCGGGTTGTAATGCGGGTTAACGACGATGGGCCGGGCATCCCCCCAGAGAAGCGAACCAATATTTTCGGGAAGTTCACACAGGCGACCGGGCAGGAAAGGCGGCGCGGGAAACACTCTGGCATCGGGTTAACGTACTGCCGGCGGGCAGTAGAGGCGCACGGGGGGAATATTTGGGTATCGGATGGAACAGAGGGCTGCACGCTAAAGGGGGCTTGTTTCGTTTTCACGTTACCGCTATCCCCCCCGCCAACCGAGCAAACAGTTACAGTAGGAAAGACGGGCTGAGTTATATGTGGCTTTATCGCTTTAGCTTTACGGTGTTGGTGCTGGTGGTGGTGGTGGTGCTGGCAGCGAACCCAGCCACCAGCGCTAGTATCCGGGCGGCTGGGGTACTCCAGTTATTGCTCATCATGAGCTTAACGATTTTCTCTCTGATGGTGAGTGTGTTGTTGAGCGATGGCGAGTTTAGCCTGGCACACGCCATTGGTATTTTTGGATTCTTGACATTGCATGACGCCGACGGGCTGGCGGCGATGACGTGGGCGGTGGCGGGGGGGGCAATGTTGGGCGGGGCCGGGATGGTCGCCCGGTGGCAAGAACAACTCCCCCGGCGGCGCTTGGTCCAGCGCGGCCTAGAAAACCTGGTCATCACCACGAGCCGCACGACATTAAGTTTTTATATTGCGGGTACGGTTTATTTGAGCCGGGGCGGAGCTTTGCCGTTGCGCATCGACGCTACAAACGGCATCGGCATTGTGGCGGTATACATTGGGGTTTATCTGGCGGTATACGCGGCGATTTACGCTTTAGAGTTCTACTTAGAAGGGTACAGCATCCGCCAAGTTCTGGTTAAAGACAGCCTAGAACTGGCTATGTTGCTGATATTACCGCTCGCGTTTTCGTTGGTGGCGGCGATTGTGACGAATGAGCTACCGCCGGAGATCGGTGCGCTGACGATTATTGCGCTGGTGATTATGGTGATTGCGCCGTTTGGGTACAGCCGGAATGGGTATCTGATGCGACAGCAGCTAGCCGTGATGCAGTTGCTCGCCAAGTTGGTGCAAGATTTACAAACCAAGGGGGGGATGCCCGGCTTAGTGACCAAAATAGAGACAACCGTCCCGCAAATTTTGGACGCTAGCCATGTGATTATGGGCGTGATGGAGCGCGATAGCCAACGGCTGATCTACCCGGTTATTGTGCGGAATGGTAAACCGATGCCGGCGGCACAGCCGGACCGCGCCGATATCTGGTTGATCACGCAGATGATAGCCCACCGCGAACCGCTGTTGTTGTCTGAGGGGGTAACGGAGTATTTGCAACAACAACACATGCCGCCCCATGCCGAGTCGATTGAGAGTTGGATGGGGGCACCGATGATCGCCGGGGAGCGTGTGGTAGGGGCGCTGGTTGCGTTTTCTGGGGGGAGCCGTCGCTTTGCAGAGCCGGATATGAGGTTATTGAGCATTGTCAGTTCGACATTAGCAGCGGCGGTCGATAACCGCCAGCTCTACGAATTACAACAACAACGGGTGACCCGGCTCAATACGCTTAATACGGTGTCGGTGTTACTGGCATCCACATTAGATGTTGACAGCGTATTCGATACGATCACGACGGCGGCAGGGATGTTATCTGAGGCGAACCAGGTCTGTTTGTTTTTGTACGACGAGCAGACTCCGCACAAGCCCACAATCCAATTGATACGTAGCGCGGGGACTTCGGAAACGTTCAGCGCGGCCTATAGCCAACCGGTGATCTTGCGTGCGAACCGGGACACGATACCGGATACGCCGCCAACGGCTGAGATACCGCTGGCGGAGACCCCGCCGCTGGTGGTGACGGATGTCAACCAGAATAAGCATACGGTTTATATGCGCGATATTTTTGCAGATGAGGGGATCCGAGCATTAATTGAACTGCCGTTGATGGGTGCGGATGAGTATATCGGGTATGTGGGGATGTACTATGACGAGCCGCAGATGTTCGGTGCGGAGTTTATCGAGTTTTTACGGACGTTTGCCAATGAGGTCGTGCAGGCGATCCGGAATGCACAGCTTTACACCCGCACCGATGCCGCCCTGGAACAACGGCTGGTGCAGTTGTCGATTTTAGCGACGGTAGGCCAACAAACCAGCGCCTCTGGCAATAATACGGAGCTAAGCCATATTCTGCTCAAGTTTGTGTTGAACTATACGGAAGCGCCACGCGGCGCGGTCGCTCTCTACGATCCGCAATCGGGCGCGTTATCTGTCACCGCGCAGCAAGGGTACCCGCCCGGCACATTCGACAATATCGCGGTGTTGCAACAGGGGGTTACCGGGCGCGTGTTACAAACGGGGGAAGTCGCCTATCAACAGACCCCCACCAACAGCCAATTCATGCCAGATACCGCCAGCCAACTGACGCTGCCCATTCTACGAGATCGGGATGTTTTGGGTATCGTACTGCTAGAAAGCCATACCGCCGGGGCGTTCAGCCAAGAAGATAACGGCTTCTTGGTGCAATTGGTCAATAACGCCGCCATCGCGATAGATAACCATAACCTGCTTAATACCGTCACCCAAGCCCGCGACCGGCTGAAGGTGATCCTGGATGCGATCTCTGAGGGCATTGTGCTGTTGAACCAACAGGCGCGGGTGATCATGGCAAACCCGGCGGTGAACTTAATTGGGTTGGACCACCGGCAGATTGTAAACCAGACGCTATCCGGGCTGGTCGATCAAGACGAAATGACGCTTTTCCGGTTGGGGTTCAATAACGGGGAAGCGATGGAACGGTTTGTGCGCCGGCTGCGGCACACAACAAACTGGGAACAGGTCCCGGAAACGCATTACATCGTCCATGCGGGGCCAAACGAACGATATATTCAGCGGGAGGTGATCGCCATCCACGCGGACGATGGGCGGTTAATGGGGGTGTTGATGGCCTTTTACGACCAAACCCAAAAACGCGATCTGGATCGCACCCGTGATGACTTGACCCGGATGATCGTCCACGATTTACGGACGCCCCTCAACGCCATCACCACCAGCCTGAGTATTTTACGGCGGGTGATGGACCCAGCCAGCCCGAACAACGCCGTTGTCAACGATACGCTGGATAATACCGATGAGGTGTTACAAAAACTCACCAACCGGGTAGAGTCGATTCTGGATGTCGCCAAGATGGAAAGTGGTAAATTAGAACTGGATCACAATAGATTCGCGTTGAGGCCGCTAGTCGATGATGTGTTTGCCGAGTTACAACCCCTAGCAGAAAAAAATGCCGTGCAGTTGGTCAACCATGTGACGGAGGATACCCCGTTATTGCTGGCAGACCGCGATAAAACCGAGCGTGTCTTGCAAAATATGGTCGATAACGCGCTCAAATATACCCCGGATGGCCTGGCGGTTGAGATAAAAGCCAACCTGGACCCGGACACCGACCCGCCCATGGTTGCTATCCACGTTATCGACCGTGGGCCAGGGATTCCGTTAGAATACCGTGAACGCCTGTTTGACCGCTTCGTCCAGGTGAAGGGGCAGGCCGGCAAACGCGGCGGGGTCGGGCTGGGCCTCACATTTTGTAAGTTGGTGGTGGAGGCTCACGCCGGGCGGGTGTGGGTGCGGGATAACCCACAGGGGGGCAGCATTTTCACATTTACGCTGCCAGCGGACCTGGGCGAAAACTCGCAGCCGACCGGGTGATAGGTTGTTGGTGAATCCAAACAAAACGGACATCGCGCCGAGCTTACTAAACGGAGATAATAAATACGCCTGTTGTGAAATAGCGGATTTCTGCTTATCTTTATGCTTTTCTCTTCTTTTTTTGTAACTACTCAGCCCTCACCCCAACCCCTCTCCCAAACGTGCCTTTGGCACTGGGAGAGGGGCTAAATCACGCGATGAGAAGTCCCCCTCTCCCCGCGAAGCTGTGGGAGAGGGGGATTTAGGG
>DAOTUA010000025.1:0-3028 GCA_034437355.1 Anaerolineae bacterium | reverse complement strand
GAGCTAATCATCGAGCTACAACTGCCGCTACAAACCAACCTGGATGACGCTTCCTGGGTGGTCAGCGGGTATCTGCTGGCCTACACCGTCAGCCTGACGTTTACCGGGCGGCTCAGCGATCTGATCGGGCGCAAGGCGGTTTATGTCACCTGCTTGTTGATCTTCATCGTGGGTAGTGTGCTGGTCGCGACCGCGCAGGGTGCCCCGTCGGATTGGCTATACGGCCTGCTGCGGCGCTTTGGGCAGCGCCCAGACCCCGCCGCCATCGACCTGATCGCGGTGATCATCGGGCGGGTGGTGCAAGCGTTGGGGGCCGGGGCGCTGGTCCCGGTGAGCATGGCCTTAGTCGGTGACCTGTTCCCACCAGAACGCCGCGCCCAACCGCTGGGGATGATCGGGGCGCTGGATACACTCGGATGGGTGCTAGGCCACCTGTACGGCGGGCTTTTCTTGCAACTGCCCGTGCCGATCAACTTTGCCCGGTCTATCGGGCAGACGGTGACGCCTCTCGCCAATAACCCGGAACTAGCGACGCTCCCGTGGCAGGGCCTCTTTTGGATGAACGTTCCGCTGACGTTGCTCGCGCTGGCGATGGTGCTATGGGGGCTGCGCCACGTCCCGGCACAGAAAAGCGGCGGGCGCTTCGATTACCTGGGGACTGGCCTGCTTGTGGGTGGATTGATTGTGCTGAACCTGGCCCTTGGCGCAAATATCGACACAAGCGGCGCAACCGATTTTGACAGCCTTTCATCGCTGCCACAGTACGCCATCCCCGGCGTGATCACGGCGCTCATGTTGTTTGTCGCGTTCTTTTTCGTAGAAGCTCGCGTAAAAGACCCGTTGATCTCGCTGGGCCTGTGGCGACGGCCCAACTTTACCGCCGGGTCGTTAACGAATTTGTTTGTCGGCTTCTGCTTGATGATCGGGCTGGTGACGGTGCCGATTCTGGTTAACGTGCGCCAGGAGGACATCAGCGATCTACGACAGGCGGCGCTGGCTGTGGGGCTGTTGCTGAGTACGCTCACCGTGCCGATGGCGATAGCCACGATTCCGGGCGGGTGGTTGGCGCAACGTTACGGCTATCGCCCGGTGACGGTCGGCGGGTTAGGGCTGGCGGCGGTCGGGTTTGTGTTTATCTGGCAGACGTGGGAACTGGGCATCAGCAACGCCAACATTAGCTGGCAGATGGCGCTGGTGGGCGTCGGGCTGGGCGCGACGTTTGCGCCGATCAGCGCCAGCGTGATCAACGCCGCTGACACCCGCGACCGGGGGATCGCGTCCGCGTTGGTGCTGGTGTTGCGGTTAGTCGGGATGACGATTAGCGTCTCCGCGTTGACGACGTACTCTATCCGAGAGGTGAACCGGCTGGCAGAACTCGAACTGGGCACAAGTGCCGCCTCGGTAGACCCGTTTGTTTATGCCAATGTGTACGCTAATATTGCGGTGGATGTGCTGGCCCAACTCGGTTTGATCGGCGCGGTGGCGTGCGTGTTGGCGTTGGTCCCGGCGTGGTTCTTGTCTTCGGAATCGAACGGCTAAGGCGAGGCGCTCATCCGGCTACGAATCGCGCTCGTCCGGGGGCAGGCCGCCGCGTGTACCGCGCCGAATGTCCTGTTCCCAGGGGGGTTTGGCCTGCCCGGTGTAACCCATCTCACGGAGGCGCTCTTGCTCCAGGCGTTCGAGTTCGTCGGCAACCGCTGCATAATCCGCAGTGGGGATGCGTTGCTGAACCCCATTTTCTAGCGCGTACATATACCCGGCCCCGCCGCACCAGGCGCAATCGCTGGCTTGCCCGGTGAAGTCGTCCGCCTGCCAACCGTAGCCATCGCACGATAGACACCGTACAATTTGAGTCATGCGTTTGCCCTCCGTTTCGTTGCTGTCATAGATGAGGTGTTGACCCGATGCCAACCCCAACATTCATTTTATCACTGGATACCGAGATCGCATGGGGGACGTATGCCAATTTATCAGCGCGGGCGGCAGCCTTCGATGCGTACCCTTCTCTGTTGCGGCGTTTGGTGCGTCAGCTCAGCATTTACGAAATCTCGGCAACGTGGGCGGTGGTCGGTGCGTTGTTCGGGGACCCGTCGCAGGTGCCACAGCCGCATTACAGCTTCGCGACCGCACCGGATGCCACCCGCGCCCGCCAGCACCCGGCGGCGTGGTTCCATCTGCCGGCGGTGCTAGACATCATCCAGGCTGCCCGCACCCCACAAGAGATCGGTACACATACTTACACCCACCTGTTAGCAACCGATCCCGGCGTCACCCGTGAGCTATTCGCCCGGCAGCTTGCCGCCGTCGTGGGCCTGCACCGCCGCCACGGGCTAACGCCGCCCCGGTCTTTGGTCTACCCACAGAACCGGATCGCCTATACTGACTTGCTCCGCGAACACGGCATCACCGCGTACCGGGGGAGCCAGCCAAGCTGGTATGGGTGGCTGCCGAAGGCACTACAGCGCCCGGCCCACCTGCTAAGCCGCGCCAACGCATCCCTACCGCCGGTTTATCGTCCGGTGCGTGCATCCGATGGGCTGGTGAACTTACCCGCGTCGCAATTCTTGATGAGCTACGACGGGGTACGCCGCCGCGTTCCGACGGCGGCACGGGTGCGGCAAGCGGAACGGGGACTAGCGCGTGCCATCCGGCAGCAGGCCGTGTTTCATCTGTGGTTCCATCCGTTTAACCTGGGGAGCGATGATGCGATGTTTGACGCCTTACAGCAGATTTTAACGCTGGTGTGGGAACACCGGGCGGCGGGGCGGTTACAGGTCCGCACGATGGGCGCTGTAGCGGCGGAGGTCTTAGCACAGCCGGAAAAGCGATAAGGGGGCTATTTTCAATCAAAATGGACGCTTTTTGTCCACTTTTTCTGGAAAAAGGAGTGGGGGGTGTGTGGGGTGATTGTGGATTGAAAAAATAGTTGCATAACCAAATACCGAGACATTGGTCCACCATAAGCCCTTGTAGGGGAGTCCCTCTGTGGACTCCCATTGGTGTCGGCGGGAGGGCACAGCGACCCTCC
>DAOTUA010000024.1:0-10167 GCA_034437355.1 Anaerolineae bacterium | reverse complement strand
AGCGCCAACTTTTATGACAAGCGCCATCCGAAAAGTGATCGGGGTGTTGGTACGAGAGGACCTGCGCGAAAACTTAGCCGGTGCCGCAGATATGTTGAAACAGTATCACGCGGCGGATGACCAATACGAAAACATCTGGCAGACACTACTAGACGGCTGGACAGGTTGCCGGGTCGTATTGATTGACTACCTGAAACCGGGTCAAACCCAAGCCGACCGACACACCAGCGAAATCTACTTATTTGAACCCATGCCCGGTGGTGACGGTGTTTACATCATCGCCTGGAGCCGTGAGCGAAACGCAATCCGCCAGTTCAAAATCGACCGTATTCAACGAGCAATCCTAACAATGGACGTATTCGAGCCACGCGCCGAGTTGGATATTGATCACCTCATTCGTCATGCGCTCGGTGTGTGGATGGCAGATGAGAAGCATCCGTTGCAACAGGTCGTCTTGCGCTTTTCTCCAGAAAAAGCGCATCGGGTTGAGGAATCGGTTTATATCGAGGTGGAACACAAAGAGCGCCAGCCGGACGGATCGCTGATATGGTCGGCACAAGTGGCAGCCTTACGCGAGGTTAAACATTGGATTTACAGCTGGGGCGCAGGGGTCGAAGTGCTAGAACCGCTGCAACTGCGGCGTGAGGTCGCAGCGGAGTTACGAAAAGCAGCCGATCAGTATCACGACTAAGGCATGACTTACAAATGAAGCAGGGGTGTCTATTACATCCACAAAGTTTGTTGTCATATTATTTACTTAGGGGTACTATCAATGAAATTTTGCAGAAAGGAGGTGGCACGATGGAATCCGAATCAACCTTTACCCTAACCTATACCGGGCATCCGTTTGTGGATGTGGGGCTTGCTACAATCTGCGCGATGACCAATAAGCGCGACCCTGGCGAGCTTGTAACCGAGGACCTGAAACAAGCAGCGGATGAGATCCGCGACTATTACACACACTATAAACCCGTCCGGAAGTTTCTGACGGTTATCTTTACCAATTCGCACTTTGTCCAACATGCCAAGAAAGTCGAGCAACGAGAAGACTATGCCGATCACCTGCTCTATTGTTTCTATCAAGACCGCCCGGCTGCAGCAGATGACACACGTTGCACTTTCTTTGCCGAGCTTGCCGCTTCGGAAACAGCCTATCGCCAGCATATCCCGCTGATAAACGGTGAGCAAATCCGTAATTTTGGCGGACGGGGTACGGAGGGCCTTCCGGTGAGTGGGCTAGCCTTGCTTAGCATCCACGCTATGCCGCTTGGGTGCTTCAAGGTCGGGCATCTGATGGCGTTTCATCAGCTTGTGCGTCCCTCGGATCGCGTCCCGGCCCGTTATATGCGCTATCTTGCGGGCGAAGCCCTCAAAGACTATCGCTTTTCGATTAGCATGATGTCCCCCGGCAAAAAAGATGGCAACATGCCTTCACACGGCAGCTACCAACGGTCCCGTTATGTTGATGTGCTGCTCGATGCGCGTCAACGAATGCTAGATATTAATCAGGATGCCGAACTCGCAAACGTCACGGGTTATTACTTTAGCAACTATGGGCCATCCCCAACTATTGATGTGGTAGCGTTAGATAATGCCGCGCTCAATTTCGTTAATCGGGCCGTGATCGACCTGCCGGATGCCTGGGAACGTGCCGTTAACATCGGGTGGGATAAACCCCGCAAAGAACGCCAACTCCCCCCAACACCAGACAACACCCGTCGCTGGCGCAACCGGCTTTATGAGGCGTTGTTCGACCTGCCCGCCAATGCGCCGCGTGTTGCACGTCTGCTTATGGCTGGCGGGAGTTGGGAACTTGTTCAACTTTTTCTAGAAAGGGTGCTGAATATGCAGCGAACACAAGTGGAGGCCTACCGTTACATCGGTGAACGCCTCGCACATTATATCGAACAATATAACCGCAATAGCGATGGCTCGGTGAGTTGGTCGCTATATCACAAAATTAAGAAGGCCAAAGGGAGCCGCGACCTACGCTCCCATTTGAACAACGCACGCGAGGATTACTCCGCGCATGGCAATACCGATTTGCTAATTGACGTTGATCGGATTCTGCTGGCACTTGAACAACCAAATATGAGTTATGCCGACCTGATGCTTGCCCGCGATCTGATCGTCATGGTGATCTTCGACACCCTACACGGGCACGGTTATAACATGGACGGCACCAGCCCCGAATATCCTTACGAACAGGAGGTAGAAAACTAATGGCATTTATAACTGGGTTATTTCTGATAGATGCAAAGGCTAGCGCCCTCAATAATGGCCAGGGCGACGGCACCGGCGCGAAGGTGAAAGCGATTCGTAATTATACGCGAGAGGGCGCGCAAGTGTTCCCGTATGTATCAGCCCAATCTTACCGATACTGGCTACGAACAACGCTTGAGAAATCCGAGGGTTGGCAAGCGTCACCCGTCTACACCGGCAAGGGCAAGCAGCAGGCCTATACCGAAGGCGACCCGATTCGGTATGCTGATGACGACCTTTTCGGTTACATGCGTGCGGTCTCCGAGGGAACAACCACCCGCGTCTCACCATTGCGAACGAGTACCCTGGTATCCATTGCCCCAGCGCAATTGACGAACGACTTCGGCGTTATGGCTCGCGTTCAAAAAGGCGAAGGCGATAAACAAGGTGTCGTGTTGCACCAACACGAATTCTATATGACGGCGCTACGCGGGTTGTTCTCGCTAGACCTCAATGCCGCCGGGACGTTCACGAGCCAATTTCGCACGGGTTACCAGAACCTCACCAAACAACAGCGCGAAGCTGCCCACGAAGCCGGGTATTACTTTCGGGATGACCCAGAGACATACCGCCTCCCAACAGATATACGCCTTCAACGGATCGAAACGCTGCTACAAGGGATGGCACGGATCGAAGGGGGGGCCAATCAAACGCTTCATTATACTGATGTGACCCCGGTTTTTGTTATCGCCGCTATCACACGCGGGGGGAATAATATATTCGCCAATGTGATCACAACCGACAACCAAAATAACCCGATGATCCATGAAGCCGCCCTACGTGAAGCTGGCGAGGTATTCGGTGATGAGATTCTGTCTCCGGTTTATATTGGGCGTGCCCAGGGTTACATGGATAGTTCACAGCCCATTCTCGATACGCTAGAAATCAATGTGCAACACCCACGACACACACTGAATAAGCTAGCCTCAGACATCGCCGCTAACCCCAATTGGTTAGAATAAATACGATGGATGCGTTAAAAGTCATTCTGGAAGGTGACATGACTTCTTTTCGCTACCCGCACTTTGCCCAGGGCGTGCATCCAACCTACGAGATGCCGCCCCCCGCAACACTCTATGGGCAACTTTGCAGTGTATTAGGGTATTTTATCGAGCCAGATGCTTTACAATTCGCGATCCACTTCCGTTATCAAACCAAGTTTACGGATTACGAACATCTACATTTTTTCGGAAAAAAACCCAAAATGAACCCCTTTGAGCGTGAATTGCTCTATCGCCCCCGGCTGACACTCTATCTTGCTGTGCGGCGTCCCCATGTAATTGATCTCCAATCGCTAGCATCGGCCTATCGCTCGCCACGCTACGCCGTCACGCTTGGGCGCTCACAAGACCTGATGATCATCACACGGGTACAACCAATAACGTTGCGCCCGGATAAACGCGCCTATTATGCCGGCACCCTGCTTGCCCTCACGGATTCCGCCGAGATCGGCGGTCGGTCGTATGCCGTCAATATGCCTCAGTATATCAACGAAAAGCGAGAGGCATTCTGGAATCAATATGCAATCCTGCCGGATACCCCCCGGCCCATCGTCTACCCCGACGACACCTTCACCATGAGAGACGATTTCAACATATGGATAGACCCATCAGAGCCACACCCAGACCGGGCCGACGTTTACCGGGGTATAATCTGGCATGAATGGGCCTAATCTCACAGATGAGCTGGCACCCGCTTTAACGCCAGCTTATCTAGATCACCTCAAAGCAAAGAGCCTGTCTCGTAGTCGTACCCCCGGCACCCAAGATACGCTTGCCTTACATACCTGGCAGGTCTTACGTCGGTTGGCGGATCAGTTTGTTCTACAACCCGATCTAACCGACCACATCGGAGATGAACGGCTGTGGCATCAGCTGTTTTGGGGGTGCTTTTTACATGACTTCGGCAAGGCCGCCAGCGGCTTTCAGGATCGCTTATCCGATGATGATGACAGAAAAAAAAGCCCGGATGCCATACAATGGAGCGCCGGACGACATCGGCATGAAGTCTTATCGCTTGCTTTTTTAGATGGCATATTCCCATCCGGCCATCCCGACCGAATCGCTGTTAGCGGGATCATCGCCAGCCACCATCGCGACCTTTACGGCAAACCAGGCTACGCCATCATGAACAAGTATCGCCCCACACGGCAACATGATAACGGCGCAAACGCAAGATTGGATTTTCTCGTATCACAATTCGATCCTGCCGATGTTCGCCTACTTTGGCGCTGGGTTCGCGAATATGGTTCGCGTTGGCGCAATTCGCTTGGCCTCGAATCCGTCGTTGAGCCAATAACAATCCACGAACAACCTTGTCGCGTTGAAGGGATTGTGAGTGTGCTTAACGATCTCAATCGGTTCCTCAAACAAGACCGCGACATCACCCCTTTGGAAAACCAAACAATTCTTAACTGTGTTCTGGGCCGCGGCCTCATCCTCACTGCGGACCGCACCGCCTCCGCCAGTATTGGCCCACTCCCCAAGCTGGACCTAACCCCTCAGCGAGCAATGCAACCGCTAACCGGCCTCACGCTTCGCGCTCATCAGGCCGCCGCCAACCACACCCCCGCCCGCCATGTGATCCTGATCGCCCCTACCAGCAGCGGCAAAACCGAAGCCGCCATGTTATGGGCTGCCCGTCAAAATGCCTCGCGGCTGTTCTATGTCCTACCATACCAAGCTAGCATGAACGCCATGCAAGATCGGCTTGCAAACAAATACTACGGCATCGAAAACCCATCGGATAACGATGTTGTTGCCATCCAGCACAGCCGTGCCGCCTTGAAAATCTACCGCGATCATATGGATGCCGACAGCGGCCTAGCAGCTAAAGCCGCTGTGAACGCCGCCAAAGCACACAACAACCGTGCGGACCTCAACGCCTACCCGGTTAAAGTCTTTAGCCCCTACCAGATGCTCAAAGCCGCCTACCAACTACGCGCTTACGAGTCGATGATAGTTGACTTTGCCGGGGCCGTCTTTATCTTCGATGAGATTCACGCCTACGAACCAAAGCGGTTGGCGCTTATCGTAGAGATGATCCGTTGGCTGGCAGATAACCTCAACGCTCGCTTCTTCATCATGACCGCCACGCTCCCACCGTTAGTACGTGACCAACTCACCGCCGCGCTACACGGTATCGAGATTATCCGTAAACCAGAACTCTATTCAGACTTTCAACGCCATACCCTGCACTTACTAAATGGAACGCTCACAGATTACCGCGACGAAATCGTCCAGCGGTGGCAACAAGGCGAATCCGTGCTGGTGTGTTGTAATACTGTCGCCCATGCACAAACCATTTTTGATGCACTGAGTGCTGCTATGAAACCGCGCAATGATAACGACCTGATGCTACTACATGGGCGCTTTAATATGCGCGACCGTCGCCAGCGTGAAACACAGCTCATGCGGCGTGTCGGTGTCGGGGAACAGGCCCGCACGCCAACCGTATTTGTAGCAACACAGGTTATTGAGGTTTCTCTCAATATCGACTTCGACACGCTCTATACCGAACCTGCCCCACTCGATGCGCTGCTACAGCGGTTCGGGCGTGTCAACCGAGGGCGCAACCAGGCAAAAACACTGTGCCCGGTTCACGTCACACGCCACATTATCGACCAAGGCAAACCGTATGCGCTGGATTATATCGAACGCTCGCTAGCGGTGTTAGAGCCGCACGATAATCAGCCGATTGATGAGGGGCAGGTGGAGGCGATGCTCGCTGAGATGTTCACATCCGCAATGCGTGAAACCTGGCGCACAACCTATGAAACCAATGCTCAACAGTTTCGTCATCACATTTTAGGGACGATACAGCCCTACGAATCCGACCGGATCGCGGAGGACGAATTCTATAAACTGTTTGACGGAACGCAAATACTCCCTGAAACATGCCTAACAGATTACGACAATCTGATCGAACAGGGACGGTATATCGAAGCCAGCGAGTTACTCGTGAATATCAGTTGGGGCGCTTTTCATACCTTCAGAAACAATGCCCTGCTTGTGTTACACAACGATAAAGCCAAGCCACCGCTTTACTGTGCTAACCACCAAACCATGCCGTACACATCTACAAGCGGATTACAATATCCAGAAAGAGACACCGACCAATGACCGATGTTATCCCCACAATTACGGACCTTATGCAGGGGCTATCCGTCTGTCACTTACGCTTTACAGCACGCGCTACCCAACGGATTCGGCTTCACGGGCAACCCGGCTCCGCACTAAGGGGCGCACTCTACACGGTATTATCGGATCGCTTCTGCCCGCACGACGATCTACCCGATCACCAGAAAACATGCCCAGTTTGTTGGATGTTGGCTCAAACCGACCGTAAAGGGCAACGCGGCGAAAATATCCCACGTCCATTAACGATCCAACCCCCCCCGGCACGCATCTACCACCCCGGCGAAACCTTCCAGTTCGGGTTCGGGTTGGTCGGTGAAGCAGAAAAACTGCTGCCATATCTGTTACAAGGTGGGATTCAGATGGGCAAGGTCGGGATCGGCACAGGCAAAGGTCGCTTTGAATTGGTTAACATTGAAGAACATGACGTGCTGCTTAATGCTTATCGGCCACTCTTAGACGGACAGCGCGTGAAATCGCCACGAATGCAGATGACAACATCCCGCGTATTAGCCGAAACACCCTCCGACATCAATAACATTTGTATTCATTTACGAACCCCGACGCGCTTGATCCAGGGGGGGAAATTACTCAAACACATCGACCCCGTTGTCTTTATCGCTCGGCTGGTCGAACGCTGCCAACAGCTTACAACCTACTACAGCCGAACATCGGTCGATGTAACACAATGGAAGGCCGCCTATTTGAACCTTACTGAACAGGCCAAGTCTCTAATTGTCACCGACAATCAAACCAAGTGGGCCGAAGTGGTCAGCGGTAGCCGTCGCAAACAAGGAATCACACCAATTAGCGGCTTGATCGGCACGTTTACCCTTAAAGGCGACTTAAACGACTTCTACCCCTGGCTGCTATGGGGGCAAAGCCTACATATAGGTAAAGATGCCGTCAAAGGTAATGGGCAATATCTTATCCGGCATGGCGAGGCGTAAAGGGAGTAACTGCTCAGGGGTTTCACCCCACGGCATTCTATCTCTACCGGAGTCGTTACGGACGGCGGTGGGCCGTGTGCAGGTCGGGGATCATGGCTGTCGGTTGTCATCTATGCCATCCCATTGACACGATGCGACCTGACAATAAGCCAATAACCCACGCCATAGCGCGATTCGTGGTGTAAGTGGGTAGCCGGATTCAATCGCAGTTTCTAAGCTACTGCTGGCACGAGAATAATCCTGCAATGCGATGTAAATCAAAGTCAGTTCGTAGGCTGTGTCTGCGGTGGGAGGCGTAACCCCGCTTAGGACCCGGTTGGCAGCAGTGAGATCGCCTTGTTGCCGTAACACACGTCCATGCCATAGCGCGTACTGATCTGGGAAGCGCAACGCATTGTCGGGCGTATCGGGTGATGATGGCAACGTTAACGGACCGAAACCAGCAGTCCCAGAAGTAAACAGCGTAATTTCTATCAGTGGCAAGTGATGTCCACCGCAATTGTTCAAACGGCATACCTGCGGCGGTGTATATTCTAACTGTTTGTACATATCCGCTATATCCAAGGAAACCGCTTGCCACCCCTCCGCCGGGACCGGATGCACAATATAGCCGAAATGCCCAACCCGGTTGATAAACGGTTCGTCGCCAAACCGTACCCAAATTTGATGAAGGCCATCCGCAATGATAACCCCACTTTGTTTATCTGGCGGTCGGTCTACCCAGAGCGTTAACGTATCCGACATCGGAAAGCGCCGCGCCAAAAACAGGGTTGTGAGGTCATCGCGACGCGGGAAATTGATACGAACGGCTGTCCCGCTAGCGATGGTCTCATAGGTATAGATTATCGGTACAGCGCGAGTCGCGTTAATGCGCCAGTTGGCGGGTTGTTCCCCGACCTTATAACCAAAATCGGTATAGGTAACCGGGGTATGGGGGGCATAGCGTGGGTCCGGTGGGATAGCTAAGACAGTTCGCAGGGCATAGTTACCGTTGGCATCGGTAATAACAACAGCGCCACCTTCTGCTACGGGTAACATACTGTGAAAAACATCGCGGGCGTCGATGGTATAAGTTCCACTTTCGCCGGGAGCCAGTGTAAGTGGGCCTACTAGCGTGGCCCAGGGGCGGGCTAGCAGGTTGCGATCACGCTGGACGGCAAAACGCGGCGTGAGTGGCGCGTTGCTATGGTTGGTGAGGTCTAGTGTAAGCTGACGAATCAGCGGAGTATCCCAGACATGCAACCCAAGCGGAGTTTGAACGGTGGCGGTTAAAGCTGGCTGGAGCCGGACCCATGCAGCAGCACTCGCACTATTCACAGTTAACAAAATTGCGGTTGCGATGATGAAAGGCCACGGCCCCCGGCGGGGGATGTTGTCCCAGCGCGGTAAGGTCGTGGTGAAAGTGGCAACCAGTAATGGCGGCACCCAGTAAAGCCAGTAATTACTGAGGCTGCGGTAATAAAACCAGAAAAATAGAGCCGGGATCATCCAGAAGGCTTGGCCCGCCCAACGTCGGTAAATGATATACAGTGCTAAAAACCACGCATAGATACTGTATTGCAACACGGTGAAAAAGCTCTTGGGGACATTCAACAGGCTGTAGCGCCAGAGTAAGCTGATCCCCTCACTTTGCACGTCAAAATCGGCGTAGAGAGGTTCCAGCGCCCCCTCTAACCAGTGTAGCGGCCCCCACAGGATAAACGGTAGATTAATCGCCAAGACGGTCCCAATACTAATCACCAAAAAGCGAGCCACCACCCGCAGGTAGGTGCGCAAATCTTCGGCTTCGGCACTCAACAGCACCAGCAAAAACGGGCCAATGAACCATGGCTGTTGGCGGTAGGTAGATGCCAGCCCGAATAAAACCGCCCGTACTATCGGACGCCGCCAGCCGAGGATCATCAATACTAACAACAAACTGCTGACCATATCCTGCGTACCAAACATGGACTGCACACGCACAATATCTAGCAGGGCAAACACCACCAACGCCAGCGCCGCCACCTTACGGGGTAGGCACAGATAAACCACCGTAAGCAACACCAGATGATTGAATACAATAAACGAACGCACTAATCCCGCCTCGCGAAAGTCTAGCGGGGCAAGAAAATCAAAGGCGAGTAGCAACAGCGACGGAAAAATCGGGTAAGTGTAACGAAACTGAGGCGATCCATCTAACCAGGGGGTAAAGCTAATGCTATCTCGGTTGACACGCAGCATATCCGTAAAGTTGAAGGTATACGGGTTTTGCCCAGCCTTGAGTAATTCGACAGAATATTCCGCGATCATTTCGTTGTCGGTGTGCTGGTCATTAAACAACGGAAGTCGGTTAACGAGGATAAATTGCTGTTGCACCAGCACATAAACGATGACCGACAGTAGCACCCCCCACCCGGCCCGCTGCGGGATATCCCGTTGAAACGTAGCCATTAGCAAGCCAGTCGCCAACAACAGGACCCCCGCCGCTACCCCTAACCACCCCGCCGCTACACTAACCTGGAACCCAACCACCAACAGAGCCGCCGTATAAAAGCTGAGGACAGCCCCTCCTAACAAGGCCAAACGTAGTTCAAAAGAATTCTCTGTGAAGGTGTGGGAGGTCTGCATCAGGGTTAGGGCCAGTCAGTTTCATTGAAAGAAAGCGATCAAGAGAACTATCTTAAATCAAAATGGCAAGTTTTTGTTCACTTTTTTCAAAAAGCGACGGGTTTGGGGTGGAACCCCAACAGAAATGATTTGCCATCACTGGCATATGCAAAATCCCTGGGCAGTGGTGGGGGGGCGATTACGTTCTCCCGATTTTGCCTCCCACCCCGGCA
>DAOTUA010000023.1:0-7310 GCA_034437355.1 Anaerolineae bacterium | reverse complement strand
CCTTTTTGGTAACTACTCAGTCTGCCCCCCACCCCGGCGCTAAAGCGCCACCCCTCCCCCACTATCGCCGCTAAAGCGGCGGGAGGGGGGGGGTTTTACCACCTTCGGTCATGTTCACCCTTCTCTAATCTGGGTGTGTTCAAGCGAAGTACCTGAGTTGTAACAACTATTTTTTGTGAAAATCTAAGATTTTCACAGCTAAAGTTTTGGTCAAGCTTTTGCAAAAGCTTGTGGGGGTTCGGGGGTGAAACCCCTGAGCAGTTAGCTTTTTGACAGTATAGCACGCCGGGGTATTTTCACAATGCGGGGTACGTTGCTCGCAACCACCGGAATAACGCATCGGCCAGGGCGCGGTGGCCCTCCGGGGATAGGTGCCCATCTAACGGCAGGTAAGCCCGCCCCCCGGCCCGGTCGATGATGCTTAGCGTTGGGAGCGCGTTAAACGTGGGGATGCCCGCCGCCTGTGCCTGCTCCACCGTCTGCAAGACGGGCGCTTGCGCGTCGAACGCACCGACAATCGGGTAGGCGCGACGAGTAGCGTCGTAGTCTGCCGGATGGACCGCCCGCCGATCCGGTATCACCACCACGCCGAGTTCGCTGCCCTGGGCCGGGGCCAGGCCCGCAAATTGCGACAGAATCGCCCCGCTGATGGCCCATGCCTCGCGCCACAGGTCATCCGGCGGCAGGTATAGCCCAAGCTGCACCGGGTAGGCCAATGTGTAGGGGGCCGGGTTGAGGATGGCGGGCGTTGACGGCAGTTCGACCGGGTACGCCCTGGAAACTCGTGCCCGCCGCAGCCAACTCAGGGCCGGGGCGTCCCCCTCCGGGAATGTACCCGTCCAGTTGAACAGGCGCAGGTTATCGGCCTCGTCTAACTTGAAGAACGGGCGCGGCTGATACCCTTCGTTGCGCAGCGCCGCCAGTTCGATGCTGTTGTTCTGAATGTCGTTGCCGACATAGGTGACCAGCAGCACCAGGTCCGCCTCGAAGCGATACCCGACCAGCGCATACATCATCAACATTCGATCGGTGCCGATAGTATCTATTGCCAGGTTGACCACCTCGTAGCGCCCGTTACCCTCGTCGTTTAACCGGGTTTCTAGCAAATCCGGGAAGCCCTGTTCACGCGGGACCTGCAAGCCCTGCGGGTAAGAATCGCCCAGGATCAAAATCCGGGTGAGGCCGTCAGGCTTCGCAAAGGTGGTGATTTCGTCGTGCATCCCGAAATTGTTGTAGCGGATCGTATGCTGCGGATAGCCGGGGTCGCGTGGGTCCCATGTGAAGACGGCGCACGGTTCGCGGTAGGCGGCGAGATACCCCAACATCGTCCCGGTATACTCGTTTGGCTCGCACGGTGGGGGGCGCAAAAACGCCCACCACACCCCAAGCACCAGCAGCGCCCCCAACATACCACCGAACACGATCAAGCCGCTACGCTGGCGGTTAGTTATCATCGAAAGCGTTGTAAGCCTTTACAATATCTCTGGCGACCAACTCTAGCGCCTCGTTTTTCTCCGCTTCGGTGAGTTTGTCAAGCGTATTCGATGGGCTAAGGATGGGGCGGCCTGCCACCTGATACTCGGCAATATCGGTTTCTGTCACCGAGCTATACGTGACCGGAACCCAGATAATCCGTAACGCTTTACGATCGGCGGCCTGCTTGATGGTGGGCCACTCTTTGCGCATGATAAAATCGGACGCCAAGAAGTGGCGGCTAACCAACAAGACCCCCACCCGCGCCGACGCCAACGCCCGATTGATCTTTTCGCGCCAGCGATCCCCGGCTTCCAATGTTTCGTCATTCCACACGCTGATCGCCCCCTGGCGCATCCGTGGCTTGAGGCTGAGCATCAATTCGTGCAGCCATTCGGTTTCTCGGTGGCTGTAGCTGATAAATATCTGATCACGGGTTGGGGGCGGCGGTGGTTCGGCGTTCTCGGTGGGGTTATCCGGGGGTTGTGGCGGCGGCGGGACGCCCGGCGCATTGCCGTAAACGTAGATGTTCATCTCACCGCCGATATTGATGTTCTCGCCGTTGACCTGGTTTATCTTGTAGGTTTGCCCATTCACTGGCGGTTGGGTGGGGTCGGGTGATGGGTTTGGGGATGAACCGCTATCCCCGAACGCCCGCCGAATCTCTGCGATCAGCGTAGCGTGTTTATTGGCCAACCCCCGGTCTTCGATCTCATCCAGCGCATACAAGATCGAATGGCGATGATTGATACTGCCGAAGTTCTCTAGCTTGGTGATCAGATTGGTGGCGAACACATGCCCCGCCCCCGTAAAACTGATCAGGCTCATTAGCTGCGGGGCATCTCGGAAAGCGGCGGAGAGGGTCGGGCGGCGGTTGTTGTCATCGTTAAAGGCGGTCGTGAAAACGGTCGATATTTTTTTGAACAACTCTCGATCAATGACTGTCATAAGCGCGATTCCCTGTGAGATGGTTAGATACGCCTCTATTATGCCGCCTATAGTTGGCTATCGCAACAAACCAACTAACGCTCGCAGTCCGCATCCAGCGGAACACGATATTCGGCTTGCTGCTCACAAGAAAGCGGCTGTAAGTAGCGGTTTGCCTCGGTCCAATCCGCCAGAGATGCGCCCGCCACCGGGTATTGCCGCACGTTGCCATCCTGTGACGCCGCCCACAAATAGGCCCCATCCGCACTGAAAACGACCTCCCAGGCGGGGGTGCGGTCGGTAAAGTAAAACAGATCGTTACCGGTGGCAGCATCCCATAGTTGCACGCCCTGCATGGAACTGGTCGCCAAGAGCCGCCCATCTGGGCTATAGCGTATGCGGTTGAGGTCGGCGGCGGCATCCAAGCGGGTGATGCGTGTTCCGTCATCACTCAGGATGCCTGCTGTTGATCCGGTGGCAGCAAAGGCGAGTTCCCCGCTTGTGGGGTGGTAGGCCACACTTGCCGCGCCGGTGTCGTCGGTATCATAGGTGACGAGTTCGACATCGGCGTCTAAATCCCAGATCACCACCCGATCCGCAGCGAACGCCAGCTGGGAAGCGGTCGGGTGGAAGGCGACATCCCGCGCCGGGCCGTACCCGGTGATCGTCGTGATAGGCTCGCCGGAGGCAATATCCCATACGATCACCCGGCCATCTAACCCGGCGGTGGCGGCCTGGGTGCCATCTGCCTTGACTGACAGCCCCCAGATACCGTCCTCGTGGGCGACGAACTCCCGCACGATCTCCCCGGTCCCGACATCCCACAGCAGCAGGCGGCTATCGTCCCCCGCCGTGAGCAACTGATCGCCGCCGGGTCGTAGTGCCAGCACCCGCACCACATTATCATGCCCATTGAGCAGCGCGAGTTCAATTTGTGTAGCGGTATCCCACACGGAAACCGCGCCGTCGCTGGTGACAGCGGTCATATCCGCCGGAGAGAGTAAGCCGCCACTGGTGAATAAGCGGTCCGTCGTGGGGTCCGTTGCCACCCCGACCGCGCCGGTTCCCTCTGCGTATCGCTGAAGCTCGCCGCTATTCTCGGTTGCATCCCAGGTTAGCACAATCCCATCTGTACCAGCCGAAATCATGGTATCGCCATCGCCCGGCGCGAGAATGGCCCGGATGCGGCCCTGATGCGCCCGGTAGGTGTCGATCACGATGCCGTTTGAGCCGCGCCAGCGTTTGATCTCGCCAAATTCGACCGAACTATCGGTATTGCTCGCCGCGCCACTAGCGGACAAAAATTCGCCGCCGTCTAACGTGGCAAAATCCCAGATGGCCCCCTCATGCCCACTGACCACGCGCCGCGCTAAGCCGCTTTCCAGGTCCCAGATGATAACCCGCCCGCTACCGTCCCCACTCACAGCGGACCGGCGGTTCAGGTAGGTTATGGCGGTGACGGTAGCATTATGCCCGGTGAGTTCCATTAGGCGCTGGCCGCTTTGCGCATCCCACATATAGATCGTGTTATCCGCCCCGCCAGAAAGTACGGTGCTGTCGTCTGGGGCGAAGGCCACCGCCCGCACCCGGCCCGTATGCCCGGTTAGCTCGTGGCGTGGCTCGCCGGCTGCCAGGTCCCAGATAATCACGCGGCGGTCATCCCCACCGGAAACAGCGCGGCTGGCATCGCGGTTGAGCGCAACCGATTGCACCGCCCCGGTATGCCCGGTTAAAGTCTGTTGTAATGTGGTGGTGTCGGCATCCCACACCAATAGCAGCTTATCCGCCGCACCCGATAACAACATTTCCCCACGGCGGCTCCAATCTAACGATAGAACATCGTCGGTGTGCCCGTCTAGTGTGCCGAGCGCCTCACCGGTGTCACGATCCCACAAGCGGATCAGATCATCTTCTCCACCGGAAGCCACCCGGTTCTCGTGGCTGGCAAGCGCGAATATCGCGCCGTCGTGCTGGCCGAGTAACGCCCGCGGCCCCGGCCTGTAGGCCAACTGATAGAGCGTCTGTAGGGCTTGTCGTGGCGCATTGGGGATACGGTTAGCCGCCACTGCCAGCGCCAACGTTAGGGCCGGGTTGGTCTCTTGGGCGGTTTGTGCGTTGCTCAATAGCGCGATGCTCTGCAACTCGTTAGCACGGACTTCCGCCTGCCCAAGCGCGATAGTCGCGGTGGCAACCGCGTTTTCTGCTCGGATAGCCTGCGCGTCGCTGGTGGCCCGTGCGGACTGCGCGAGCTGGCGTTCTTGTTGGGCAACGGCCTGCTGGGTAAAAGCCCAGATCGCGGTACCAATGGCGACCATCGCCACGCCCGCCGCCACCGCCGATAACACCGCTAACCATCGCCGTTGGCGTGTTTCGCGCCGGCGTTGGGCGGCTTCGCGGTTGCGTTCGCGCTGGCGTTGGGTCAGGCTGGTTTGGATAAACTCCTGTTCCTGTTCAGTTAGGGCGATGTCGGTTTTCTGGTACCATTCCTCATATTGCGCCAGTTGACCGCCACGGATTAGGTAGCTGTGATCGCGGTTGGCGTTGATCCATTCGGTAGAACTGGCAGCTAATACCCGTTGCAGTCGGATGTCGTCGCGCATGGTCTCCAGCCATTCTTTGAGACGGCTCCACTCGCGGATCAGGGCTTCGTGGGCGACTTCGACCATCGGTTCGCGGGTATCGGGGTCGCGATCAAACGTCAACAGCCGGAACTTACCGAAGGCGTCCAGGATTTTATCCAGGTTATCGCGATCTCTGGTGATCGAGCGCAACTCGGAGAGCGCCACCCGCCGGCGCGTGTCCTCGCGGCCTTCGCCCAAAGTTATCAGCCGTAAGAACAACTGACGCACTAGCGGTTGGAAGCGACCCGGCACTTTGATATAGACTTGCTCCGCCCGCCGTGCCAGTGCGCCGACCACACCGCCGCTTTCCTCGTAGGCGTTCAACGTCAGGCGGTTGTCCTGGCGCATCTCAAACAGTTCGGTCAGGGCGTACTGCAACAACGGGAGCGCCCCAGGTTCTTCGCGAACGTCGTCAATGATCGCCGCGATCAGGTCGGTATCGACCTGTACCCCGACCCGCTTGGCTGGCATGGTCACCGCCCGTTCGATCTCGGATGGGCTCAAAGGTAATACGACCCGCGTATAGCGTTGCACCAACCCGCCGAACTCGCTGTACAACAGCGGGCGGTCGTAAAAGTCGGCCCGTAGTGTGACCAACACACGCAGCCGCGATCCGGGGGTGGTGACGGCAGTGTAGATCAACGCCAAGAATTGTTCGCGGATGGTTTCGCTTTGGCCAAGCGTGAACACCTCCTCAAACTGATCGATGAGCAAAACCAACTCGCTATCGGTGCCGTGTAATAGTTGATCAACCGCCTGGCGCAGCGCGTCTCGGTCGGAGAGAAGATGCGCGTATAAGTCCGGGATGCCATCGACCGCGATACTTTCTAGCGTGCTGGCGAGTTGTTGGATCGGGTTGGTGGCCGGCACCATATCGGCATAGAACCAGTTATCGCTGCCGGCCAGCGTGCCACTGCGTAACGCCGGGATCAGCCCGGCCCGGATCACGCTTGACTTGCCGCTACCACTGGGGCCAACGACGGCCAGGAAGCGGTTATCCGGCTGCTGAAAATGCCCGATTAGCTCGCCAACAAGCTGTTCGCGCCCGTAGAAATCGCCGGCGTCCGCTTCATTGAAGGCGCGTAGGCCTTTATAGGGGTTTTCGATCGGTAAGTTGCTGATGGCGACACTTTCAACGGCCTGTGAGCCATCCCCCCCGCTAAGCACCCCATGCAACGCGCTCACGAAAGCGGGGACATCCTGGTAGCGGTCGTCTGGGTCTTTGGCGGTGGCTTTTCTTAGCACTTCCTCGACCTGCGACGGCAGGTCCGCATTTTCGCCGAACTCAAATACAGACGGCAGCGGTTCTTGGATGTGGCTTAATAGCAGGTTGGAAAGCGACTCGCCTTCTTTGCGGTAGGGGTGATGGCCGGTTAGCATCTCATACGTCATGATCCCCAGGCTGTACAGGTCCGAGCGCCCAGTTACGGGCTGATTGGTGATCTGCTCTGGCGAAAGATAGCCCGGCGACCCGATGACGGCTGCTTGTTCGTCTTCCCCACCTTGGCGGCCCTGCACATGGGCGATACCGAAATCGGTCAGGTAGGCGTTCTGGTCCTCATCCAGCAAGATATTGCCCGGCTTTAGATCGCGGTGAACAACGCCGTTGCGGTGGGCCAACGCTAGCGCCGCGCCGATCTGCTTCAGGTAGGCGTAGGTTTCTGGTAGGGGGATCATCTTACGCTGATGGAGGGCATCGAGCAGGCTGCCGCCGCGTATCCAGCGCATCACCAAGAACGCGCCATCGGGATCGCGCCAATAGTCGAACAGCGGCACAATGAAAGGGTGTTCCAACCGTGCGACGAGTTGCGCTTCGACCTCAAAGCGCCGGATAAAATCGGGTTGGTTGGCGTACTGTGGCAGGATGACCTTCATCGCGACATCGCGCTCTATGCTGGCCTGATGTGCCAGGTAAACGGCCCCGTTGCCACCCCGTCCCAATTCCTTTCGTAGTTCGTAGCCTTTGATTGTGCGTGTTTCTATCATCGTTTGTACTCTTTGCTCCACCGGATTAGCCCTGCCCCCCTTATAATGACCCGATTTACCCAGAAGTGCAAAGGTCGGCTTGGGACACAGGGCAATCGGTTCAAATTTTTCTAGTAGCGTAGCTTGGGATTGCATCCCAAACTCTGCCAATCTTTTTCAAAAGATTGACCAAAACTTACCTTTTTTGTAACTACTCAGGGGTTTCACCCCCGAACCCCCACAAGCTTTTGCAAAAGCTTGACCAAAATTTTAGCTGTGAAAATCGGAGATTTTCACAAAAATAGTTGTCACAACTCATTTCCT
>DAOTUA010000022.1:0-9072 GCA_034437355.1 Anaerolineae bacterium | reverse complement strand
TAACGGTCACGGAGGGTAAAGGTATACGTCAGGTTATCCTCGGAAACTTCCCAGCTTTCGGCCAGGGCAGATTCCAAGCCCGGCTCGATGGTCCCGGTAGCCGGGTCCACATTGATCAAGCCCAGGTACATAAACCCAACAAGGTCGGCACAGTCCGTCCCGGTACAGTAGATCGGGCTGAAGGTATCCGGGCCTTCACCGAAGGTACCGGTGATGGCGATCCCGCCGCCGTCCTCTTGGGCGAAGGTCGGCACGGCAAGCGCCAGAATAGCCACAACTAAAATTAGAATGCGCAAAAAGCTAAAACGCCTCATAAATACATCTCCTAAGATGGTTAACATATCACATATAGAAACCGCGAGTGCTTGTATCTATTGTGAACCAAGCACAACACATTATGCCACTAAATGCCCTTCTTTGCTAAATGAACGTTAACCTAATTAACGTTTAACACGCTAGATGGCCTATTTTGTTTTAGGGCACAGTGGCGAAAACGTCATCCGGCTGCATCTCAAAAAAGTAATAGTCCAGAATGTCACGCACGAGAGGCGCGGCGACTGCGGAGCCTTCCCCGGCGTTTTCTACGACGACCACGACCGCAATCTCCGGGTTTTCCATCGGGGCGTAGGCAGTAAACCAGGCGTGCGGGGCGGCATCGTTAGGGGCCTCGGCGGTCCCGGTTTTACCGCAGGGACGGTACTGTGCCACCCGTTCATTACGGAACTGAAATTCCGCTGTGCCATAACGTTCTTGTGTGACATCACACATGCCCCGCCGCGCCACCTCGAACGCCTCCGCCGAGAGATCGAGCGTGTCGATCACTTCCGGCGTCATCTCGAAGGTGGGGGCCTCGCCCACCAGCCCGGCCCGGTCTACCAGATACGGCTTGTACATAACCCCCCCGTTAGCCACCAAAGCGGATACCCGCGCAATCTGTAACGGGGTAATGTCGAGGTCTTGCCCGATGGCGTAATTCACATTCCGGCTGACGCTCCAGTTCAGGCCATAGTTATTTCGCACAAAGTCCGGGTTGGCGATCAGGCCGGGGTTTTCGGCCACATCGGTGATGCCAGTCGGTGCGCCTAGCCCGAAGCGGTTGAAATAATTTGTGAGTAAGAACGGGTCGCGTTCGTCCATGAAGTAGCCCGCTTCATAATAGAATGGGTTGCAGCTTTGGGCCAGGGCCGTGCGGACCGTCACCAGCCCGTGGCCGCTTGGCAGCCAGTCCGACCGAACGAAATTCGGCTCGCGGGACCAACTCCCGGTACAGACGTACTGCTTATCCGGTGCGAACACGCCGCTATCAACAACGGCTAGTGTCGTTGCGATCTTCATGGTAGAGCCGGCTGTATAGGTGCCCTGGGTAGTGCGGTTGAGTTGTGGCGTGCGCGGGTTGTTCTGCACCGATTCGACCGCCACATCTGCCGCTGCCCGGCCAATCGTCGGGTAGGGGGTGAAGGCGTTGGCGTCGTAGGTCGGGTGGCTGACCATTGCCAGGATCGCGCCGGTGTTCACATTCAGCACAACGGCGGCGGCCCCTTTGCTGCTGGGTGCCCAGGCGTCGGCGGCGTTTTGATAGGCATCGGCAAATAACTGCTGCACATGCGCCTGTAACCCGGCATCGAGTGTCAGCCATACGGACCGGGCCGGGGTCGGTGGGGCCTGCGCCACGACGCGCACCACATCTTGCCCCCGGACAATCGTCAGACGCCCGCCAGGGGTGCCGCGCAGCGTGGTATCCCAGGTGGCTTCGATACCAGTACGCCCAACAAAACTATCGGACGTGAACCCGGCGGCTCGCAGCGTGGGCAGTTCGTCCTCGGCGGGGTAACCCACATAGCCAACCACATGCGGCGCGAGCGCCCCGGATGGGTAGCGCCGGGTGTTGAACGTGCCGAAGGTGGCGGCACAATCGCGGGCTAAGCGGGTTTCGTATTCTAAGTAGACGGACGGTTCGATAATGCCGACCTCTGCGATCCAGTCGTCGCCATAACGGGCAAGGTCGGCTTGGATCGCGGCTATGTCCGTATCTAACGCGGCGGCCAGGGCGCTTTCACAGGCGGTTTGGTTGGGGATGTTGGCCCGTACCAGGCTAACCGTGACCATACGCCCGTTGTGATCCGCCAGCACGGTTCCGTTACGGTCGTAGATGTTGGCGCGGCGTGGGAAAGTGCGTTCTAGCCGGAGTGCGCCGCCTGTGCCGAGTTCGTCAAAAATGTCGCCGGGTGTCCAGGCGATGCGCCAATCACGATCTACCGGATCGAGCGTCAGGCGGAGTTGACGGTCGGCATCGGTGAAACTCCCGACAATTAGCGTATCGAACGTGATGCTGTACGTCATCACCGCGACGGTAGGCTGTTGGCGGGTGAGTGTCAGCGGGGTGTAGTGGAGTTCTTGCAGCGTCATATCGAGCGCGACATTATCGTAGAGTGCGGCGAAGTCCTCAAGCGGCGTCAGGTCGCGGGCGGCAAACGTGATCAAGCGGTGCATCTGCTGGTAGTCGGCGGCTCGCCATGCTCCCAAAAAGCGCCGGGCGACATCCTCGGCCCCGTCCAGGTTATAATCATCCGGCAAAGGGGAGGGGGCAATCGTGGGGATGTGTTGCGGCATGAGATCATCGCTGGTGTAGGCCGGGGCACAGGCCGCCAGCAACAACACGATAAACGGAAATAGGCGCTTGATCACAGGGTATCCCTACGCTATACAGGCAATATCAACATTACCCTAATTGCCAGTTACTACGATTCAATCGTTTTCCGGGGTTTGACCTCAAACCCCTCCACCTTTTTCAAAAAGTGGACAAAAACTTTCAGCGCCAAAATCGCAGATTTCGACATATTCAAGGGCCAAGGGAGATCCTCCCCCTTGCGACAGTTTGAGGGTAGCCCCCTCAAGAAAGAACTAGCAATTAAAGTCCATACCATTATTGTAGCGGTGTGTGGCGGGTAGGGCTATTGCAAAGTCGAGTTTTTACATCGCGGGGGCGCTCTCCCCATACCCGTGTGAAGGGTTTGTACCCTTTGAACCCGTTTTGCAAAAGCTTGACCAAAACTTTAGCTGTGAAAGTTGAAGATTCTCACAAAAAAATCGTCTAAACCTTCATTTTGGCTGACAAAATGTACGCTTTTTGTCCACTTTTTCCAGAAAAATTGGTAGGGGGTAAGCGGAGTTGTTACGTTTTGAGTATCCCGTAACCTTGGGCGGGGGAATGTGTTATAGCATATAAATAGCGACTGTGTATAAGAAAAACAGAACTTTTCACTTATCCACAACTGAGGTTGATCTATGCCTTTTTGGGATCGGCGGCAAGCACAAACGAAATTAGAAGAGCTAACCGATATGGAATTGATCGCGTTAGCGAAAGAGGATAAAGAGGCGTTCGGTGAGATATACGAGCGTTATTTAGATAAAATTTATAAGTATGTTTACTATCGTGTCGGCAACCAGCACGACGCGGAGGACCTGACCTCACGAGTTTTTTTTCGGGCGTTGGCTCACATCGAGAGTTTCGAGGATCGCGGGGTCCCGTTCCAGGCGTGGTTGTATCGGATTGCACATAACTTGGTGGCGAATCATCACCGAGACAAAAGCCGGCGTAAAATCATCCCCTTAGAAGAATACATTACCACAACCGTATTTAGCACTATCGACGGTCCAGAACAGGCCACCGAAGCTGCTGAGGACCGCGAGCAATTGCTAGCGGCCGTGCGGCGTCTACCGGAAGATCGACAGCAATTGTTATTACTGAAGTTCATCAACCATCTATCTAATGCTGAAATTGGCGCGATCATGGGGCGCACCGAGGGCGCGATTAAATCGTTATATCATCGCACGCTCAACGCGCTGCGCGATGACCTGATCACCGGCCAGATACCAGCCGACAGAAAGGCGAAATAAGCATGTCGCAGCCGCAAAATACCCGCATTGGCAACTTTCTTTACGAATATACGGATGCAGCGTCAATCATAGATGTAGACGCGCACGCCCTCGCCGATAAGCACAACCTGCCGCCGGGGGATGTGGAGGGCTACGCGGATACGTTAAAGCAACTCGAATACACGTTGGTTGATGTACAAGCTAGCATCAGCTTTAAGCAGGAATTACGAGAAGAATTGCTGGGTAAGCCATCGCCGTCGTTGATGGGACGGGTACGGAACCTGCCGCCGCGGTTACAATTCGCGGCGGGGTTGGCGCTGCTGGCGGCGATGGCGCTGTTGGGCCGGCGGCGGTTGGGGCAAGAGGCGCTTCGCTTATTGCAAGTGTTGCGCTCTGGCGAGGCGGCCCAAGACAACAGCCAGGCGAAATTCACTGTCGGGTAGGTCTCATAGCCAGGGCTAGCTTGTTTACTTTCTAAAAGGGTAACGACTCCGGCAGAGATTAGGATGTCGTGGGGTTTCCACCCCACACCCCATCCCTTTTTCCAGAAAAAGTGTAACTGCTCAGGGGCTTCACCCCCACCGATTAATGCGAGTCGCGGGCGGCGAGGGCGGCGGCAAACGTGGTCAGGTTGGGGAAGCGATCTTTGGGGTCTTTTGACATCGCTCGGCAGACGGCCTGCGCCATGTAGGGGGGGATATTTTCGTTTACGTCGGCGGGGTTGCGTTCGTCGCCGTGTAGATGACCAAATACAATCGCGCCGATGCTGCCATCGTAGGGCAATTGGCCGGTTAGCATTTCGTAAACCATCACGCCGATAGCGTAAACATCGCTGCTTGGCTGGACTAGCGGCGCTTCCAGGATTTGCTCTGGGGACATATACTCGATGGTCCCAACGGTGCCTTCCAGGGTGATGACCGTAACGGACGATTGTTTCGCGACCCCAAAATCTAACAGTAGCGGGATGCACGTCTGGTTGCTATCCCAATACAGCATGATGTTGCCGGGTTTCAGGTCCCGGTGAATAATCCCTAGCTTGTGCATATGATCGGCGGCATTGGCGATACCATCCACAATATTGATCACATCTTGCATAGGGAGCGGTGCTTCATGTTCGATATAGTCTTTCAGGTTGATGCCCTCGATATACTCCATCACCATATAGGCGTAATCATCGAGCGCCCCACTATCGAACACTTGCACCACATTGGGGTGTTTAGCTTGTTGGAGCATCTGCACCTCTCGCTCGAAGCGCATGAGGGCTTCGGGCGACCGTTGCGTATCTATGACCTTGACGGCTAACAACAGGCCGCCAGACTGTGCCCGGTAGACTTCGCTCATGCCGCCTTTGCCGATCATATCCATGAGTTGGTAACCATCTAGGGTTTGCCCGGTCAGGGCACCGCGTCGGTTTTTAGGGGATGTGTTGTGGATGCGCAGGCGTGTTGGTACTTGGCGGTGGGCGAGGCGTGTATCGAATAAGGGGTGGATGCGCTTCATCAAGGGCGAAAAGGACAAAGCCGCGAACGGAATCATGATCCAACTGGCCCATCGAATGGGTATGAATTGCGCTAGCAGTGTATTCAACCCGATATAAAACAATAACAAAAAAATGCTTAACCCAATTTTGGGGGCATCGCGGCGCAACACATATAAGCGCATCGGGCGTGTCACGGGGGCGGTAGTCGTCTGGTTACGCAGGTCCATTATTAGGTTGCCTGTTATCAAACACACCTTTCAATATTAAAGAATATTGCATTTAGGTACAAGCCATAGACCATAACGGGCCGGGCAATCGGTTATAGGGTACGTTCTATGTGAAGTTCAAAATGCGTCAGGTTTGGTGGAGTTTCACCCTATACCCCACCCCTTTTTCCAGAAAAAGTGGACAAAAAGCGTTCGTTTTGATTGAAAATAACCCCCTGATCGCTTTCTTAGCGCCTTTCTGGAAAGAAAGACGCTAAAAGGATAAAGATAAGAAGAAATCCGCTATTTCACATCAGGCGTAGGGTAGATCTCTTGGTTAAACTTGGTGGACTGTATACTTCCCCCCCGAACGGTAACACAAGCTAAATTTGCCCCGGTAAAATAGCGGTGGCTTGGCTACAATAATAATCAACTTGAAGCAGATTGAAGGAAAAATAAATGGGGACGGATAAACCGAAAAATCCGGTGTGGCGGTGGGTCATGCGTATCTTAGCGGGGTTGGGGGGTGGGGTGGTGTTAATCTTGTTGGCAGGTTTAGTCGTGAACCTATCGTCGGGGGGATGGGGTGGCTTTCGGCAGAGTGTGGGCAACGCCTGGGACGTACTGCTGAACCCAACACCGGCGCTTACCCCCACCCCGACGCCGTTGATCTCCGCTACCCCGACGATTACGCCCTCCCCCACGCTTACCCCGTCGATTACCCCCTCTCCCACGCCCACCATTACCCCGTCTCCGACGATCACGCCCTCCCCCACGCTTACCCCGTCGATTACCCCCTCCCCCACGCCCACCATTACCCCCACCCCGGATATGGCCCCAGCTTTCGTGAACCGACTGCGCCCCCGTAGCGAGCTTGTCACGACCGACCTGAGCGTGGCCACCATCCGCTTAAATGTGACGACCCGGCAAGGTCCAGCCAACACTTGCGGTCGTGAAGCCCGTTATGCCGTGGAAGCTACCTTCCGGGCCGGGCTAGACCTGACCACACTCACACCGGACGCGATCCAATACGATGCGACGAATGATACCTTTATCGTGACGTTACCGGGGGTGCAGTTGCTCAACTGCCAGATAGACGACATCGACCGCTACCTGTTAGTTGGCCCAGTCGGGCCGACCTGTAATCGTGACGAGGCCGAACTGGAACGGTTGGCCCGTTATAATGCCATTAACGCATTACGCGAGGAAGTTCTGGCAGAGGGATTTTTGATCCGCGCTCAGTCCGACGCGCAAACCGCCATCATCGGCCTGCTTGGTAATGTGACCACCAGTAATATTCAAGTTCAGTTTGGCGGGATCGCCCCCCCGTTGCCCGTGAACTGCCAGCCGATGCTCCCGGCAGGGTGGAACTTTGTTAACGGCGAGTGGATACCGGCACCTCAATAAGGGTAATCGCACCAAAACTGAATCGACGTCAAAAGCACATCATATCTTGTTGAAACATATAGCAGGGGCTTTGCCCCCACTACCCCCCCACAAGGATATACCAATCCTTGACCAGCGGTTTTCGGCGCTTTGCGTCAAAAAGGGTAAGTTTTGGTCAAGCTTTTGCAAAAGATTGTGGGGTTCGGGGGTGAAGCCACTGAATAAACATATTCAAACAAAGTGTGACTCAATAAATTAATAATCCCTGTAACATAAAAAAGCCTTTTCTATGTTACATTGGTTGTATTGTTAATTTGTAAGTACAGGCTCGTCATCATGAATGCCCTCTCGTCATCCAATAATTTCATGTCCGAGTTGCGCCGCAACATGCACGACCCCCACTGGCTGAACGAACATGAAGAGAAAATCTTTCGGATGCTAAAAGATGAGTGCATAAAAGAACACCGTATTTCAGATATGGTCACCATCCTGCAACAATTGGTCCCCCACTATCTGAAACAACCCACTCACTACCAATGGGAACAGCTCATCCGGTATTTCCTCGATATTGCCGAGTATGGAAAAGTCAACGATGCGTTAGGCCAGGCGCATTTGATGTTTGGTCAATATATGTTGGGCAGTAGCGACGTGCGCCAGGCGGTAACATCTTTTTGGCAGGCGTGCCAACATGCCAAGCAAGCCCAAAACGATGAGGAACGCATCCGGGCGTATATCCAATTGTTACAAACCGATGTGTTTCATATCGGCTCCACCTGGGATACCACCGAAACCCGCGCCCAACTCAAAGCCTTTGCGGATGAAAACCCGGACCCGATTACCCGTGCGATCATCTATTTCTCACTTGGGGCCTACCACATCAAACGATCCGAGTATGAGCAAGCCGAATTATTAGCCACGGAAGCCCTCAAACTGGAACGCCAAACCTACCAGCGCCAACACGATGTGCTGTCTAATGGACGACACAACACCCGTACCCGCTTGATCGAGGCGGAAGCCCTGGTGGGTATTGTTTATCGGCATCAGGGCTTGTTTGACCAAGCGCAAAAGCATCTGGAAAACGCGCTGGGTCACTGCGACCGCCGTTTACATCACTACCAACTCGGTATTATCAAAAGCGAGAAGGGATGGATCGCCTACTATCGCGGGAACATACAAGACGGGATCGACTATGTGCGCGAGGCACAGTCTTACTATAAAGACATTCAGCACCCCATTTTGATCGCGATGGCCGATCACACACTTGGTATCATGCTGACGAATGACGGCGCATACGACGAGGCTTTGGCTCACCTGGACAAAGCCAGGCACGTCTACAGCAGTACCCGTAATTTTGTGAATATGATTGATATTATCCATACCATCGGCTATATCCATATGTTCCAACACAAGTGGGAATTAGCTCTTGCCAAGTACAGCCGCGCTAAAGAGTATGCATACCGTCACCTGGGCCATATGAAAAAGCGTCAACAGCAACACATCGACGCGATTAATGAGGACATCGCCACCCTGGAGCAAATGCGCCAGGACGCTGATAGTGATGCGCCGAGTGTTTAAAATCGAAAACGGGTGATTGTTCCACCCGTTTTTCGTATCACAGCTATGACCATAATTAGGGGGTTGTAACTGGGCCAAGAGGTGGCATGGTGTGGCTCCTCATAGAGATTCATGTGTACGTTGCTCACAGAATCTCACTTCTGAGGTCGCCTGCGTGGTATAACGGACATCAACCGGACATAAAACGGACAGGTTGCCGTACATAGCAGTTATTTGTGAGGCACGGCCCTACAGATGGTAAGTTTTTGTGTATTACTCAGGGGCAGCGCCCAATGATAAGCCATGTGACCTTGCAAAATTCCTGGCCGAATAATCAGGGCAATCGCTTCAAATCTGAATTGACGTAAAAAAAGCATTTTGTATTGTTAAAAAGTATAGTGGGCGCTTTGCCCCCACACCCCCACAAGGATTTAGCCATCCTTGACCGGCGCTTTTTGGCGCAAAGCGCCAAAAATGTAAAGTTTTGGTCAAGCTTTTTCAAAAGCTTGGCAGGGTTTGGGATGCAATCCCAATAAATGACACCAGAAAATTTTAAGGCGATTGCCCTGG
>DAOTUA010000021.1:0-6670 GCA_034437355.1 Anaerolineae bacterium | reverse complement strand
CGTATGAAATATGCGTCAATTTGGCGTCAAATTGACACCTATCTGAGGAGGTTTGGGTGAGGGCCGAGTAATTACCAAATTTTTTTAATTATTTTACAGGATAATTTCTTGCTTAAACGCATAAACTATTGTAATATATTGTTATAAATGTATTGCGCATAGGAAAAAACTAAAATGACCGTAACCGTATCCTGGTATGATCCCGACCATACGATTGTGCATTACTGTATTCAAAACGGCTGGAATTGGGAAACATTCTACCCGGCGTTAGAGAAAGCGTTACAAATGGAATTTTCCGTTTCGCATCGGGTAGATGTGATCGTGCAATTGCCAGATTCGGTAAACATGCCGCCGAGTGTCATCACGCACATTGGGTCTATTGCGCGTCAAAATCCCCCAAATTTACACAAGACCGTTTTTGTTAGTTCCAACCAGCTTGCGAAGATGTTTATCTCATTGGCGAAAAACATATCCCCAATTGCGGCCCAAAACTATACTTTTGTAGATAATATTGAAGAAGCACTGACATTCATCCAAACGGACCGCATTTCGGCTTAATCTTGTGCCTAAAGGCGTCACATTACCAGCAGGATAACGCCTGTTCCATTGATTTAAACCCACCTCATGTTACAATTTGCGGGCATTTGAACTTGATATTTTCGGAGGCCCGGCCCTTATGGTGCGTCAATTCTTTATAACAATCTCATGTGTTGTGCTTTTCACGCTGGCCCTTCCTCATACATGGGCACAGGATAATTTGCTTGTCAACGGCGGGCTAGAACAGGGTGAGTTCGGGCCATACCAGGGGCGCGGACGTCCCGATTTGAACGTCCCGGCAGGGTGGCAGCTCTGGCTTGGGCAGGGCGAAATTTCCGAGAATAATTTCTATAACCGTGGCGATAAAGTCTACTCATTCCCACACGGTGGCCCCGGCCCGGCCCCGGTAGAGGGCGGGACGGCCCTTAATGTGAATGGCGGCTTTGTTCAGTTTTCTATCGGATATTTCCAATCCGTTTCTGTCGAGCCGGGGGCCAACTTGCGGGCGGAAGCCACATCACAGATCAAAGCCTGTAATACTGAGGACGGTCGGGAGGGCTTTTGCGGCTCCAAACCGGATACCAACGCCCGCACACGGATCGGCATTGACCCAGACGGCGGCACCGACCCCAACGCGGGGGATATTGTGTGGTCCGCGTGGCTAACACCGCATGATCGGTGGGATACCCAAGCGGTAGAAGCCACAGCAACCGGCGGGGCTGTTACCGTGTTCATATTCGCTACCCAGGACCAGCCATCCACCAATAATCAGGTGTATTGGGATGATGTCAAATTGTTTGCTGGCGGGGGCGGTGGGGCCGCACCAGCAGGTGAAGGCGATAGCAGCGGCGCTCCCGAACCGGCCCCCATCCCCAACTTTGTCCCGTTTGTGAACCCACAAGGCACGCGGGACGACGGCGCGATCATCCACACGGTGCAATCTGGCGATACACTCAACAGTATCGCGGTGGCCTATGGCGTATCCAGCACAGAAATCATCGACCGCAACCCGAACCTGACCAGCACCCGGTTTTTGCGCATCGGTCAAGAGATCACGATCCAACCGCCACCGGAGCCAACCCCGGTCCCCACGACCGCCCCCAATAGCACAGCGGTCCCTGGCGGGCTGGTAGCCGAAGAAGTCGCGGCGCTCCCGCCAGCACAGGCCGCCAGCGATCAGCCGTCGGATGTGGTAATCGTGGAGGACCCCAAAGCCCAGGCCACCGCCGACGACACAGATACCCAGGCCGCCCTGGATATGGTCGATATCATCTTTGGTAGCGACGATCTAAACCCGGTTCCATCCGAGAATGACCCGGCCCCCGCCGAAGACGATGATCCCACCGAGGACGACACCGCCCCGCAAGCCACCCCCACCGAAGCACCGACTGACGACGATTCCGCCGAGGAGATGCCCCCAACTGCCGCCCCCACCGAGAGCGACGAGGCCGATACCATCGCGGACGCCGCCCCGGTTGTACAACCGGAGACCGCCGCCGGGGTGGATGTGGCTTCTTCGACAGTGGCGGTATGTGTATCTATGTTTGAGGATAACAACGCGAATCGGCTACGGGAGGACGGCGAACCGTTGCTAGCAGGCGGTTCGATTGTGCTAACACGCGATGATCAGCCAGCGGCGGATTATCAAACGGATGGGACTAGCGAACCCCACTGCATCACCGACCTGGATGTGGGGGTATACGAAGCGACCGTCACCGCCCCGGCAGGCTACGGCCTGACGACCCCCGCCCGGCTGCAATTGCCGCTGGTGGCAGGCTCCGCACTCAATATTGAGATCGGCGCGGCGGAGGGGCTAACCGTTGCCGAGGCCGCCCCATCGTCAGCGAACACAACCGCAGACAATAGCGCCGATGAACGACCCGCAATTAGCGCCAACTCGCCGCTAGATAACCTACTCGCCGTGAGTGGGATCATTGTGGCGGCGCTGGCCGGGGTGGTGGTGCTAGCCGGGGTCGGCGCGGCAATTCTTATTCGACGGGCAAGCTGAGGAGACACCGCATGACACGTCACATCCGCATAATACTCATTATTTTTGGGCTAATGCTTGGGACGTACCCCAGCCTGGCACAGTCCGGGGGGCAATTCTGTGCGCGTAGCTTCCAGGATACCAACGGCAACGGTCTACTAGATGCCGAAACCGAGCAGTTGCTAACGCGCGGTGTGGGTCTCGAACTGCTAAACGCTGATAACGTGGTGATTGCTAGCGCCATTTTAGAACGATCCCCTAACGCCGACGACGGGATCGTCTGCTTCCAAAACTTGGCGGATGATACCTATGCCTTGTTGTTCAGTAGTGCCGATTATAACGCGACCACCCCGCGTTTGGCCGAGCGTACCGTAAGTGCGAGTGGCTTGCCGGTCGTGGTAGAGTTCGGGGCGCAGCGCATCGGCAGCGGGGCACAGGCCGCCAACAATGCCCCCGCTACTGGACTAGCGCAACTCTCACCGGAGCAGCGCGAGTCTTTGATCTTGCGTGTCTCGTTAGCAACCATTGGCACAGTTGTGATCATGCTGCTGATGTTGTTGATCGGTGTTGGTATTTACCTGCTCATGCGCTCTCGGCAATCCCCCCAACCACAACCCGCCGGGTACGCCCGATCCGTTGCGGGGCAATCCCGCTTCCAACCGTATGACGCCCCGCCCCCCGCCGAAACGGATACCACCCCTACACTCACCGATAGCACCGCAGACACGGGCAAAGTGCAGACGGTCTCCGACGACGACCTGAGCTAAACGCAACCGTTCAGCGCGAAGCAGTGGGAGAAGGACCGAGGGTGAGGGCCAAACGCCACGCACTTGCCTTAACCTGATGCCTATGGGATAGGTGGGGGGCAGGTTGCGTAGCGACGAGAAAAGCATAACGATAAGCAGAAATGCACTATTTCACATCGGGCGTCTTTTGTAAAATGTGGACCCCACCCACAGGCCCACATTTTGCTTTTTCCCGGTGGGGCGCTACTCGATCTGTGTTGGGCGTTCACCAAGCGTAATCGGGAGTTGAATAGTCTCGTTATCGCGGTAAACGCTCATCGTGACCGTCTCATTCGGGCGGGTGTAGCTAGAAAGATACGCCAGCAGATCGTCCATGCTGCCAATCGGGTTTCCATCAATAGCGATAATAATATCTACCGTATCGTTAGACGGGTTGCGCAGGCCGGCTGCCGAGGCCGGGCTGTTCGGCTGGACACTGCTCACAACCGCGCCGCGTAGGTTGTTGGGGAGGTCGTACTGTTCGATCAGCGTGATGAAGTTATCCTGCCCGCTAATGCCCATGTAGCTGTAATTCATGGTTCCGTTTTCGATCAGCGAGGTAGCCACGCGCTGCACTAAGTTACTCGGCACAGCAAACCCGACGCCGCTACTGCTGCGGGTGCTGCTCAAAATCTGCGTGTTGACGCCGATCACCTCACCATCCAGGTTGAGCAACGGGCCGCCACTGTTGCCGGGGTTGATGGCGGTATCGGTCTGAATAACGGCCCCAGTCGAGAAATCCGACAGGCTGCGGATGCTACGGTTTAACGCGGAGATGATCCCGCTGGTGAGCGTCCAATCTTCCCCAAACGGGCTGCCAATTGCCAACGATGCTTGCCCCACTCGCAGCGCGTCAGAATCGCCAAAACGTACCGGGACAAGTCGTTCGGTAGGCACATCCGAGACCTTCAACACCGCAATATCGCTATCCAGGTCCGCCCCGATAATCTCGGCACGGGCAATCGTCCCATCGAAGAAAAAGACGGCGATCTCCTGCGCCTGATCGACAACGTGCGCATTAGTGATCACGCGGCCCTCGGCATCGTAGACAAAGCCGGTGCCGCCACTAGAAAAGAAACCTTCATCTAACAACGGATTATCGGTTTCGCCGCGAGATAACACATTGATAGACACCACCGAAGGGCTAACCTGATCGTAGACATCAGAGAAAATTCGCTCGTAGTCGGTGCGTAGTCCATCCTGCGCGACAACACCCGTTGTATTTGCTATGCCGAACGCATACCCGCCTAATATCAGCAGCACCGCCGCTAAGCCTATCAATAATCGCCTGACCATGTGTTCCTCTCAATCTGATGTTGAATGTTTGTGGGGGTTATTAGCTTGATTGATTTTAATATACCTCAATATACTTTAGCGAAAGGTCGTGAATACGGGCTAAATAGGGTGTTAGCTACCCCTCAATTTTACCGGGGAGTTCAACCGATAAAAAAATTTGCAAAATGTGCTATCCTTGAGACGACGCTTATACCGCATAAAAGGCAAAAAAAAACCCATGATGATGAACCTATGGCACGACCTCTCATCTGGCCCTAGCTTACCAGATGTCGTCCATGCAGTGATCGAAGTCCCCAAGGGGAACCGTAACAAATACGAATATAGCAAGCGAGCCGGTGTAATCAAGCTGGACCGCGTGTTATATAGCCCGGTCGTCTACCCCGGCGATTACGGCTTTATCCCCCGGACGTTGTTTGATGATGGCGACCCGATGGACATCTTAGTGATGATCAACGAGGCCACCTTCCCCGGCTGTGTGATCGAGGCGCGGCCCATTGGCATGTTTAAGATGCTAGACGACCACGAAAAAGACTATAAAGTGCTGGCTGTGCCCGCAACCGACCCCAACTTTGACGGCTACAAAGATATGCCAGACATCCCTAAGCACTTTCCGAAAGAAGTTGAGCATTTTTTCCTCACGTACAAACAACTCCAGGGTACCCAGGTGGATTCTGGCGGATGGGTTGATGTGGCAGAAGCCAAAAGCGCGATAGAGCAATCTCGGCAAACGTACCTAGAACAGTTCTCCGGCAGTGACCTCTAATTCAACTCAACCGGCCCCGCCATCACACAATGCGGTCGTGGTAGGGGCGGTGTGGCAGGCTTTCCGGGCAAGTATGGGGGCCTACGGCATCAGCCTAAGCGGGTTCCTGGCGTTGCACATCCTGGAAGGCGAGATTTTTAACGGGATCGCGCTCATCAACAACATGCTGCACCTGATGCTGCTGCCCGCGTTGGTGCTGTTCCCGTTGGCGCTTGGCCTGCGGCAGTGGTTGTTGGTGGCGGTGCTGGTGGTCCCGTTTGGGGTAGCGGTGATGGATACTGCCCCGGCCCTGTTCAACCGCCCGCTAGACGCGCCGCCGGGTAGCTCCGAGGTGACGGTGCTGACGTATAACCTGTTGTGGCGGTCTGGTGGGCTGGCGGTCTTTGCGGACAGTATCGCCATTATCGAAACGGCGGACGCTGATATTGTGGCGTTACAAGAATTGTCGTTCGAGGCGCGAGACGTACTAGGGCAGGCACTTGCTGATGTATACCCGTATCGGGCATTATACGGCATGGCAAATGGCACACAGGGGCAGGGTTTGCTCAGCAAATACCCGATCACCGACCATCGCTACTTTCAATCCGATACGGTGGTGCAGCTTGGGCATATGGAAGCAACACTCCGCATCGATCAGCGCGAGATCGCGGTGATCAACGCGCATCCCGTTCACCCGTTTATGTCGCCAGGGGCGGATGTGTCGGTGCGGGGGGCGGATGTGGCAAACGTGTTGGATGTCGCGCTAGCGGCGGCAGCGCAGCGCCCCACCATCCTACTAGGGGATTTCAACCTGACGCCCAAAACAGACGACTACGACCGCATTACCGCCCACTTCACCGATGTATACGGCGTGGTCGGGCGGGGGTTGGGCTACACCTTCCCGGTGACGAGTGCCAACGGTCAGCTTAGCCTGTTGCTGCCGCCGCTGGCCCGGTTAGATTATGTTTTTGTGGGGGATGGCTGGCAGCCGGTATCCGCGCAGGTGTGGCGGGAGTCGGGCGGGTCGGATCACCGCCCGATGTTGGCTCGGTTGGCACTGCTACCACCGGACGAACCCGGCAGCACGATGAACGGCACGCGCTGATCGTCCGCTGTGGTGATGGGGGGGCGTTCCCCGGTGGTTGGGTCGTATAGGCCGATGCGTATCTGGCCATCTGGGGGGAGCGCGGCGGGCAGTGATAAGCAGTAATCGACCACTTCGGCGCTAGTCCAGCGCGTGAACGGGTAGCCCCCCGCTAGCGGTTGGTGATCTTGTTGAGCGATTAACTCGCCGTCGGCAGCCAGCAGATGCACATAAACGCT
>DAOTUA010000020.1:0-5928 GCA_034437355.1 Anaerolineae bacterium | reverse complement strand
AGTGCCAAAGGCACGTTTGGGAGAGGGGTTGGGGTGAGGGCTGAGTAGTTACGTGAAAAACGTCTAAACCTTCATCTTGGATGACAAAATGGACGCTTTTTGTTCACTTTTTCCAGAAAAAGTGGTGGGGTGTGAGGTGAAACCCCACTAAACCTTACGCATTTTGAATTTCACATAGAACGTAGGGTATAATTTGTCTAACGATCTCGGATACCCCATTTAACCAGCTTTAGAGGTAGACCCCTATGCAAATCAACATCACCCTGAACGGAAACCAACGTATATTGGATATTGCCCCGCACGAGCGCCTGCTGCGCGTGCTGCGCCGGGAGGCGATCTGGAGCGTTAAGTTTGGCGACGAACACGGTGTCACCGGCTGCGATGCGGTGCTGCTGGACGGCGAGATCGTCAACAGCCAGACGACCCTGGCGGCAAGCTGCGACGGTTGCGAGATCGTCACCCTGGAGGGGATCGGCACATCGCGCAATTTGCACCCGCTACAGGAAGCCTTCATCGAAACGGGCGCGATTCAGTCTGGGTACAACACCCCGGCCCAGATATTGGCGGCCTATGTGCTGTTGCAAGCCAACCCAAACCCGACCGAAACCGAGGTCCGGGCGGCGCTGGCGGGCGTACTGGACCGCGAGACGGGCTATGTCAAGCCGGTGCAGGCGGTGTTACGTGCTGCCGCCCGGATGCGCGGCGAAGATTTACCGCCGTATGCGCCGCTACAACGCGCGATCCCCGCGCCGCCGGGGTTGTTCGATGCGTCGTTCGACCCGTCCCAGCTAGGGCTAGAGCCGCCGCTAGATGAAGGCGGCGACGACATCAGCGGGGGCGAGGCTGGCACCCAGACCCGCGTCCGTACCAAGCCGCCCGCGTTGGTTGTCACGCCGCCGCAAATGCAGCAGCGCCGCACTATCGGCAAACCAGAGCAAAAAGTGGATGCCGTCAAGCTGGCCGCCGGCAAGCCCGTTTATGCCGATGATCTGGAAATGCGCGGGATGCTGCACGCCGCGATGCTCACCTCCCCCCACGCCCACGCCCGGATCACGCACATCGACACCACCGCCGCCGAATCGCTGCCCGGTGTCCATGCTGTGCTAACGTACAAAAACACCCCACGGGTGATGTATGCCAGCGGCGGGCAGTCTTACCCCAACCCGCACCCATACGATCAGGTTTCACTGGATAACAAGGTGCGGCATGTGGGCGACCGGGTGGCGGTGGTTGCCGCCGAAACCCCGGAGATCGCCCGCGAAGCCCTCAAGCTGATCCAGGTCGAGTATGACGTACTTGATGCGGTCTTCGATATGGAGGCGGCCATGGCAGAAGGGGCCCCGGTTATCCACGATGAGCCGGACATCATCGGCGGGCACGACCCCGCCCGTAACATTGTTCATCACATCGACGCCAGCACCGGCAACGCCGAGGAACAATGGGCCAAAGCGGATCACATCTTTGAGGGAGAATACCGCGTCCATCAGGTGCAGCAATCCAGCATCGAGCCGCATATCGTTATCACCTGGTGGGACGAGGACGACCGCCTGACGATCCGCACCAGTACGCAAGTGCCATTCCACGTCCGCCGGATGGTCGCGCCGTTGTTGGGCTTGCCCGTGAAAAAGATTCGGGTGATCAAGCCGCGCATCGGTGGCGGGTTTGGCGGCAAACAGGAAATGCTGATCGAGGATTTATGCGCTCATCTGACGATAGCCACGGGCCGCCCGGTGCGCTTTGAGTACACCCGCGAACAGGAATTTACCAGCGCCCGCAGTCGTCACCCAGAGATCATCCGCTTTAAGACCGGGGTCACAAAAGACGGTGAGGTCGTCGCCTGTGAGATGCACACGGTCGGGAACACGGGCGCGTATGGCACGCACGGCTTAACCGTGTTGATGGTGTCCGGCTTCCGTGGGCTGACGACCTACAACGCGCCCTATAGCCGCTTTTTATGCGATGTCGTCTATACCAACATCCCGACCCCCGGCGCGTACCGGGGTTATGGTGCGCCGCAGTCGTTGTTTGCGATAGAAACGCACATGGAGGAAATCGCGGATAAGCTCGGCCTGGACCCGCTGACTTTCAAGCGTAAGAACTGGATCAAGCAGGGCGAAGAACTCGTGATGGCGGTGGCGCTCGGTGAGGGGCGCGAGGGGATGCCGCAAATCGTGACGACCTCTGCGTTAGCCGAGTGTGTAGACATTGGCGCACGAGCCGTACAGTGGTACGAGAAACGCGGCAAAGACCGCCATGTCCCCGGTAAGCCACATCTCAAGCGCGGGATCGGCCTATCGGTTGTGATGCACGGCACCGGCATCGCCGGGCTGGATATGGGCGCAGCGTCGATCAAGCTGAATGATGACGGATCGTTTAATGTGTTGTTCGGCGCAACCGACCTGGGTACCGGGGCCGATACCGTGCTGGCGCAGATCGCCGCCGAGACGCTCGGTGTACCGCTGGAGGATATTCTGGTGTATGCAGCGGATACGGATATGACGCCGTTCGACACCGGGGCCTATGCCAGTTCTACCACCTATATCAGCGGTGGGGCGGTTCTCAAAGCTGCCGAAAAGGTCAAGCAGCAGATATTGGACCACGCCGCCAAGCATTTCTTCGATGGCTGCCCGACCGACCAGCTAGACTTGGACGAGCGTAAGGTGATCCACCGAGACGGGCGCTTCGAGACGTTGGAGACGGTCGCGCTGCACAGCATCCACCAAGCGGACCAGCACCAGATCATGGCGACGGCTTCGCACATGAGCGACATTTCGCCGCCGCCGTTCGCGGCCCAATTTGCCGAGGTGATCGTGGATACGGAAACCGGGCAGGTGACGGTCGAGCGATTGCTGATGGCGGTCGATTGTGGCGTGGCACTCAACCCGATCACGGCAGCGGGGCAGGTGGAAGGCGGTATGGTGCAGGCGCTCGGCTATGCTCACTGCGAAGAAATGGCCTACGATGCCACCGGCACGCCCACAGCGACCCGCTTTGGCGACTATCACATCTACCGGGCGGACGAAATGCCAGAGATGGACGTGATTTTCGTAGAAACCTACGAGGAATCCGGGCCATATGGGGCCAAAGCCGTTGCCGAAATCCCCAAGGATGGCGTCGCCCCGGCGTTGTCGTCTGCCATTTACGACGCAATCGGCGTGCGGATGAACGCGCTCCCCTTCACCCCCGAACGGGTGTGGGATGCGATCCAGCAGCATAACCGGGACTAATTCACTACTACGGCGGGCGATAGCCGGCCCCGCTACATGATACAATGTAACGGAATCGGAAAGATAGCACAGGATGTCTCATGCCGGCGACTCGCCATACTCTATTTTTTGCGTTGTTATGCTTGACGATGATCTCGACATATGCCCAACAAAACCGTTTGATCGCTGCGCAGAGCATCTTACTGTATGAAGGCCCCGGTAGCACCTACCCATCGACGGAGACGATTAACATCGACCAGCCGTTTATACCGCTGGCCCGTAACGCGCTCGGCAATTGGGTGAAAATCCAACATGCCGATGACGCCGCGTTAACCGGGTGGACGCTCACCGGGCGCTTACGCCTGGACGATGACAAGCTCAGCCTGGGCGAGTTGCCGATCTCCGACTTACCTGACGCCGCCACCCCGGACCCGTCAATCCCGGCGGTGTTGTTTGAGACACCGATCTTACCGCAGCAGATCAACATCCCTCTGCTTAACGAGATTTACCACGACGGGCAACGGCAGGGCAATGATCCGTTTGCGGTGGTGAAAGTGGGGGACTGCAACACCGCCTCCGATTACTTCCTGACGCCCATCAGCCTGGATGTGTTTAACCCCGGCCCCTACGACCATCTCACCGATGTGGTCGAGCGATACGGCCCGTCGTTCGGGAGAGAAAGCATCGCGGCCCGCAACGGGTTCAATGTGTCGTCTATCTTCGATCCGTTCTGGGCGACGAGTGACCACTGCCAGCCGGATGAATCGCCGTTGGCCTGTGAGTATCGGCATAACCCGGCATCGGTGGCGTTTATCATGTTCGGGCAAAACGACGTGTTGGTCCTCAATCGCGATCAATACCGCGATTACTTAACACGGGTGGTCGATGAGAGCATTGAGCGCGGCGTGATCCCGGTGCTGAGTACGTTCACCAACAACCCGGAAAACGAAGAAAATTGGGATCAGATCGTCGCCATTAACGTGATCACCATCGAAGTAGCCCAAGCCTACGACATCCCGCTGATCAACTTTTGGCTGGCTGCCCGCGACCTGCCGCAATATGGCATCGGTGACGATTACGCCCACCTGACCGCCGGCGGAACCGGGGTGGCTTTCACCCAGGGGCGGGAAGCACAATTCGGCCTGACCCTTTATAATCTAGCTGTGTTGGCTATGCTGGATAAAATCTATCACGATGTGGTACAGGTCTACACTTATGAGGAGAATACCCGGAGCAGTTAGCCTGCTTGTTGGGGGGCTGCTAGTGGCTTTGCTGATCGGCCCGGTCCCGATTGCAGCCCTACAAAACCAGATCGATGTGATCGCCCAGGTGAATACCACCGAAGCCACTGTCGATCTGTTTACGTTGCCAGACCGCACTCAGGCCCCTATTAGCCAGGTTAACGACGGGACGTTCGTAACTATCGTCGGGCGAGACAACGCCAACAGTTGGTTTAACGTACAAGTTCCCGGTGGGATGGGCGGCTGGCTGCCAGCGGAACAATTGTCAGTAATCAATCGCGATTTCCAGCCGGCGCAGGTGCCATTGATCACCATGAACGCGGATACTATCCTGAGTTACTCACTGCTGTGGAATTTCGAGAGCAATCACACGCTGATCATTTTCCAGCGCGGGCGGGCTAGCGGCAAAAACCTTAACGACTTTACCAAAGTGGGCGATAGCATCACCGCTAGCCGCAATTACCTGTATCCGTTCGGTGCCGGGGTATACGACCTGCAAGCCTACCCACACTTAGCGCATGTGCTGGAGTTTTTCGGGACGGGGGCGGATAGCTCGTTTAACCACGACTCTATCGCGGTGCGCAACGGCTGGTCTACGCGGGATGTCCTCAGCGAACGCCGCGCCCTGCAACGCGGTTGCCCCGCCGGGACCACCCCGCTAACGTGCGAGTACGACAACTCGCAGCCGGCCTTTGCGTTGATCATGCTTGGCACCAACGACGCCACCGCCATGAACGCGGACGAATACGAGGCGAACCTGTCCGTTATTATCCAGACGACGCTCGACTACGACATTGTGCCCGTCCTATTCACGGTCCCGCCCTTGCTGCGCCCCGAATACGACGTGACCCCGTTTAACCACGCGGTGATTCGGCTATCGCAACGCTACGACGTGCCGATGGTCAATTATTGGCTGGCGGTGCAATCGCTGCCGAATTACGGCATTAGCAGCGATCTGGTTCACCCGTCCGCCCCGCCTAGCAATGCCGGGGCGACGCTTTTCACCCCAGAATACCTACAATATGGCTATACCGTCCGCAACCTGATCACATTGCAAGGGCTAGACCAACTGCTGCGCTACACCGTCTACCCGACGTTCGGCTAGCCTGGTCACGCTTCACAGCGCCGGGATGTGCTTCTATAATCGCTGTCCCGTTACGCTAAGGAGAGGCTTAACCATGCCAGATCGCCGCGTCCTGTTGATCGCTGCGCCGGTGCTATTGCTGGCCGGGTGGCTACGGCTAGGTTACCCCGGTGTGAACGCCTTCGCCTTCGATGAGGCGCGGCTATCGTTGATCGCGCTGCAAATGGGGCGGGGTGGCCAGTTCGCCGCCGTGGGGATGCCGTCTAGCGCGGGCGTGCCGAATATGCCGGCTGCTGCCTGGCTGTTTGCGCTACCCTATGCGCTCACTGCCGATCCGTTGCTGCCGACGCTGGCCGTCGGGGTGGTAGGCGTATTGACGGTGGGCGGGGTGTGGTGG
>DAOTUA010000019.1:0-2185 GCA_034437355.1 Anaerolineae bacterium | reverse complement strand
CCAGCAGCGGCGGCTCTCTGGGACAGCGCCGGGGTGTGTACTTGTTCGGGTCATCGTTATTGCTTGGTATTTTGATGTGATAACAGAGTAGCGAGAAACGGGCGGTGTGTCAAGCGATTGGTTAGCGCGTTAGGGCGGGGTGGGACGGATCGTTATTTTTCTTGGCAAATTCAGTCAAGCAAAAAACTCAAAATCGCGCTATACTTTAGAACAAGCGAGCGCACACATAGAGACAGGATAATGACCTTGCCACCCACAAATGAGCAGATAGCCGCAATTTTTGAGGACTGCGCCGATATGTTGCAGATCAAGGGCGAGAGCGTCCACCGTTGGATGGCCTACCGACGCGGTGCGGAGACGATCCGTGAGACGCCGCGTGAATTGCAGGCCGTGGCGGATGAGGGCGCACTGACCGACTTGCCCGGCATTGGCGACACACTCGCGGAGAAGATCACCGAGTTGTTAGAAACCGGGACGCTGGAATTTTACGAGCGACTAAAGCAGCAAGTGCCGCCGGGGGTGCTGGAAATGATGAAGATCAACGGGGTGGGGCCGAAAAAGGCGGCGCTGTTCTGGCGGGAGCAGGGGATCACGTCGTTAGCGGCACTAGAGCGAGCCGCCCGCGCCGGGGAGCTGCGGCAGTTAAACGGGATGGGAGCCAAGAGCGAGGCGAAGATCATTAAGGGGTTAGCATCGTTGGCCCGTCAGCAGAACGGGCGCACGCCGTTAGCGACCGCGCAACCGTTGGCGGAACGCATCTTAGGGCGGTTGTTGGCCCTACCGCAGAGCATCAAAGGCGATGTTGCCGGGAGCATCCGGCGGGCGCGGCCTACGATTGGTGATGTGGATATATTGATTGCCAGCAACGATCCGGGGCCGATCATGGCGGCGTTGGTGGCGATGCCGGAGGTGGATGAGGTGCTGCTACAGGGGGAGAGCAAGACATCGGTCAAGCTGGCCCCGACTGGTTTACAGGTGGATGTGCGCGTGATCGTGCCGGGGCGCTATGGGACGGCGCTTCAGTATTTCACGGGTAGCCAGCAGCATAATATCCGTGTGCGTGAGATCGCGCTGGAGAACGGCTACAGCCTGAACGAACACGCGCTCACGCCGCTAGATGATCGGGGCGAGCTACTGCCAGAGGCGGCGGTGCTGTGTGAGACGGAAGCGGCGGTTTATGAGCGCATTGGGTTAACGTGGGTTCCGCCGGAGTTGCGCGAAGATCGTGGGGAGATTGAGGCGATACGCGGGGACGGCCTGCCCCGGTTGATCACGTTGGCGGATATGCGCGGCGACCTGCACATGCACACCACCGAAAGCGACGGTAAGCTAACGCTCCGGCAGATGGTGGAAGCGGCCCGCGAGCGCGGGCGTGAGTATATTGTGATTACGGATCATTCACGGAGTTTGAAGATCGCCAACGGGTTGAGCATCGAACGTTTGCTGAAGCAACAGGCAGAAGTGCGGCAGTTAAACGATGAGATGGGGCCAGATTTTCATGTGTTTCACGGTACCGAAATGGACATCAACCCGGATGGTAGCCTAGACTACCCGGATGACATCCTGGCACAGTTGGATTTTGTAATCGCGTCGTTGCATGTCAGCTTGCAGCAAGATCGCGAGACGATCACGCAGCGGATGTTGAAGGCGATCCGCAACCCACACGTCGATTTGATCGGGCACCCCAGGGCGCAGCAGATCGGCAGGCGGGAGCCGACCGCGTTAGATATGGACGCGGTGTTCGCGGCGGCGGCGGAAAGCGGCGTCGCGCTGGAAATCAACGCGAACCCGGTTCGGCTGGACTTGGAAGCGCAGTATGCCCGGCGTGCGACCGAGCTTGGCATTTTGTTGTGCATCGACACGGACGCCCACAGCGCCGAGCAGATGGACCTGTTAGATTACGGGGTTCGGACGGGGCGGCGGGGTTGGGTTCACCCGGAGCAGGTGATCAATACTTGGCCGGTGGATCGCTTCCGGGAGTGGGTGCAAGGGCGGGGGCAATCGTAAGATGGACGATACGCAACCGAGGCCACCGACCCCCCCGCCACCGGGGATCGGGTCTTTTGTGCCGCCGCTGTGGTCTTTCTTGTTGATGATGGCTGGCGTTGGGGTGTTGGTATGTGGTGTGCTGGCGCTGATCTATGCGCTGGGGGGGGCGGGTATGCCAGCCTCAACGCCGGCGGTT
>DAOTUA010000018.1:0-25593 GCA_034437355.1 Anaerolineae bacterium | reverse complement strand
GGGACGTGGCGCGGGTGGCTATATGCGGTGTTGTTGGGAGTGGGGGCCGGGTTGGCGGTGGCGAGCAAGCACACCAACGTTATCGGGGCGATAGGCGTTTTCGGGGGTGGGGGGTTATATGCGCTGGTGCTGTTACGCACCGCCCGCCCGGATGCACTCCGGCTGTTGGCACAGTTAACGCTGGCGGGGGTGTTATCGCTGGGCGTGTATCTGTTCTTCAACCCGTCGTACTGGTGGGGTCCGTTAGAGGTTGTGCGCGTCGTTTTAGATGAGCGCGTGACATTATTGGAGTTTCAAGTCGAAATCTTTGACGGATACGAAACATTACCGGAACAGTTAATCGGGTTCTATCAGCAGGTATTCGATGGTCGCCCGATGTATTTTGAGGCGGAGAGCTTTCGTGAGCCGAGCCAATCGCAGATACACACTTACGAGCAAACGCCATTCGCCGGGGTGTACCCACCGGGGGCCGGGGTGGTGATGCTGGTGACGTTTGTGATTGGTGGGGCGGTGTTGGTCGGGGTGCTGCAATCGGTTGCTATTCACCCTGGGGTGCGCTGGATGATGGGCACTTATGCGCTGATCACAACCTTGTTTGTGATGACGGCGGTCCCGTTACCATGGCAACGCTATTACCTGCCGATATTCCCGGTCGTGGCGCTGATCGCGCCATTGGGGATTGAGTGGGTGGTGCGGTTGTACCTGCGTGATGCACGGCAAAACGCGCCCCAGTACAAAAAAGGTAGCGCCCGCGTGCGATCCTCATGATACCGGATTGGATGACCATTACGTTGACGGTTTTCCCGGCTTTTGCCGGGGTGTATGTGGTGTTAGGTGTGCCGCTGGCGCTGGGCCTGCTCCCCCGTGTGACGTGGCAACGCCCGGCAGTTGTATTGATGACCGGGTTTGCACTCGGCCCGATGGCGTTAACCGCCTGGATGTTTATTCTCGGTAGCCTGCCGGGGGCACAACTTACCCGCGTCAATACGCTAATCGGATTGGGGGTGATGACGCTCGGCGCGTGGGGGTGGGCCTGGTCGCGCTGGCGAGAAACGACTGTTTCGGCAGCACCGCACCAACCGCTGACATCCGGCGAACGCCTGTTAATCGGCATGATTGGGCTGGCGGTGGCGCTGCGGGCGGTGATCATGGCCTACTGGCCCTTTACGGCTTACGATGCCTTGTGGGTCTATGGGTATCAGGGGCGGCTATACTACCTCACCGAGCAAATCCCGGCTTTGATCGACTATTACCCGCAGTTTATCCCGTTACAGTATACCTTCGGTCAGATGATATTCGGGGCGGTGGACGATAGCGCGGCGCGGGCGGTGTTGCCCTTATTGCACCTGGGCAGCATTTTGGCGGCGTATGCGTTGGGGGCGCTCAATTTTAACCGCCGGACGGGGTTATTCCTGGCGGGGTTGTGGGCGCTCTATCCGGCAGTTGGCGAGTGGGCGCGAATGGGCGATCTTGAAATCCCGTTGGCGTTTTTGGTGACAGGCTCGGCGGCGTTTTTCTTTGCGGCGTGGCAGCAACCGCACCCCCCAGAAAACCGACGTTATGCGCTGATCGCGGGGTTATTGCTGGGGACGGCGCTATGGACCAAGCCGACGGCAGGCGGGTTCGCGCTGGGGGTGGTGTTGATCAATGCGGTGGAACTATGGCGGGTGCGGTTCCGGTGGGCGGCCTATCAAGCGCGTTTCAGGGTATCGGCGATCACGGGGTTGGCGTGCATCCCGTTGGGGGCGGGGTGGTATCTTCGGAACGTGGCATTGGGTCATAATGCTATCGACTTCCCCCCGGCGTACTGGTATACGCTGGCAGAACGAGGCGGCGGTCAGTTGTTGTGGTATGCGGCGGGTTTAACGGTGACGGTGGTGTATTTATGGCGGCGCTACGATGTGCGGCGACGGGTGCTGGGTGGGGTGGCGCTGGTGATGGTGGGGATTGTACCATCGGTGTTGGCGCGGTTCTTGCCGGAGGCCGGGCCGCCATTAGCGGTGCTGTTTCCGTCGCTGGTCGGGTTGCCACGCATGGGGTTGTTAGCGTGGGGGTTGGTGCTGGTAGGGCTGTTTTTCGTATGGCAGGGGACGGCAACACTCCGGCAGAAGCCGTCTGGTGGGGTGCGGCTGGCCGGTTGGATGCTGCTAGCAACGCTGCCCTATTTTGCGTTGTACTTCTGGCGGTATAGCTATCATTATCGGTTATCGTTTGCGGTCGTCCCGTTGATGGCGGTCCCGGTGGCGCTCACGCTGGCAAGCTGGTTATCGAATACGCGGGTGCGACAGCGCGGATGGCGGTTCCGGTGGGGGTTGGCAGCAGCGTTTTTCGTGGCGGCGCTACCTGGGGTCGCGCTGCCATTTTACGATCCGTTCTTGGGATGGGATTATCTGTATAGCGGCGAACTGTCTGACGATACCGCCAAACGCACATCCGGGAATGAGGCGCTCATGTGGATGGTAGACGGCTTCCGCATCTACGAGGCGGAACACGGCGAGCCGCCGAGTGTGGTTGCGCCGGGGGTGCTACGGTTGCCGTTTTTCTTCCCGTTAGCGGATATTCGCATCCAGCAGGCCCCAACCCGCCTGGCAGAGCTTGACGACGTGGTGTATTTTGTCGATAGTCACCCGGACGGAACCGGGGCCTATGAGGGTATCCCTTTGCAGCAAAACCAGGTGTTAAGCGCCCTGGGGCGGCAGGATATTATGCGTAAGGCGTGGGGCAAGGACGACGGCATCTTCCGTTATGAGATTTACGAACTCCATTTATCGAATCGGTTTGAGCCACCAACCCCGGTGGCAGCGACGACCGAGGACATCACCTTCGGAGGATTTGCGCGGCTGCACGGGCACGATCTTGTCTCCGATGTGTTTGAGATCGGGCAGCGGCGGGTGATGAAGTTATTCTGGGAAGTGTTACAACCACCCCAAAACGACTATATGATCTACATCCACCTGCGGGACGAAAGCGGTCAGGTATGGCAAGCGTGGGACGGCCCGGTCGGGCTAACAGAGGATGGGCGTTATTATTACAGCACGTTGGTATGGGAACCAGGCGAGTACATCACGGATGAACGGGGCTTCCGGCTGACGAATACAGACGTTCCGCCGGGGGAGAATTACCAACTTGTGGTGGGAATGTACGACCTGGCGAGTGAGGAGCGCGTGACCATGAGCATCAACGGTGTGCCGGCGGGGGACGGGTACAACCTGGGAGAGACGATCCGAGTGATCCCACCGCAGGGTTAAGCACGGGGGGCATACAAGCCGCTGCCCCCGGAACGTGGTTGGGTCAGCGCGAGAGCATATGGGCCATATCGTAGTAGCTATCGGAAAGTTGGCGGGCGCGGGTCGTCACTTCGGAGAGGGGAACCGAGCTGATGTCACGCCCATCTAACCCCACCATAACCCCGGACTCGCCCGCAACCAGTCGTTCGACGGCATTAACGCCCATACGGGTTGCCAATAGGCGGTCGAAGGCGGTTGGGCTACCCCCACGCTGGACATGCCCCAGAATGGTAATGCGAATCTCGAAACCGACAGGATGGTGATTGTTGAGGTATTCGGCTAGTTCGGTTGTTTTCAGGTTCGCGCCCTCTGCGATCACAGCGATGGCGTGGGTCTTGCCGCGCACATAAGCGTTTTCTAGCGCGGTAGCGATCTCATCTTCGCTGATGTCACGCTCTGGGGTGATGACGAGTTCGGCCCCACCAAGAATACCGCCCATCAGCGCCAGGTAGCCACAGTTACGGCCCATCACTTCGATCAAGAAGGCGCGTTGATGCGATGTGGCGGTGTCGCGTAGGCGGTCGAGTGCATCTAAGATGACGTTGAGCGCGGTATCGACACCGATACTCATGTTGGTACCCCAAATATCGTTATCAATACTGGCGGGGATGCCAACCACCGGGACACCGAGCTTTTCGAGTTCTTGTGCGCCGCGTAAGCTGCCATCACCACCGATAACGACCACCGATTCGATGCCCTCTTCGTTAAGGCGACGGAGTGCGCGACGTTGGCCCTGTGGCGTTTTGAATTCTTCGTTGCGGGCGGTTTGTAGGATGGTGCCGCCGCGTTGCAAAATACCGCTGACCTCACGGCTCGTCAGTTCTTCAAAGTCGCCGGCGAGTAAGCCAGTATATGCCTGGCGGATACCTAAAACCTCGATGTCGTGTTCGAGTGCGGTTCGCACGACCGCACGAATCGCCGGGTTCATACCGGGGGCATCGCCGCCGCTGGTCATCACACCAATACGTTTTATTTTACCCATTTGCCCTCCTCATGGCAGTTATCATCATGCTCTCTCGCATGTCAAACGGCTTGAACTTAATTCGGCTATCATAGCGTATTTTGTTTAAGAATCCTCAAAGATACGGATGTTATCTTCTCCCACAATGCGCAACAGGGATGCTTTGAGCGCCTCACACCAGCCGGTTCGTTCGTTTGGGAACTCCATTTTATAGGATTCATCAGGACGTTCGATGATGATCATAAAGCGATCATCCCCATTATACTGTGTGAACTGCCCATAAATACGGCGCAGGCGTCGGCGTGTTTTATCGGGGTCATCCTGCTGTAAATATATTACCACGGCCACTTGATCGGTTTCCGGTTGGGGCTGGCCTGGCAGATGCGGGTCGGATTCTAATTCGGCTGTCCAGTCGATATTATCGGACGGTGGGGCGGCCTCGGTCGGTGGGATCGGCTCCTCCGGGGTGATGGCGGGGTCTGGTTCGTTGTGCTTACCGTTGGGGTTGTGGGTTGGCTTGGGCTTCGATGGCCGTTCGCCATCGAAGCCACTCCAATCAATGGGGGGTGGGCCGTCATCGTCGTCTGGTGCGGGTGGGGCATAGCCGTTGGGTGATGCGAGGGGTTCGGGGGAATCGCTGACGAAGGTTTCAAAAGCGGTGGTCACCTGTTCAACAATGATCTGCGGGCGTCCGTTGCGCATATCGAACTTACCACGCAGTAGCACCACATCATTGAGGTTAGCGCGGACGGTATACTTTTGTGCATCCCATGTACGCGGGAACAAGACGACTTCGACAGAGCCGTAACGGTCTTCCATGGTTAGCACCGCCATCATATCGCCGCGTTTGGTCGGGATTTCGCGGATGTCTGCGATGAGCGCGATCATGGAGACGCCCTTTTCGCGGTGGAGGTCGGTCATCTGCTGAAGTTGGTGTGTGCGTAGCGTGTTGCCGGCGTCGATATTGCGGAGGATGGCATCGACCGGGTGGTCTGTCACGTAGAAGCCGAGCAGGTCTTTTTCCCAGTTCAGCCGTTCGCGTTCGCGCACGGGGTCCATTTTTGGCAGGGTGATCTCATCGCGGATACCGCTATCGGCCCCGAACATGCTAATTTGCCCGATTGCTTTGGCTTCGTGGTGGTCTGCACTAAAACTCATGAGTTGGTCGATAACGGCCAGGGCTTGGTTACGATTTTCGACAAACGCATCCAACGCGCCGACCTTAGCGAGACTTTCTAGCGTGCGCTTGCCGACCTGCCGCAGGTCCACTTTTTCGGCAAAATCCGTAAGATCGACAAAGTGACCGTCGGCTTGACGTGCATCGAGGATCACTTGAATCGCGCCGACGCCGGCATTTTTGATCGCCGCCATGCCGAAGCGAACGCCGCGTGTGCCGTCGTCCAACGTTTGGATGTCGAAATCGACATTGCTATGGTTCACATCGGGCGGGAGTATAGGAATATTTAAGCGCCCACACTCTTCTAGGAAGGTCGAAACCTTGGTGCTGTCCTCCCGATAGACGGACAACAGCGCGGCCATGTACTCGGCGGGATAATGGCACTTGAGGAAGGCGGTCTGTACGGTGACCATGGCGTAGTCGGCGGCATGTGATTTATTGAACCCATAGTTGGCGAAGAACTCAATATCATCGAATATTTTCTCGGATACATCTTCGGGGATACCGTTTTTCGGGCCGCGTTCTAGAAAGATTTGCTTGTGCTTGATCAGTTCTTTTTGCTTCTTTTTAGAGACCGCCCGCCGCATTAAGTCGGCTTCACCGAGTTCATATCCGAATAGATCGGCGGCAACTTGCATAATTTGCTCTTGATAGACCAGAATCCCGTAGGTTTCCGCGAGGATGTCTTTTAACTTCTCGTGATGGTAGGTCACCTCTTCCTTACCATGGAGGCGGTCATTAAACATCGGGATGTAGTCCATTGGCCCCGGACGATATAGCGAAATCCCGGCAACGATGTGTTCGTAGGTTTTGGGCTTCATGCCGCGTAACATCTGCTGCATCCCAACAGATTCGACCTGGAACACGCCGACCGTTTCGCCGCGCCCCATCATTTCGAAGGCAGCGGCGAGCATCTGATTTTCTCGCTGTTGCTGCTCGGTGAGGTTTTCGCCCTGATGGGGTCGATACGGGATATTTTCCATTGTCCAACGCTTTTGATGGTGGCGTTCGATCAGGTCGCTGGCACGGCGGAGGATCGTCAGGGTGGAAAGACCGAGGAAATCCACTTTGAGCAAGCCGAGCGATTCGCACGTTTCCATCGGGAACTGTGTGATCTGGGTCAGGGCGCTTTCGTGGGTGTCGTCCCGGCTGTTGCTCGTCAGACGGTGGAGTGGCAGGTATTGTTCAAGAGGGGCATCGGCCACAATCACACCAGCGGCATGGGTGCTGGCGTGGCGGGCAACGCCCTGTAATACCTTGGCGGTATCGATCACGCGGCGCAGTTTATCGTTCTGGCGGTAGAGTTGGGCTAGCTCCGGGTTGGCGTCCACATATTCTTGGATCGATTTTTGGCGGGCTTCGGTCGGGATCATAGCGACAGCCTGGTTGATCTCGTTAAGCGGCACATCTAGGGCGCGGCCTACATCGCGGATGGCGGCCTTTGCGCCCATGGTGCCAAAGGTGATGATCGCCGCGACTTTATCGGACCCGTATTTGCGGGCGGTGTACTCGATCATTTCGTTACGGCGGTCGTCGGGGTAATCCAGGTCAATATCTGGCATGGAGACGCGCCCTGGGTTGAGGAATCGCTCGAAGATCAAACTATTCTGGATCGGGTCCAGGTTGGTAATCCCCAGGCAATAGGCAACCATGCTCCCCGCACCAGATCCGCGCACATTCCACCAAATATCGGCATGGCGGGCGAACTCGCACAGGTCCCACACGATGAGAAAATAGGTGTTAAAGCCCATAGCCTCGATGATGCCGAGTTCGTGTTCCATGCGTTGGGTGTAGATGGGCAAGTCGGCGTCGTCGCCGTAACGCCAATAGCGCCCTTTATCCACCAGATAGCGCAGGTAATCGCGTTCGCTGGCATCCCCCGGCACAGGGAAGCGCGGTAGGTGGTAACCTTCGGTGTTCAGATCGACATCGCACATCGCGGCGATCTTGGCGGTGTTGAGGAGTGCTTCCTGGCGCATTTCTGGCGGCAACCAGCTATATTGCGTGCGGATGGCGTGTTCCATTTCCTCATGGCTGGTGAGGTGATAACTGGGGTCGGACATGCTCATGCGGTTGCCGTCTGTTTTGAGGTTGCCCGTCTGAATGCACAAGAGGGTATCGTGCGGGTCGTGGTCGCTTTCTAGCACGTAGTGAACATCGTTGGTGGCGGCCCATTGGACGGGGGTATGCCCGCTTTTGCGGTATTCGGCTAGCCAACGGTTAACGCCCTCTAGCACGTCAATATCGTGGTATTGCAGTTCGAGGTAAAAATTTTCTGGCCCGAACACCTCTTGATACCAGCCGATTAGCTCGCGGGCCTCATCGTCCTGGTCATTCATGATCGTTTGTGGGATTTGCGCCCCCAAACAACCGGAAGTGGCGATCAGCCCTTCGCTGTGGGCTGCCATAAATTCGCGGTCGATACGTGGCTGGTAGTAATAGCCGCGCAGTTGAGCTTCGGTGGCGAGCTTGAGCAGGTTCCGATAGCCGGTCTGGTTTTTGGCGAGCAGTAGCATGTGATAGGGCCGTTTATCCAGCTTGGGATCGCGATCCTCCATCCCCCGTTTAGCAAGGTAGGCTTCCATCCCGATGATCGGTTTGATGCCGTGCTTTTGCCCGGACCGGAAAAAATCGACCACGCCGAACATCACGCCATGATCGGTAATTGCCAACGATTTCATATCTAGCTCGTTGGCGCGTCCCATTAGGCGGTCGATCTGACTGAGGCCGTCTAGCAGGGAGTATTCCGTATGTACATGAAGGTGAACAAACTTTTCGTCGGGGTTCATACGGGGTCCGTTCTCGTTATTTTGGCGTGGGTTGGGGTACGCTTATCGCCCTAATGATAGCACAGGCGCTCGGTTCTGATGTAGGGTAATCGCCAGTTTTTTGTAGAATTTTTCAAACGGATGATCGGGCGGTTACTTGTACTGTTTGAGCGCGATTCGCCCGATGCGGTCTGGTATCAGCAGGTTGGCCCAGACGGTGAACCGGTCGAAGAAACGCAAAAACACCTGACGCTGATTGCGCTCTACGCCGCGCACAATCCCAGCGGCGACGACCTCCGGTGACATGCGCGGCACACCGGACCCGCTGCGCCCGCCGCCAAGTCGATTGGTGTTGAAGTTGGTATCGGTTCGCCCAACGATCATGTCGGTGACGCGGATATGATCGGCTTCTAGCTCTAAGCGCAACGACCGCCCGACGCTGCTAACAAACGCTTTACTCGCGGCGTAGTAAGCGGCGTAGGGCACGGTCATGTTATAGACCACCGATGACAACAACACGATATGCCCGCCCCCGCCCTGTTGCATCGCGGGGACCGCCGCCCGGATGCTGTGAAGCACGCCGTCAATATTCGTCCGCAACACGGTTTCGACGTGATCCCACTCGGATTCGACCACGCCGCCGCGTTGCCCGACCCCGGCATTGGCCACCAACACCCCCAAGCTGCCGAAGCGGTCAACCGTCTGACGGACAACCGCCTGCATCGCGTGCCTATCACGGACATCTGCGGCCAACGGGAGAAACTCGGCGGGCAAGGGGGCGGCGGCCTCTACCAACGGGCGGAGGCTGGCAACCTGGCGGGCGGTCCCGGCGACGTGATAGCCACGCTGCAAGAACGCCAACGCGGTCGCATAGCCAATGCCGCTTGAGGCCCCGGTAATCAGTACGGTTTGTTGGGTCATGGTGGGTTATGCCTTTACTTAGCGAATAGGCGTATATTCTAAGCGGATCATAACGGGAGTGGTTGGCTCTATAGCCAATAGATCGTATTTATTTAACGCCTTCTTATTGTTGCTATTGCAGACTAACTTCGCTTTACCCTGGGTATCATGCCCCATTTGCAGTTATAATAAAATGTTAACTTGCACGCAAAACAACCAACCAAAAATGACCAACGCACGCGAACAACTTGAAACATTCTTGACCCGCGTCCAACCGGATGAGGACTCCCTGGCCCACACCGTTGGGATTGTAATTTTAGGTGCCGGGCTGATCTACATAATGATCGGCATCTTCCGGCGTGACTTGCTCGCGGTCACACTATTCGCTATCGGGTGGGTGGTGCTGTTGGCGCTAGTCAATTTTACCCCGGCCCAACGTTTGCTACTCGGAGACAAGCCACTTAACCTGCGTCATATTTTGCACATCATCCTGTACTGGCTATTCAGTGTGGGGGGCGTGGTGTGCTTCCGGTTACTAGACGGGATGGATATGATCGGGAAAGATAGCGGCCTGTTCTATGTTTTTTTGCTGGCGTGTGTTGCTTTTGGGGTTAGCGCCGTTCGGAGCCTGCTCATTGCCACTATACCACGGGTATACCGGGTGGTCAGCACAGACATCCCGTTATGGGAGCAGGTCTTGCTGGCACTCAACGAAGTGATCGCTATCGGGTTAATGTCTTATATCTGGTCGAGTGTGCTAGTGCGCTTGTTCCAACCGGATATTTTTACGACCCGTTTGAACCCGACACATACCTTCGGGCTAGGGTTAACAACGTTATTGTATTATATCGGTATTCAATTGATGTGGCGGCAAAGCTGGAACGATTGGATCAGCCAGAATGATGTTTGGGTACGTTGGGCGCGGGTGATTAGCCCGCTGGTGTTACTTGTCACAACAACGTTGATCACAACACGCTTTACTGCCCAAACGGACCCACGCACCGCTAGCCTGATGAGTAATACGGAGGTCGATTTTGCAGTCCTGTCGTTGGCCCCGGTGATCTGGCTACTGGTGTTTATGTTGATGGTCTTGCTGTACAGTGGGCAGCGTGGTATCCGGCAGCGGTTCTTGCCAGATGACCTGCTGGAACACCTCCCCGGCCCGATGCAACGGCTGTTCCGGGCGTTATCCGATATGGATTTGCTGCTCATCCTGAGTGTGCTAACGACGTTGGTCCCGGCCTATTTGCTCTTTTTCGGAGATGATGCGGCGCTAATAGGGACGGCCCGGCGTGCGATTGAGCAACGCGGGAGTGCCTTTATCGAAACATCAGAACAGGCGTTGGCACTCTTATTTACGTTGCCATATTATACGGTCGCGATAGTGATTCTGATTTTGTATGCGTTGGTCATTAGCCGTCCGTCGATCTCATCGGATGAGCGTAACGAACTGATGGATCGTTTACCGGTCGGATTTTTGATTAGCATGATCATTGTGTTGTATTTATTCGCGGTGCCGTTCACGCAGGTATTTATTGAGGGGCGGCTGCCGTCTTTTTCACGCGATCTGGGTCGCATTTTGGCGTTGTATATTCTGGTGCCGTTGATTTTGCTGTATGTGCATTTTCTACCTTTGGTCCGCTTCCCATATGGGCGCGGGCAAAACCGATGGCGGCAAGCCGAAGCAACCCACCTGGAAGCCAACTTGCGGGATATTGATCGACGCATCCGCAACTTGAATAACGAGCTAGGCCGCTTAGATAACCAGTGGCGCATCACTGGGCGCGGGGATGATGCAGCAGCCATGCGCAACAAGATAGACACGCTCCACCGCTACATCCACCTGAACAGCGAACGCGACGATTTGAACATGCGCCGGCTGCAAATTGTGTCATCCCGCCAGCAACTCGCGGAAATCTCGGATACGCCTTTTTCGGTTACGGTGGCTCGGTTACCACTTCGTGTGATTAGCATTGGCATACCGATATTGCTGCTGTTTCAGTTGTATCAGTGGGCGGTTGTGTCCGATGGGTTACGGCAGGTTGTGAATAACCCGGATATTACATTGATCGAATTCATACAGATATTGCTGGAAAATGTTGAGTTTTAAACCTGGAGGATATGTGCCCAACTATCATGCGGATCGTATAGAAACATTACAAGCACAAGACAACGCGCCACCAACATCAACCGACCCGATGGTCAAAGCCTTGCGCGTCTACATGCATCACAAGTTTTTGAATATCCTTATGCTGGAGGATGATTGCCGTCAGGATAAGAATATTCAGTCTTTGCGGACGATGCGCACCAGCGTGTATCAACTCAAAACGCTGGTGTATATCATGGAGCATAAGTACGACCAAAAGACGGTCAAAAAAGCGGAGAAACGGCTGCGACAGTTGATCAAACGGCTAGACAGTGTGCATGAGCTAGATGTGATGATGCGTGACCTGCTGCACTACGGCGCGGGGTTGGTCCAACGGATGACGATTGCCAGTCTCGTTGCTCACCTGGACGCCCAGCGATTGCTAGCACGGGAGAAGTTGATCAAATATATGGACAGCCAAAAGTACCACAAGTTCTTAGATCGCTTCCAAGAATTTTTGCTGGCCCCTGCCGATGACGTGCTAAACCTGGAAGATGAGGACCCCGGCGACCCGCAGCAGGTGCGCCATGTGCTGCCCGTGCTGCTACACCGTCACCTGGCGCTGGTGCGCTCTTACGATCCGTTTGTGGCATCGTCCGATAGTGATGTATTCCTGGCGCTGCGTGAAGATGTGCGCGTGTTGCGGCAGTTGATCGGGTGTTTCGAGGGGGTGCTGGGTAGCTCGGCGGCGGCGTATCTCCAAGACCTGCTAAAATTGGAGGACCTGCTGAACCGTATCAGTGAGGCCAGCGAGACGCTGCGCCGGTTGATCCATCTGCCGCGTGTCAATATGGATAACGACCAGTTGATCGCGCTGAAGAACTATCGCAGCGACCTGCGCAACCGCCGGGAAAAGCTGTATGCCAAGCTCCCCCCGATATGGGAGGACTTTAACCGGCGGCGCACACAAGAAAACTTATCACAATCGATCCTGGTGTTGCTCTAATGTGTCTCGAAGCGCGTCCCCAGCGCCTTAGGCGGGTCGCTGCGCAAGAAGGTTCGTAGTTGCCGTTGGGCCGGGCCGGGCAAGACTCGCGTTAAGCGTTCGATAGCGCCGCTACTGACCATCAACAACGTTAGGATCATCAGCACCCAGGGCAGCGCATTGAGCAACGTAACGGGTAACTCGTAGGTGCCATCCGTGGCGATGCCAAACAGGTTGCGTAACCAGTTGAGCGCCGGGCTGTTCAGTGATGAGACTAAAAACGCCGGTACCGCAAACGTAACCCCCTGCATCGCGCTCACTAGCGACCGCAACCCGGCGAATAAGTAGGCCCCCAGCACCACCCGGAACGGATGCCACCCTCCGAAAATCACGATTGCCAGGGCAATCCAGCCGTCGCCTAGCATATTTGGCGGCGTGGCCCAACCAGGCTTGAGCTTGAGTGAATAAGCCGCCCCTGCCAGCCCAACCAACATCCCCCCGATGACGGTATACATATATCGCTGCCAGTTGACGCGGGTGCCCCTGGAGTAAGCGGCTTCTGGGCGCTCGCCAATGGCACGATGAGCTAACCCCGGCCCGGTCCGAAATAACCAGTACCATGTCCCGAATATCAACAGGTAACTCACGTAAACGGTCCAGTCGTGGTTAAAGAAGATCGGCCCCAAAATCGGTATATCGGCTAGCATGGGGATCGGTTGGTTGGGGATGCGCGGCCCCGGTACACGGGTGTAATTGCCGCCTAAAAACTGGGCGATATCGCGGCAGAGCAGCGTCAGCACAAAGCCGATGGCGACTTGATCTTGCCGGAGTTCAATATCGCCAAGTGCGATGATCAGGGCGACGACCCCACCAACCAACATCGCCCCCCCGACCCCTGCCGCCAGTGGTATCCAGCCTGCGCCACCACACAGCGCCGTTCCGACACAGGCGTTCTGGGTGATGAGCGCGACGACAAACCCGGTCATAGCCGAGAGAATGATGCTGCCATCCAGCGATAGGTTAATCACGCCGGCACGTTCCGTGATCGTTTCGCCAATACTGGCGATAACTAGCGGGGTCGCATTACGGACAATGCCTGCCAGAAGATTGATCGTGAAAAAGTCCATTAGTCCTGGCCTCCTGCCACATTGACGGTGGGTGCATTGGTCGATGGTTCGTTTTGCGGTTCGGTCGGGGGGGGAGGGTCCGTCATGAAACGAGTACGGAGGCCGCTACTGAGCATCACCAGCAACACCAAGAACCCTTGTAAGACTTGTGCCAGCGACGCATCCAGGCGCATAGCGATCCGTAGACGGGTGCTACCGAACAGCAGCGCGGCGAATACAAAAGTCACGAACGGCACCCACAGCGCCTGATGGCTCAACAACAATGAAACCAGAATCGCCAAAAAGCCGATGCCGCCACTCACAAGCGGGCGCAATGTGGTAAAGGTGAACAGCACACGGTAGGCCCCGGCGATCCCGGCGAGTGCGCCACAGATCATAAAGGCGGAGAGGGCCACTCGGTCGGTTGGGACACCAAGTAACAGGGCGCTACGGGGGTTCTTGCCGGTCGCTTTAAGTTCCAGGCCCCAGCGCGTGCCACTTAGTGCCAACGCGACCGCCGCCGCCAATACTACCACGATCAGGATCATGGCGATGCTGGTCGGGAAGTCGTCCGAGAACTTGCTGAAACGGGCCGCTTCTACAAATGGACCGGTATCTAAGGCGCTGCCGCCTTCCGGTGCCCAGGCGTTACCAACCAGATAATTGGTGATCACATTGGCGATAGCGTTGAGCGCCACTCCACCGAAAATCTCATGGACACCAAGACTGGTCTTGAGCCACCCGACCAATAGCGCCCACAGCACCCCACCCAGCATCCCGGCGATAACCGCCAGGGGGATGACAACGTAACCCGGCGCGGCTAATGCAACTTGGTTACCGAAGAACATAAAGGGCCGCCCCTCACCGACGAAGATCGCCACCCAACTAGCGAAAATCGCCCCAAACATGATCTGCCCCTCAACGCCGATATTCCACAGGCCAGCACGGAAGGTCACTGCCAGGCCAAGCGATGCCAGCGTAAGCGGTATCCAGAAGTTAAAGACGCCTGCCACACGCCGCGCATCTCGGAAAGCGCCGTCCCACACAGTTTGAGCGACTTCTAGCGGGTCCTGCCCGACCAGCATGACTAACCCGGCACCAAGTAGCAACGACGCCAGGATGGGTAGGATGATAAATATGAGTTGGGCACCGATAGAACGATTAGTTGACATGCGCGACCTCCTCAAAATGACCACCGATCAAACGTCCGAGTTCATCCACGTTAGTTTGTCTCACATCGGGGACTTCGGCAACTTGCCCGGCGTAAAACACAAAGATACGATCACTGTAGGCGACGAGTTCGTCTAAGTCTGGGGAGCTAAATAAGAGGGCGGCCTTATAATTGCGACGGGCCAAAAGTTGCTGCCATATCCACCGGGCGCTATCCACATCTAGGCCGCGGGTGGGGTTTTCCAGGACGAGCAAGCGCGGTTTTTCTGGCAGTAGGGCCATGAGAACGCGCTGTTGGTTCCCGCCGGATAACGCTTCGATATAATCGGTGGGACGCCCGCGAATATCGTAACGGTCGATCTGGCGGTGCATCTCATGACGCATGGCGTCGTAGTCGATGCGTGAACTGTTATCGCCACGTACAAGCGCCATGTGTTCGGTCAGGGTGAGGCCAGCGACTAACCCCTCTTCTATACGCCCGGCGGCAGCGAACGTCACGCTATGATGCAAAAAATGTCGATAGGGGCGATTTGTCAATGTCGCGCCATCAATACACACCTGCCCAGCGTCTACGCGGTGTAGGCCAGCCGCCGCCCGCATGACCAACGCCTGGCCGCTGCCATCTAACCCGGCAAAGCCGATCACTTCACTTTCGCGGATAGTCAACGAGAAATCTTCGACAGCCAGGCGTTTATCCGTCACGGTCAGGTTAATCAGTTGTAATACAGGGCCAGAACGCGAGAGATCGACCTGGGCGCGTTGCTGCGGCTCGATCTGTTTGCCGAACATCATCGTTACGAGTTCGGCGGGGGTGGCGGGCATTGCCCGCGTGCCGACGAGTGACCCGGCTCGCAACACGGCGATCTCATCACAGAGGGCGATCACATCCTCTAGCTTATGGGACACTAGCAGCACGATCATGCCGTCATCTTTTGCTAAACGGCGTAGGGCATCGAACAGGATTTGCTTTTGCTCGGCAGAAATCCCGGTGGTTGGCTCATCGAGGATCAGTGTTTTGACGCCTAGTGCCAACAACCGGACGATCTCCAACTGTTGGCGTTGGGCGATACTGAGGGATGCTATCGGGGTTGAGGGGTCGAGTTGGAAATCGAACTGCTGGGTATATTGGCGTAAGCGTTTGGCAGCCCGGTTTCGGTCCGGCAGTGGCCCATAGCCGGACCCGTACATGAAGTTCTCTAGCACGGTAAAGGCGGGCACATCAAGCGGGTCTTGCTGTAACATGCCGATACCGTGCGAAATAGCAGCCAGCGGCCCGGTATAATCTACCGCCTGCCCGTCGATGACGATCTCGCCGGCGTCGGCAGGCTGATAACCAGACAGGATTTTCATGAGCGTTGATTTACCGGCACCGTTTTCACCCAGGATGCCGATAATCTGGCCTTCGCGGAAAGTCAGGTTAATGTCGTTGTTGGCATGGATACTGCCAAATCGTTTATGAATACCCTGTAGTTCAATTTGCATCTATCCACCTTTGGGGGGTCTGCCCCCATCATAAGATAACCCTCATGGCTAGCTACTACAGTTGTAACAACTAAAGTTTTGGTCAAGCTTTCGCAAAAGCTTGTGGGGGTTCGGGGGTGAAGCCCCCGAGCAGGTACCAATCAAGATAAGCTATTAAAAAGAGGTCGCCCACAGGTTGCGGGCGTACCTCTGTTAACCAATATGGCAAGCATTACCCAACTGTGTTAGTTGGAGCTAGCGCCTTGCATCCCCTCAAGTAGCTGCTCGGTGTACCAGATTTCTTCCTGCGGCACGAATTCGCCTTCCTCAGCTAAAACGGTCCCGTCCTGGTAAGCCAGTGGGCCTTCCCATAAGTAGATAAAGCCCTCGTTTTCCGGGTCGGTTGCGAAAGCGGCGGCCTCGTCAATGAAGGCTTGGAGGTCGGCGGCGGCTTCTTCGGAAAGGCCCTCGCCAAAGACAAAGCCGACGGCGGTTTGGGTGTTGTCGGTCAGGTCCTCCCAGTAGGGGTCGTTCCAGTCCCAGGTTTGTTCCCAGGTGCCGTCAACAACGGACTGTACTTCTTCGAGGTAGGCCGGGCCCCAATTGAAGTACGGCACGCCCAGGCAAGCCTCTGGTGCTTCTTCGCAGGCGTCCTCAAAGTCGTAGGGCAGGGAATAAATGTCCTCGCCAGCGTCGCGGCGTTGCCCGGCAACGACAATCGCTTCGGTGGTATCGATCCCAGAGATCACGATGTCTGCGCCGTTATCGAAGAAAGTGTTGGTTTCTTCGGTTGGGTCTAGGGTGACACCGGGGATATTGAACCAGAAGCCGATCCAGGTGACGGAGAGTTCAAGGTCGTCAGGGTCTAGGCCCCGATAAGTTTCGTAGCAGTGGCGGGCACCCAGGTAAGTTGAGGCGGCCAGGCGGCGGGTTTCCTCGTTGATGAGTGGCCCAAGGTAGCCGAGTTGCCCGGTTTCGGTCATGAGGGCGGCGGCGCACCCATCCATGATCTTACCCCATACCATTTTACTCATGATGTTGCTGACGTTGGCGGGGGCATCGCCAGTGAGGACGCCATCACCGGAAACGTGGACAAACTTAATATCCGGGAATTCGGCGGCGACTTCGTGGGTTTCCTGCTTGAAGTCATCCGATGTGGTGAAGATAATCGTTGCGCCTTGGTCCACAAACTCGGACACGACATCGCGCAGGGTGGTTTCTGGCGCGTCGGCGGGGTTCAAGCTCTCGAACACGAGCATTTCGGCACCTTCGATATTTTCGACGACATATTGGCCGCCCTCATAGTGAGCTTGGCTCCAGCCGCGGTCATTCTGCGGGCCAACCAATACCATCCCGATTACAATATCATCCTGTGCGATTGCGGGCAGAGACGCCGTTACTGCCAGGACCAAAACGAGCAAATACGCGAATAAAGTCTTCCGTTTCAATGTGCAACTCCTTGTTGAGTGTCGTATACGGACAAGTGTAGTTTAACTGACGATAAATATTCGTCAAACGACTCGCTAAATTTCTCTTATTTTGACCAAGATTCTACCGTCAAAGCGTACAAAAAGGCGCTAGAATACGCTTAACAATCCTCACAAACAAACGTGACCCTGCTACAATTTGATTTTAGTTATCGCAGATGGAGACCAACTTATGCCAGAATTACCGGAGGTCGAGACGGTGGTCCGGGCGTTGCGGGGGCCGCTAGTGGGGCGGGAAGTGCGCGGTATGTGGTACGACTGGCCTAATACCATTCATAGCCCGGCCCCAACCGAGTTCGCCGCCCGCGTACAGGGGCAAACGGTGCGGTCGGTCAAGCGCCGCGCCAAGTACATCCTATGCGAATTGGATCATGATGTGCTGGTCGTCCATTTGAAGATGACCGGGCGCTTATACGTATGCGCCGACGACGCCCACGATCACGCGGATAGGTGGGTGCATTTTCGGTTACAGTTAGACGATAACAAGCAATTACGCTTTTCGGACTCGCGCAAGTTCGGGAAGGTGTACCTGACAAACGACATCGACACGATCACGGGCAAGCTAGGCCCAGAACCGCTAACAGACGACTTCACGCCGGGGGTTTTCCGGGCGTGTTTGGCGGGGCGCTCGAAGATGATCAAACCGTTGTTGCTAGACCAGACGTTTATCGCGGGGGTGGGGAATATCTACGCGGATGAGGCGCTGCATCGCTCGCAAGTCCACCCAGAACGCCACGCCGACACACTGACCGACGCAGAAATCGACGCACTACACGGCGCGATACGAGCAGCGTTAGCCGAAGGGATTCGGCAGCAGGGGGCGTCTATCGGGTGGTATCGCAAACCGGATGGCACACGCGGGGCGATGCAAGATCACTTCTTTGTTTATGACCGGGAGGGGGAGCCGTGTTACACTTGTGGCAGCACAATCTATAAAATACGTGTTGGGCAGCGTGGAACCCACTACTGCCCCACCTGCCAGCAACTTTAGCGGAGTGAGTTAGACCTATGGAATCAGGCAGCTTTGCGGATTTTATGTCACAGATGCCCGTTGAGCTTACGCGGCTGTTTTTTATTTTCCTGATATTACTGATCATGACCATCGTGGGTTATGTGCTGATAAAGCGACGGGAAACCAACCAGGCCAATCAGCGAATTGCGGGAGGGGGTGGTCTGCCACCAAACCAACCGCCTTCGGCGGCGTTCACAACACCGACGACCGACATACCAGACATCGACACGTTGTTGGCGATGACCGACCCGGTAAAGACCGCGTCCCCGACCCCCGCAACAAATACGCGCCAAGCGGGGTTAGTAAATATACGGCTTGCTAGCGGGGAGGTGGTAGAAGGCGCGGAGATGTTAATCTTACTGCGAGAACGGCAGACAAACCGACTGGTCGTACAGATTGGCGACGAGGCCTACACTGGCACGGAGGATAGGATCAATCCAGAATTTCGGCGGCGGTTTGTCACACTGATGAAGGAACTTTCCGGGGTGGCCCCACAGCTTGGACGCGGCGCAAAAGCCGCCGCCGCCCCCCAACAAGCCCCGGCGACCTCACCAGCCGTCACCAACACCGAGCCGGTGGCATCTGGTAGTGTTGCCGAACAGATCGAGCATCACTTGCAGGCTCATCTGCGCCAGACCGGGGCCTTTGCTGGGCGCAGCATCCACGTAAAAGATGCAACCGATGGCGGCGTGCGGATAGAGGTTGATGGGGCTTATTTCGATAGTGTCGGTGCGATAACCGACCCAGACATCAAGCGGGCTATCAAAAAAGCTGTGGCGACCTGGCAGGAAAGCAGCAACCGCGATAACTGATCGCTTAGGCGAAATCTTCGGGAATGGCTGCCAGCTTGAATTTACCGTTGTCGTGGGGGTGTAAGTGCCCGGCATGGCGCGATGGGTCGTGCGGGAAGATGAGCAGCGCGTGGTGGTGGTGTGCCCAGGCTTGCCAATGGCGTTTGGTTTCCAGGGTGTGCAGGGGTTCGACATCATAGGCCGTCATCCAACCGAGGCGTTCCATATGGACAGCGTAAGATGCTAGATCGCAAACGAACATCGCGTGGTCGCTATCTCGCTGGAAAACAACGCTCATATGGCCGGGGGTGTGCCCGCGTGTGACGATACCGCGCACACCAGGGAAGAACTCGGTATCGCCGTCTAGTAGGCGCATCTGCCCGCTATCGACCAGCGGCGCATAGTTGGATGCAACATAAGTGGCGCGGGTGCGTTCGTTGGGTTGCATCGCGTCCTGGTATTCGCGGCGTTGGACGACGTATTCGGCATTGGGGAAGGTGGGGCGTAACGTGCCGGTTGCGTCCAGGTAGGTGTTGCCGCCGGCGTGGTCGTAGTGTAGGTGGGTGTTGATGACCATATCGACATCCGCCGGCTGCACCCCTAATCGGGCAAGGCCATCCAGTAGTCCACCGCTGGGCCGGTCCAAGTGAAAGATACGTTGGAGCCTGTCGTTAGCTTTGGTGCCGTAGCCGGTATCGACAACAACCGTCTTGCCATCTACGCGGGCCAACAAACAGGTGAGCGTCATCGGGATCAGGTTGTCGCGCACGGGGGGGATGTGGCGGCTCCATAGCACACGCGGGACCAACCCGAACGGGCCGCCACCATCAACTAAAACCGTGCCATCGCTAACCAGATGAATTTCAATATCGCCAACAGTTAGCATCAGGAATCCTCTTCTTGTTGTTGGCTGAACCACATCTGGAAGCGTTTTTGCAGCGCGTCACGTTCGGCATCGGGTAGGAAAGCGCCTTGGACGCTGTGCAGAATGTTTTGCTGTATATCCTCCAGTGTGAACTTCATATTGAACATCACGTCCAGTAGTTCCGTTGTGAGGGTAATGTTGCTGATGAGGGGGTCATCGGTATTGATGGTGGTATGGACCCCGGCCCGATAGAGGTCGATGAGGGGATGCTGGTTGAGGTCCACAGCAACGCCACTATGTAGGTTGCTGGTCGGGCAGACTTCTAGCACGATACCGCGCTGCGCGAGAAGTGTCACGAGCGTTTGATCCTCAATCGCCCGGATGCCGTGCCCGATGCGATCCGCCTGGAGGACTTCGACTGCCTCCCGGACATTCGCCGCCCCGCCCCACTCCCCGGCGTGGACGGTGGTAAATAGGCCATGGGCGCGGGCGCGTTGGAAGATGGCGGTGAAGGGCTTACCGGCATAGTCGGCTTCAGCCCCTGCCAGGTCGATTCCAACAACACCCCGGTGTTGGTAGGCCAGGGCGATATCTAGCACTTCTTCGCCAATAGAAACGCTTTCGTGTCGGTTCATAGAGACGATCAGGCGCACGTCTATATCGTGCTGTGTGGCTGTGTTACGGACAGTATCGCAGACCCAATCCATGACATCGGCATAAGAACATTGCAGGACGTTGGTCAGGGCTTTGGGGGTGAAGCGCAGTTCCATGTAACGGATGTTATCGTTGGCCGCGTCGATCACGGCTTCGCGGGCGATGCGGCGAATTGTTTCTGGGGAATTGTAGAATTGGCGTAGCACTTTGAACTTACCCAGGAATTCTTTGGCGGTGAACGGTTGACCGGGGACCATCTGCACATAGGGGCGTAGTTGCTCTAGCGTCAGATCGGCAAGTTCGTGGTCGTTGTGACGCGCAACTTCTAGCAACGTATCAATACGCATCGCGCCTTCCAGGTGACGGTGCAGCTCTATTTTGGGGAGCTTCTGTATTTTATCTAGCAGTGTCTCAGTCAAATATCACCCCTGTATCCTGGTTGGGTTGCTAATCGCGCTCGGCTAGCAACCAACTCCAATAGCGCCAGGCATAAATCAATGCGATGGTGACCCCGAGTGCGGGTAACCCGGCATAGATCATCACCCAGGCAGTTTGGCTGCCAGCCTCCGCCGACCGAATAATGTTGAACAGCCGTAAAATCGCCCCGGCTTCGACCAAGGTAGCCCCAACAAGCAGACCAAGGTAATAGGGCGGCGCGTGGGTGACGGACCCCAAGCGACGGCTAAGTAGTGCTAACCACACTAAAGACAGCGCCAGAAAGGTATAGCCTAACCAGTCCATAGCGGGTTATGTCTCTCGGTTCGTCATCATCTGCTGGAACAACCAGGTTGAGAGCGCCATCAAGACGGCCCCGCCACTGAACAAGAATATATCCCCCAAAAAATCGCCCTGCAATTGTTCTACACTGGCATAACGAACGGCACTGGCCCCAAGTAAGATCATGGGGATGATGTATAACCAGAAAAAGGTCCGTACACCAGAAAAACGCTGATAGAAACGTGCCACCAGCAGATAAATGAATAGCAGTGCTACCAGGGGGAACCACGTATAGAGGGCCAACACCTGGTTGAGTGAGAAGGCACTCATGGGCTACCGTTTGCGGACCGTCTGGTAAATGACTGCTTCACGAAACTTGCGATCATCGCAGGCATTGACGAACGCCTGGATTAAGTGGCGGGTCCGGTTATCGTCTGTGAGGCGATACAGGCGCACACCGGATTTCTGTTGGACAGTGAGCAGGCCGCTAGCTGCCATCTCTTTAAGTTCGCCTTCGACCTGGCGCAAATCACGCCCGGTAAGGCTGGCGATTTTGGGGGCTGGCCCTAACAGCGACGGCTTACGGTAGAAAAACTGAATGAGGTCCCATTTGACGAGTGAATCCAGTTTTTGTTCTATAAACTGCATCAGTTCATCATCAAAATTGACGGGCGTATGATTGGTTGCGGTTGCGTTTGTGTTTTTCATACCAGTTCCTTCTATGATGATTCGTGTTGTTTTGTGCCCCCGTCACAGCCAACGACAAGGTTTATGTGCTATCGTGAGAGGGTATTTATTATATTGTAACGGGTTATAGGCAAAGTAGCTAACGAACGATGGCGGCTTTGTCTTCTTTGTAATGGCAATGCTTATATTTTTTACCACTACCACACCAGCACGGGTCGTTACGCCCGATGTTCTTCTTATCGGGTACACGCACAGTGGCTTGCTTCTTTTTCTCTTTCGATCCGTTGCTACCACCGCCATAGGTTAGCTTTTTGCGTTCGACCGGCTGCGGGATATTCACGCGGACGCGGAAGATGTCTCGCCCGGCGCGTTCCCGGATTTTATCCTGCATGACCTTCCACATCTCGAAGCCTTCGCGCTTGTACTCAACAAGCGGGTCGCGTTGTTGCACCCCGCGCAGGCCGATCCCTTCGCGCAGCATGTCGAGGTCGGTCAGGTGGCGTTGCCAGTGATGATCGACGGCCCACAGCATCACCTGGCGCTCGGCCTGCTCCATGACGTTTTCACCGGTGGCGTCCATCTGCTCAATTTTAGCGTCATAAGCGCGATCAAGTGCATCGAGCAGCGTATCTTCCAGGGTTTCGTCGTCCATTTCGGCCATCTTATCCGGGGTGATATCCTCCGGTACAGGGAAAATCTTGAGCAGTTCGCGGTAAAGCCCTTCGTAGTTATCGACTTCGCCCACACCTGCCGGGGTATCGTCGTATCCGTACAGATGGCTGTCTACCGCCGCCAGGATCATATCTCGCAAGATCGATTTATACTGTTCTCGGCGTTCTTCTGGGGAAAGTTGAAGCCAGTTCTGCCGTTCGCGGTAGATCACCTCACGTTGTTTGTTGACCACATCGTCATATTCCAGGACCCGTTTACGGATGTCGAAGTTGTGGCCTTCGAGCCGAATTTGTGCCTGGGAGATGGTGCCGCTAATCACGCCGGATTCTATCGGTTCATCCTCTGGCATGGAGGCCAGGGACATTAAACCCTTCACGCGGTCCCCGCCGAAGCGTTTCATCAGGTCATCTTCCAGGCTGAGGAAAAAGCGCGACTCGCCTGGCTCGCCCTGGCGACCACTACGCCCGCGTAGCTGGTTGTCGATGCGACGTGCTTCGTGGCGCTCGGTACCGAGAACATACAGGCCGCCGAGTTCCATCAATTCCTGGCGTTCCTGCTCCACAATTTCTTTTGCCTTGGCGAAGGCTTCGTCCCATTGCTGCGGGGTCGCATCGGTGACTTCTAGCCCCTGCTGGCGCAAGAATTTACGGGCGAGGCCCTCCGGGTTACCGCCCACCATAATATCGACCCCACGCCCCGCCATGTTGGTAGCGAGTGTGACAGCCCCTTTACGCCCGGCCTGGGCGATAATGGAGGCTTCGCGTTCGTGTTGCTTGGCGTTGAGGACTTCATGGTTGATGCCGGTACGGTTCAGGTATTTGCTGAGGCGCTCGGACGTGTCAATCGACGCGGTACCGACCAGCACCGGCTGACCGCGTTCATTGCGCTGGCGGATTTCTTCGACCACAGCGCGGAACTTGGCTTCTTCGTTGATATAGACGAAATCGGGTTTATCCTGCCGGATGATCGGCTTGTGTGTGGGGATAACCGCTACATCCAGGCCGTAAATTTTGGTAAATTCTTCTTCTTCGGTTTCGGCTGTCCCGGTCATCCCGGCAAGTTTTTTGTACATGCGGAAGAAGTTCTGGAAGGTGATTGTTGCCATGGTGACGTTCTCACGGCGGATTTCGACACCTTCTTTAGCCTCAATTGCCTGGTGCAACCCCTCGGAGAAGCGGCGGCCCGGCATCATACGCCCGGTGAAGTCGTCCACGATGATAACCTGCCCGCCCTGCACGACATATTCTTTGTCGTTGGTGTAGAGCGCCATCGCTCGCAAGCAGTTATCCAGGTAAGGGATCATCTCGGCGTGATCGGGGTGGTAAAGCTGGTCGATACCAAGCAAGGTCTCGACCTTTTCGACCCCCTGTTCCGTCAAGAAGGCGACTTTATCTTTGAGGTCCACCACGTAGTCGCCGTCTGGCTCAACGTCTTCATCATCGACGCTTTCCGGGCTAGATTGTTTGAGGCGCTTCACGATCTGCGTGAATTTGCTGTAATATTCGGAGGGTTGGTCGGCGGGGCCAGAGATGATCAGCGGGGTACGGGCCTCATCGATCAGGATGTTATCGACCTCATCGACAATCGCGAAGAAAAGTTCGCGCTGTGTGCGGCGGTCCGGCGAGTAACTCATATTATCGCGCAGGTAGTCGAAGCCGAATTCGTTGTTCGTCCCGTAGGTGATGTCCGCATGGTAGGCGTCGCGCCGGGTAATTGGGCGTAAATGCTGGTAGCGGTCATCATCGGAATCATAATCGGGATCGTAGAGAAAAGAGCCGCTATCCGGGCTGCCGCCGCTGTTCTGGATCACGGCGGCACTCAAGCCGAGAAAGTGGTAGATATCGCCCATTGTCTGTAGGCCGACTTTACTCAGGTAGTCGTTGGGGGTGATAATGTGCGTGCCGCGCTCCATCAGCGCGTTGAGGTAAACGGGCAGCGTGGCGACCAGCGTTTTACCCTCACCGGTCCGCATTTCTGCGATGCGCCCCTCGTGTAGCACCGCTCCACCGATAATCTGCACATCGTAATGACGTAGGCCAATCGTGCGAACGGAAACTTCGCGGACAACGGCGAAGGCTTCGTGCAGCAGGTCGTCTAACTTGGCACCGTCCGCCAATCGTTCGCGGAATTCGTCTGTTTTAGCTCGGAGTTGTTCGTCCGTCAGTTTTTGAATCGCGGGTTCTAGCGCGTTGACCGCCTCCACCGTGTCTTTGTATTGGCGTAGCGTGCGGTCGGCGGGTTTACCCATCACGAAATTTTGTATGCGTTTGATTACCATAGGTTATATCTGTATCCCATGTCAAATTAGCGGGAGCTTTTATGTTGTCGGTATTATAGCATATACCTATCAGACCTTCGTTAGTAGATGAAAGGCGGTTATATGCGTGGTCAATTTCTGGGGCGCACCGGGTTAGAGGTCAGCCGGTTATGTTTGGGGACAATGACATTTGGCTGGACAACCGATGAGACAAGCGCCTTCGCTATCATGGATGCTGCCACTGCCGCTGGCATCACCTTTTTTGATACTGCTAACGTGTATTCGCGGTGGGTTGATGGTAACGTGGGCGGAGAATCGGAAGCGGTGATCGGCAAGTGGATGGCAGCACGCGGGCATCGCCACGAGATCGTGATCGCAACCAAGGTCCGCGCCCATATGTGGGATGGACACAACGGCGAGGGGTTAAGCCGGGGGCATATCATTAAAGCGGTGGAGGACAGCTTACGGCGGCTGCAAACGGATTATATCGATCTGTATCAAGCGCATTGGTACGACGACCGCACGCCAGTTGATGAGACGTTAGCGGCGT
>DAOTUA010000017.1:0-6236 GCA_034437355.1 Anaerolineae bacterium | reverse complement strand
GGCGAATACCACTTTTTCGACCGCGTGCGGGGTGGTGTAGGTGTTGATAGGCTGCATCTGTGGCGAAAAGGCCCGTAAATCCCACGTCTTAACGGTCGTATCGGCGCTACAGGTGGCTAATGTCGTGCCATTGGGGGCAAACGCGACCCCCTTAACCGGGCCGCCGTGCCCTTTGATAAACAACTGCTTCCCGGCAATGCTCCCCCGCCACAGCCCGACCCCGCCCGCACTAGAACACGCCAGCAGCTTGCCATCCGGTGACCACGCCAGATGCGCGATCCAGCCACGGGTGGCGGTTTGGTGTACGGTCAGGGTGGGGGCGGTCTGTGGGGTGATGGTCGGCATGAGATGTCCTTATGCGTGTTCGTCAATTCTATCTAAAGTCGTAACTGCTCAGGGGCTCCACCCCCGAACCCCCACAAGCTTTTGCAAAAGCTTGACCAAAACTTTAGCTGTGAAAATCGTCTAAACCTTCATCTTGGATGATAAAATGGACGCTTTTTGTCCACTTTTTCGTAACTACTCAGGTACTAAACACATCTTACGGTATCGCACCCGCCCTCACCCCCTAAATCCCCCTCTCCCAGCGCCAAAGGCACGTTTGGGAGAGGGTTTGGGGTGAAACCCCACGATATCCCAATCTGTACCTGAGTAGTTACCTAAAGTCTACCAGACCAACCGCAGCAGGCAAATGAAAAATCGTTACAATAAATGTGAATACTCCATGCAATATTAAAGGGCAAAAGGATATGGCCTTGGAAAAAAACTATGAGATGATGTGGGATTGTCAGTTTTGCGGCACCGAGAAATTGCTCGGTAAAACACACCGTCACTGCCCGATCTGTGGGGCAGCACAGGAACCAGACGCCCGTTACTTCCCACCGGACGACGAAAAGGTCGCGGTCGAGGATCATAAGCTGGTCGGGCGTGATGTGCGTTGCCCGGCTTGTAACAGCCTGAATAGTGCGAGCGCGGTCCATTGTGGTGCGTGTGGTGCCCCGTTGGAAGGCGGCGAGAAGGCCCAAGCCATCGCGCAAGGGGATTGGCTGGAAAAAGACGCAGACAGCCCCTATGACCAATCACGGGACGTGGCCCAGGAGAAGTTCGAGCGTGATATGGCGGCTGCCGGGGTGGAACTGCCCGGCCAGCAGTCCGAGCGTGAATCTGGCGGGCGGCGGTGGCTGATCATCGCCGGGGTCGTTTTGCTGGCGGTGTGTGGGGTCGGATTCTGGTTGTTCAGCCAAACGGAAGAACAGGCGGTTATCGCCAGCGAACACGAGTGGACACGCACGATCAACGTCGAAACCTACCAGCGCACCCAGGACGGCGACTGGCGGAATAGCGTCCCGGCGGCTGCTTATAATGAACGCTGCTACGAAAAACAACGCGGGACCGAGCGCATCGCGGATGGTGAGGAGTGCCGTACCGTGCGACGTGATAACGGTGACGGCACGTTCACCGAGCGCCAGGAGTGCGAAACCACCTACCGCGAAGAACCGACTTACGATACGTGGTGCGATTACAGCATCGACCGTTGGACGGCCAGCGAAGCGATCCGCACAAGTGGGACCGGGCTACAACCCGCGCCGGCCTGGGGCGAAACCGACTTCAGTTGTTCTGGACCGCGCCTGGGATGTGAACGGGAGGCGGAGCGCAACGAGAGTTATACGGTTGTTTTCCAGGGGGACGACGAAACGTTCCAGTGCGATTTTGATCAGGCGGAATGGGCGGCTATCTCGCTAGAATCGCGCTGGTTATTAGAGGTGCGTCAATTTGGTGGCGGGGCCGCCTGCGATACGCTACAGCCACAGTAACCGACCGGGCGGCTTGTTACCGTTTCAGATCGTCTGTATCTAGGATGATGGTAACCGGGCCGTTGTTGTGAATCTCGACGTGCATCATCGCCCCGAACACCCCGTGTTCGACCGTCTCCACCCCGGCCTGTGACAACTGCTCGGCGTAGTGTTGCACCAACGGCTCGGCGTGGTCTGGTTTGGCGGCCTTGATGAAACTGGGGCGGCGGCCTTTGCGAGTATCCGCATAGAGCGTAAACTGGCTGATGACCAAGACACCGCCGCCCACATCTAAAACGGACCGGTTCATTTTGCCGTCGGCATCATCGAATATGCGCAGATAGGCGGTTTTTTGGGCGAGCAATTGCGCCTCGGCGTTGGTGTCGCTAGCTGTGACGCCCACCAGCGCGACAAACCCGTGATCGATGATTCCGACGATCTGATCGTCTACGATGACACTGCCGCGTGTCACCCGTTGTAATATCACACGCATACTATCTTGGCCTATCGGTTTATGAACATGATTCCGTCGCAAAGCTGACCACGATACCGGGGAACGCGGCCCATGACAAAATTTGCACCTTGACATCTTGGACAAATAAGCAAAAAATTTCCCCAATTTTAACGCTTTGTCGGTATCATATGCTAAATTTTATACATATGTTTATATTTTTTATGTACGTTTCACCATATACTGTTGTGGAATTTAACGGCAGTTGACCATTTTGTGAAGAAAGGGACCTATCCCCCCCATGGATAACGACGGACACTTCCTGACCCGTGCCGGCTATGAAAGCCTGGAAAAAGAATTGCGAAAACTCGAAAATGTTGACCTGCCGGATATTGCAAGCCGTCTGGCGGAAATCCGTAGCGAAACGGATAGCGAAGGCGAAGACCCGCAACTTTTCAACATTCTATCGCAGAAAAACTACGTTGATGAGCGCATCGCCAACATTAAGCGCATCCTGGCAAATGCCACCGTTTTAGATGAAGACCCGGACCCCGACAGCGCCAGCCCCGGCGACCGTGTGGTTGTGATGGACCTGGACGAGAAAGAAGAAATCACGTTCGACCTGCTAGACAGCGCCGAGGTGGTCCATAGCAAGCGCGGCATCTCGACGCGCTCCCCGGTGGGGCGGGCGTTGTTGGGCAAACGCATTGGCGATAAGGTCGAGGTCAACACGCCGGGCGGCAAAGCTCGCTTCAAGATTATTCGGTTTGAGGAAGTTGATTAGCGGCTTGCTTTTGCGTTATTAATGCCGTGATCGCCCCGCGTGATGGGGCGCTCGGCCAACCGCCCTGGACGGTGGTTGCGAGTGCCCCGGCCCCGTTCGCAAACCGAATCGCTTCTGGTAGGGGGGCGGCCTCTGCCAGCCGAACCGCCAACGCCGCGCTAAACACTTCCCCCGCGCCCGCCACATCGACCGCCCGCACCGTAAAGCCTGGCATCCGTCCGGTTTGCATCTCCCCGCCCTGCTGCCGGAACCACTGCGCCCCGGCAGCGCCTAGCGTGCAGACATGAACCTGCCCCGGTGGGGTGTTTGTCGTGGCGGTGTGCTGGGCCAGCGCCCGCAGTTCGGTTTCGTTGGGGGTTAGCACATCTACCCAATGCAACAGCCGTTCGGCAGCGGTTGTGAACGGGGTCGGTTTGAGGACGGTACGAACGCCGTGCTGCCGGGCCAGTTCGAGCGCCCTGGCGGTGGCGTCGGTCGGTAGCGCCAGCTGGGTTACCAGCACGTCGGCGGCGGCGATGACCGGCTCGGCGGCTTTGATATGTTGCTCGGTCAGGTGGGCGTTGGCCCCGGTCACAATTGCGCCCATCGCTCTACCGGTCGCATCTGAGAAGCGCAAATGAACCCCGGTCGGGTGCGTGGCGTCGGTGGATATGGCATCGGTGCCGACCCCCGCCGCCGCCAATAACTGCCGGACCAACGCGCCGTTCACGTCATCCCCCACCCGCCCGATAAACGTCACGCTTGCGCCCAGCCGGGCGGCTGCAATCGCTTGCTGTGCCCCGTGACCGGCCCCCGCCTGGGCAAAGCCATCGCCGGGGATATGCTGATGCGGGCGCGGTAGCTTGTCCGCTTGCACGGTCAGCTGCGCCAGAACATCACCCAACACCACAACCTTAACGGCCATCGCTGCCGCCCATATAGACCGTACCCGGCACCGAAATGACATTCTGTGCGATAGCCTGGCCCCCAAGCAGATTCATAACGGCATCCATCATCGCCTGTGAGCTGGCCTCCCGCGGGACGGTCAGGCTACCGCGCAGGTAATAGCCATTGTCGATGTGTTCGCGGGCGATCTGCTCGGCGTCGATGCTGAAAATATGAACGGCACCCGGTGGCACGTCTTGTCGGTCTAGTACCTCAATGGCACCGTAGGCCCCGGCATCATTGATGCTCAAAATCATGTTGACATCCGGGTGGGCGGCGATAATCTGCTGCATGGCGCTTTCGCCGTTGTCTTGGGTCGCCCCTTGCCAACGCCCAACGACGGCGGCCTGGGGGTAGGCATCGACTAGCCCGGCTTCCAGGCCGTCCGCCCGGTTGACGATGCTCTCTAACGCCGGGAAATCGAGAATCGCTGCGGTGACCTCATCCAAGTTTTGCGCGGCAAATTCCCCGGCAGCCTGCCCGACGGCATAGCCCATATCGTAGTTATCGGTATAGACGAATACCGCGTCCAGTTGGCCCTGCAATTCGGCGGTATCCAGGACGATATGCACGCCTTCGGCGGCGGCCTGTTCTAATAGCGGGCGGGCGCTAGCGGCATCCACCACACACACGATCAACGCCCTGGCGTTGTCGGTTAGGGCGCTGCGTAGGTTAGCAACTTCGCGGGTCGGGTCGCTGTCATTATCGTAGATGCGCAGCGGCAGCCGACGCGCATCAGCCAGGGCTTTTAGGTCCGCAGCGCGGGCGGCGTGGAACTCGCTACTGCGGTTACAGGCGATATGGGCGATGCTCTCGCCTGGGTTGAGGGCCAGCCGCGCCCGCCGATTGATGGCCTCATTCGGTTTAATCTCGGCGGCGGTGGTGGTTTCGTCCGCCAGGATAACCCCGGCAGGCGGGGCGGTCGCCGTCAAGCCGACCCAGGCCAGCACCCCCAGGATAAAAAGCGCCGTCACCGCGACAATGCCTATCCGCATATTGTCTGATAGCTTGCTCTGGGTGGATGGGGAAAACGGCGGCGGGGTATCGGAGATGTGTACCGCTTCAATCTCGCCTGTGCGCGTGCGGGGAAGGTCGATTCCGTTATGGATATTATCCATCGCTTTGATCAGGGCTTGGTCGAACTGTTGGGCGGTCTGGTAGCGGTCGGTGGGGTGTTTAGCCATCGCCTTTTCGACCAATTGGATCAGGCTGGCTGGCACGTTGGGGTTAATATCCTGAATGGGGGTTGGCTGCTCGAATACATGCCGGTTAATAATTGCCAGCGCGTCGCCATCCATGCTGAAGGGCAAGCGCCCGGTTAGCATCTGATAGAGGATGGCCCCCAGGCTGTAGACATCGGCCCGGGCGTCGGTTTCCTCACCGCGTATTTGTTCCGGTGGCATGTAAGACGGCGTTCCGAGTAAGCCCTCCCGCGAGCTAATCAGGTCATTGCCGAGCAACTTACGACCTACCCCGAACCTGGCCAGCGCGATGTTGTCGTCCTGGTCTAGCCAGATGCCGGACGTTTTCAGGTCGTGATGGAAAACGCCGCGAGCATGGGCATAACTGAGGGCTTGGGCCAGTTGATGCAGGATACGGCGTATATCGGCAAGGGGTGGGTTGGGCTGGTTGCCTAGATAATCTGCTAAAGGCCGCCCAGTGATCATATCGAATGCCAGGTAAGCGTAACCATCCTGGATACTGCTATAGCGCAGGGGTTGGATGTACGGGTGATCCAGCATTTGTAACTCGGCAGTGGCTTGCTCGAAACGTTGTAAGAGCTTTTCATCGCGGGCGTTGATGCGCATCAGGTAGATGGTGAGCATGGTACTGCTAGCCGCGTGGTAGCCACGATAGCGGGTGCCAATGTACCCCTGCTGGCGTCTCTCTTGTAAGATGATACCGTCGAACTCCCTGCCAACCAGGTTCTCTGTTTGCATTGCCCTTTGTCCTTCGCTATGGCGCATGTCGTCTTTTGCAGTATAGGCGATGCGGGTAACATCTCGCAATGTATGGCAGAGAAATATTAGCGTTATCGGATCAAAACTTAAAAGCCCCGGTAAATGCTCCGGGCTTTGTCCCCCACCCCTACGACATCCTATCTCTGCCGTAACTACTCAGCCCTCACCCCAACCCCTCTCCCAAACGTGCCTTCGGCACTGGGAGAGGGGCTAAATCACGCGATGAGAAGTCCCCCTCTCCCCGCGAAGCTGTGGGAGAGGGGGATTTAGGGGGTGAGGGCGGGTGCGATACCGTAAGATGTGTTTAGTACCTGAGCAGTTAC
>DAOTUA010000016.1:0-10959 GCA_034437355.1 Anaerolineae bacterium | reverse complement strand
GCACGGCGACCCTCCCCTACGATGTCGGTGATGACAAAATGTTCGTAGCCCACCGACAGGTTGTTCGTACACCCCACTTACCCAATTATTTTATCAAACGTCAATAGCGCCGGGGTGGGGGGCAAGCTGAGTCGTTACCTTAAGAATTAGGATAACCAATAACCGAGCTTTAACCGCAATAGCTCTGGCTTCAAACATTTTTCACACACACAGACCGCGTAAATCATGTATACTTGAAAATTAACAGTAACCCTATGCAGTGCCAATTCCGGTCGGCTGTAAGGATAGCTGTTGGCAAGCAATATGGAGCCGTTATAGCATATACTCATGCCAAATGAGACAACCAACCCCCAAACCTATTTGAAATATCGCTGGAAACCGCAACACAGATACTTTACCCAACAAGCCCGGCTTTACCGGGGGATTCATGTTGGGGTGACGCTGTTCATCCTGGCGACAACCCTGGGAACGCTGCTCATCAGTTCACAGGACCTCGCCTTGCAGATGACGCTCTTTAGCCTGGCATTGGTCGCAATCGCGCTGCATATGCTATACGACACCAAACATATCGCGCAACGTTATCGGCGCGTTGCCGAGGCGTTGCAACGTGAGCGCGAAATGATGGAGGCCGAAGTCGGTGTTTACCAACAGGCCAGCAAAGCCAGCGAAAAATTTGTGCGGCGCTGTGAGGCCATCATCCAAACGCAGGGGGACGCTTACGCGCTTCCGATGTTTGACGACACTTCAACCAGCCCACCCTCCCAACCAACGGATAACCCGTTCGGGGGCCAAACCAGCACATCCAAAAGCCGCCCATCATCGGAGCGCGGGTCGCTGAGCAGCCGGTTTGCCGCCCTTCGCAACGATAGCGACGACGACAACGATACCCGCGAGGATCGCTCACCGCGTAGCCCGTTCGGGGGACGAAGTAGCAGCAGCAATAGCCCGTTTTCGGGGCGGTCTGCTAGAAGTTCGTTCGGCACCCGGTCGAGTAGTAGCAGTGATGATAACCCGTTCGGGGGCCGGTCCAGCGACACTAAAAACCCTTTCGATAATCGGTCGAGTAGCAGCAGTTCATCGCGCTTTAGCGGGAAACGACCTATCGGCAGTAGTGGCGGGTTGCGTCAAGAGGACAACGACGACCCGGCCCTAGCTGGTTTAGAGAGGGGCAACAGCCGCACCGGGGTTCGTTTCGCGGCCTATTATCCCAAAGAAATCCCGGTCGATTCGTGGCAACCCGTCAAAGCGTATGCCATGCTCGGCTATGCACAGGATGCCGTCGCTGCCGATGCTGAGGGCGGCGATGTCGCCAAACTACCGAACATCCTCTACGACCGCAACCGAAACCCGCGTTATCGCATCCCGGAAGGGGCGCAAGTGTCGGTTATCCCCTATATGGACGGCTTCCAGTTTAACCCATCGGTCGGCAGCATCGGCTTTTACCGTACATGGCACCGCTTCGACTTTGAGGTGCGGGCGGTCGATGCGCGGCTGGATGAAGCGACCAACGGCTATCTAACATTTTTGGTAGACGGGCTGATTGTGGCAGATGTGCCGCTATCGATCTATGTTGCTGGACACCTGAAAAGCGACTACAAACCCGGTATTCGACGTGTGTTCCGCAAACCGTATCGGGCCGTCTATGCCAGTTTTGCCGATGCCAACCGCCAACTCGCCGGGCGGTTCCAGCGGGTTTATGATGCGTTGGGGATGTATACGCTGCGTGATGTGATGGAAATGCGGGCGGGGGGCGACTGGAGTAACGACCTGTTGCGCTATGTAGACGAGGCCGAGGTGTTTCAGTTGTTCTGGAGTAACGCGGCGGCTGAATCCGAGGTGGTGACGCAAGAGATCGAGCGAGCCGTGGCCCGTAGTGCGGAGGTTGAAAACTTTATCCGCCCGACGGTGTGGGATCAAACGACGACCGAGCTACCCGCCGCCATTAAGAACGTCAAACTGGCTTACCTGCCCGATATTGCCGAATAACCTGGGGCGACAAGATAAATACATGCGCTAGTTGCTAAGCTCCGATCCTTTTCCGGGGTTTCCCCCCCACCCCCTGCCACTTTTTGACAAAAGTTGAGTTATTATCCGAGATTCAGGTTACTAATGTATACGACGCCATTTTCTCGCCCAACCCGCGACCCACACAGCCTGACGTATACCCTACGCGGTACGACGCTGTTACAGGTCAACCGCAGCTACCGCCAGAGCTACGATCACCTATCAGAGCGCGGCCTGTACCGCCAGCTAGCGGCGGATGACTTGATGCGCCCTCACCCCGAAGGCGGCCTCAAGCACGCTCGCACAGACGACGCTTACCGCGTGTTGCGCCTGCCCGTTTACGATACCCCACTTACCTACCCGCACGAATGGCCCTTTAGCGCCTGGCAAGCTGGGGCGCTGCTCACGTTGGATGTGTTGCAAACGGCCCTCAACCTGGGGATGGTGTTAAGCCGCGCCACCCCGCACAGCGTCCGCTTTGACGGGACTACCCCGGTTTGGGCGGACGCGCTCGCGTTCGACATCTACACGGACGGGCGGCGCTGGCACGGCTACGAGGGGTTCGTGCGCGGATGGTTGGCTCCGTTGGCGCTGATGGCGCTAGTAGACCCCGGCCTGACTCGTTTAGCCCGCGCCTACCCGCACGGCCTACCGCTAGCGACCGCCTCCGCGATGCTACCGGTACGCACACGGGTTAACCTGGGGCTGATGACGCACATCCACAGCGCCGGGCGCGATCTGCTAGCGGGGCGATCCGATACGGCGTCGATCTCCGAGACAATCATCAGCCTGCGCGATACGATCCATAGCCTGCCAACCCCGCCCGCCGTCGTCCCGGCCACACACCACGATCAAACGCTGAAGCAACAACGCGGGATGCGCCTACGCGGGCACCTTGGCAACCTATTACCGGATGTCGTGTGGGATATGGCCGCTGGGGACGGCACACACACCCGCTTAGCTGCCGAACTTGCGCAGCAGGTGGTGGCCTTCGACAGCGACCCGGCAAACGTCGAATGGTTATGGCAGTCGTTGACAGAGAAAGAAAGCGGGCAGATCATCCCAGTGGTGCAGGATTGGACCGACCCAACACCGAACGGGGGCTGGGCCTACCGTGACCAGCGTTCGATTGCGGCGCGGGGGAACCCGTCGGTTGTGCTAGCCCTGGATTGGTTGCCGCGCCTGGTGTGGCAGCACGGCCTCGCGCTGCGTGATATTGCCGCGTTCTTGGCACGCTTGGCCCCGTATGTGATTGTGGAGTACGTCCCCCCCGCCGACCCGCAAGCCATCGCACACATGCCGCCGCAAACCAGCGCGGACGACCGACATACCATCAGCGCCTTTGAAGCCGCTTTCGAGACGCATTTTGAGCGTGTTCACGCCGACCCCCTGCGCCCAACAGAGCGCGTCATCTACCTGATGCGCCGTCGAGAGGCGTCATAGCCCCATCTGCTTAGCGATTTTATCCTCGGTGGTGTAATCGATCTCTGGTAAGCCCGGCAGGACATGCTCGCGGTTCCATGCGACCGTACGCCGCAGCCCTTCCTGAAAACCGATAATCTCTTGATAGTCTAGCTCGCGCTGGATGCGGGACGAATCCAGCACAATATCTTGCCCGTGCGGATCGGTGCGCATGGATTGGGGTAAAGTGGCCGGCGACACCGGGACGACGTAGCCATTCCAGCCGGCGGCCTTGGCAATGGCCGTGATCCACTGACGTTCGGTGGGGGCTTTATCGGGGGCCTGTGCGATGTGATAGATACGCTTATCGGCGCGGGGGTCGGTGGCGACCAACGCTAGCGCGTGGGCAGCGTTATCAACGTACATCCGTGGGGCTTTCCAACTGGCGGCGCGTTCGTCAATCAGGATGAACGGGCGGTTATCGCCCATCCGCTGCAAATACGGCACGATGCGGTGCTGGTAGTCGTATTCGCCGTAGACCATCGGCAAGCGCAACACTGAGGCCGGCGGTTTGCGCATTTGGGTTGCGACCTGCTCGACATGAATTTTGTCGTAATAATAACGCCAGTCTTTGTTTAGCGTGTTGCGATAGGGGTAACGGTCCTCGCGGATGGGGCTGATCTCGGTGAGTGGCAACCGGTCTGGCTCGCCCGGCTCGGTGTTGAGGACGCGGCCCCAGGCCCGATAGACATCGGTACTACTGACGACCACCACACGCTCGGTTATCCCCCGAAAAACACGCATCATCTGGGCAGAATCGCTCTGTTGCATTAGTAACATATGGATGATGACATCGGGTGCCAGGGCTTTGAACTCGTCCACGTAATCATCGAGGTCGCACAGGTCCCCGTGTATATGCTGGACGCTATCCGGCAGTGGGTTGTTGGTTTTGCCACGGTGGAATACGGTTACATCGTGACCACGCTCCACCAACAACTCGGCAGCCCGCCGCCCGATGAATTGTGTACCGCCAATAAAAAGTATTTTCATGGCAAAACCCTGTCATTTGAATGATTGTCTGTCGTCGCGAGTTATGGCGTTGCTGAACAAAGGCCCATAGGTTGATCGGTTGGTAGAAATTAGCCGCACAACATGAGATCTGCCCATGTTGTACGGGTGATAATGCTAAAGGCAAAGCGGGGTTGTGTCTAGTGTGGTGGGCCTGGCGGTAGGGCTTTTGCAAAGTGACATGGCTGACTATTGGGCGCTGCCCAAACCCGTCACTTTTTGAAAAAAGTGAACAAAAACTTATTATTTCGGACGCGAACCGTCCGAAAACACAGGTTCAAAGGGTGTCAACCGTTTGCAGGGGGCGGGGACAGCGTCCCCGCGCTGTGAAATACTCGGCTTTGTAATAGCCGTGGGCCTGGCGGTTAGACGGCTGCCGGCTGGTGCGGGGTCTGGATGGCGTCTGGCTGGTGGGTGACGGTTAGTGTACCGGCGGGCGTGATGCGGCAAACGCGGTCCGCAAACGGGACGATATCCATGCTATGGGTTGCCATCACTAGCGTGCGCCCGGCATCGCGGGTGAGTTCTAGCAGCAGTTGTAACACATCCTCGCCGGTGCTTTCGTCCAGGTTACCGGTTGGTTCATCTGCCAGGACCAGCGCCGGTTCGGTAATTAGTGACCGGGCGATGGCGACGCGCTGCTGTTCGCCGCCGCTGAGCTTATCTGGGAAAGCCTCGGCGCGGTCCGCCAAGCCAACGCGCATCAACAGGGACCGGGCGCGATCCTGGGCGGCGCGGCGCGGGACGCCGCGTAACTCTAGCGGCAGCGTGATATTTTCTTCAACGGTCAGGGTTGGGATCAGGTTGAAGAATTGGAACACGATTCCGATGTTATCGCGCCGGAACAGCGTTCGGTCGGTTTCGGAAAGGGCGGTAATATCGGTGCCCTGGATCGACACGCTGCCGCCGTCCGCGTTATCGATCCCGCCGATCAGGTTGAGTAGCGTGCTTTTGCCGCTGCCACTCTTGCCGAGCATCACAAAGAACTCGCCCTCATGAATATCGACCGAGACGGCATCGAGTACCAGCCGGGCCTCATCGGATACGCCGTAGCGTTTGCTAAGCTCACGAACCTGCACAATCGCGTTTGCTGTCATATCACCTTTTCCTATCTTGACTGCTAGGCGCTGTTGACGTTTGAAATTTCGATCTCGTTAAAGACCACAACGGTTCAAAATATAGGGGCATAGCGTGCTATGCTGTGGGTTCAGCACGCTGAACCCCTACAATCACCGTTTTTTGTAACTGCTCAGCTTGCCCCCGACCCCGGCGCTGAAGCGCCACCACTTTCCCACTATCGTAGCAGGCTTAGCTAAACGTCAGATGATAGGCGCGTCAGGCGCGGCGTAGATGGCCGCCAACCACCTGTTTGAATTTGGCCCAGCGTTCGTCATGGACCGGGTGCCCGGTGTCTTTGAACATGATCAGGCGGGCATCCGGGGCGACAGCGACGTAGGTTTCGGCGTAGGTTTGCGGGTTGAGCGTGTCCTGGTCGCCAAGCAGCATCAGCAGCGGGGCGGTGATGTTGGGGGCGGTCGATAGGCTGACATCGCCGCCCCGGTCGATCATATAGGTGAAGGCGCGTATCCAGGCGGCGACGTAGGCTTTCGGTTTGGTGATGCCGTGTTGTTGGCATAGGGCCGGGTCGTTGATCAAGAAGGTAGCCGGGGCGCTGCGCTGTGCGATTGGGCGCAGGTCTGGCCCGAAATTGCCGGTGGCACCCCACACGGTAACACTCAAACAGCGATCCGGGTGGGAACCGGCGACGATCAGCGCGACCTCGCCGCCGTCGCTGTAGCCTAAGATGTGCGCCGCCGGGATCGAGAGCGTATCCATAAACGCGATTACGTCGGCGGCGTCTCGGTAGTAGAAATCATTGGGGAAATCGCGGTCTGGGGGGCGAGATAGACCATAACCGCGCAGTGTGGGGCCAAGTACGCGGTAATCGGCACAGAGCCAGTCGATAATGCCGCCCATGTGGTCGCGGGCGGTTCCGATCCAGCCGTGCAGCACAATCACCGGGGGGCCGTCGCCGTGGTCCTCGTAGTGCAGGCGAACCCCGGTTGGCAGGTCGGCATAGGGCATGATGCTTATCCTTCGGGTGTGAGTGGCGTTAAATCGACATGATACGTTTAGCAACTTTTAACTGTTTGGGGAACACCGGCAGGAAGTCCACCAGTTCGTTAAACTTGCCAGACTCGCGTTCTTGTAGGTAACGTTGTAGCACGCTGACAGCCCCCGGTAAGATTTTTACACCGTCAATTTTCACCTTATTCTGGATGTAAGCGCGGGCTTCGCGCTCGTCTATGCGCTCCAGGTAGATAGCGATAGCGGCCATCATGAAAATGTTGACAAACTGAGCGCCCCAGGTCGGGTATTGTGCGCGGAATTTGTCGCCGACGGGCAAGTCGTTTTTGGCAGCTTCCCCAGCAACAGCGGCATGAGTGCGCAAGTACGGTACCAGGATGAGGCGTAAGTATTGGCCCAAAGTGACGCGGTGCAGATAGTGTTTATCTTCATCGAAGGGCCAGGGCGGGCTATCCCCCCAGGCCAAACGCGGCGGGCAGATAACGATCAGTTGGTTTTTGCCCACACGCAGGCCGATCTCTGTGGTGGTGGGGTAGCTGATGTTGGGCATGAAGGTGAACGTCTCGGAGATGTCGCCCATAAAATCGGCTAAGAACGCCCTGAAATTTGCGTCTTTGAACACACGCTGCGACTGCTCGACCGCTTCATCCCAGGCGGTTTTCTGTTCGACCAACCAGGGGCCGACCTCGGCGGTGTTGTAAAAGTCCGCCAGATGGGTGTTCCACTGTGCCGGGACCCACTTCGGCAACTTGGCAGCATAAAGCGACGGGAACGGCAAGTGGGCCGTTAAGGTAAAGATCGCTTCTAGCGGCACGTTGTTATCGAGCATGGTCTGTAACCCTTGTACGGCCAGATGCCCCTTATACGGCTTGAAATGACGCTGCATGGTGCGGGCATGAGCGTGTGACCCATGCGGTTGGGTAGTCTGTATTTGTTGGGGGTAGGTTGTGAGTGCCAGCACCACCGACACCAACCGGGCATGATCATCTAGGCGAACAGTAACATCACTCATAGGCTCGTCTCTGGGATTGGGATTGCCTGAACATCATTCAAACTGTGTTTAATATACTTCCAAGCGCAGCAGGTGGCAACTCTCACTGCGGATTTTCGCAGGTTTTGTCGGGACATCGCCTGCTATACATGGGGTTCAGAACAGCGGGCCGACACACGGACACGGTCCCTACAAAACTCGTTATCTGGGTGGCACGATGTCATCACCTTATTTCAGGGCCAAAGGTAACTGCGAGATGCCATCCAAAAACACTTGGGCCGCCGCCCCCGCCCCGAAACGTTGCACCGCCCGCAAACGCCCCGCCGCCCCGAAGCTACGGCGTGTGGTTGGGCTGTACAACAGCGCGATCACCCTATCGGCCAAGGCTGCCGGGTCCTCCGGTGGGACGAGGTAACCAGTTACACCATCGACCACCACCTCCGCCGGGCCACCCTGGTTGGTGCTGACGACTGGCTTCCCGCTTGCCATCGCTTCGACATTGACCACGCCGAAGCTCTCAAAGCGTGACGGGCACACCACAACATCAGCCGCCGCCAGCACGCGCTCGACATCATCCCGATGCCCTAAAAAGTGAAACTTAGGCGCACAGCCGCGATCTTGGTTGGCAAGCTGGATAATATGATCGCGGTAGGCGTTGTCTTGGTCGGACTGAACATTTTCCCCGGCGATCACAAAATGGGCCTGCGGGATGCGACGGTGGATCGACCAGGCCGCCCGGATAAACAGATCGTGGCCCTTCACCCGTTGGAAGCGGGCCACCAGCGCCACGACCAACTGACCCGGCCTCACGCCGATCTCATGGCGCACGGCGGCCCCATCGACACGCGGGTGAAAGCGGTCGGTATCTACGCCGGGATACATCAGCCGCACCCGGTCCGGGGTCATGAAGGGCGGGTCTCCCAGGAAGCCACGCTTAATCGCGTTGGAGTGGGCGAAGGTCGCGCCAGGTTGCCGAAAGAACCGACGCTGCCATGGCTTCGGGTGGAACCACCAGCCCATTACCGTCCACACCAGCGGCACACCACAGGCCGCCGCCGCCGGGAGCGCCATCGGGAGGGTGTGATAGTCGCTGTGAACCATATCGATCTGGTATTGTTGGATCACCTGTTGGAGTGCGTACCGTGTCGGGAACTGTGCCCACAACCACGGGACAAAGTAGACCGAGGCCCCCCGGTAGCGATGAATATGAACCGGCCAGCCACGCGCCCGCCACGCCGCCGCAAATGCGCCCGCTGCTGGGGTGAACAGGTGCGGGTGCCAGTCGTCCGGCAGATGGTCCGCTAGTGTGAGCGTGGCGGTTTCACCGCCGCCTAGCCCGGTGTAACTGCTCACAAACAGGATATTGGGCATTATTCGCAGATATTCTTTGGCATACAGTTATGTGTTGCGAGGAACTCTAGCCCGGCGCGGTCTTGGATGTAGACGGCGCGGCCTTCTTTGCGTAGTAACCCGGCGTTCAGCAGGTTACGGACTGCCCGCCCGACGACTTCCCGCGTGGTGCCCAAAACCGATGCGATTTCCTCTTGGGTGAGGCGAGTCGGGGTTTCGGCGATATTGTCGGCATAGGTGGTTTCGTGCAAGAACAGTTTGGCGAGGCGTGATGGGATGGTGCGGAAGGTCATATCCTCCAGCCGTTCGATATACTCGCGGTTCACATGGGCCAGGGCTTGCACGTAGTTATTGAGCAGGGTCGGTTGCTGGCTCATCAATTCTAGCAGGCGGGTACGGCGGATGACAAACACGACTACATCCGTTACCGCTGTCGCGTTGAACGGATTGGGGCCGCCGTCTACCGCGCTCGTTTCGTTGAATGTACTTAACGGGCGCAGCAAACTGAGCGTGTGTAATCGCCCTTCTTGCCCGACCCGGTAGATACGCACCAGGCCATCTCCGATGATATGGAAACCCGCACAGGCCGCCCCTTCGTGGAAGATCATCGACCCGGCCTGATATTCGTGGCGCTTCAGGCTCGCTTGCACGCGCTCACGCCCGGCGGCGGTTAAATCGGCAAAATATGGGATTAGAGAGAGGTCTAGGTTCATGATGTAAAATCTCGCTCAACGGTTATTTTGAGGCTTAAACCTGCTGGCTAATGGGCATGGGTCCGAAAAGATTGAGTAAGTTGTTATCGGCGCGTGTTGCGGCCAGATGATCGCTTTACCCCGACTAATTTTTAAGCATAGCACGTTTACGAATCCGCTACAGGGCTTTTTATCTTGTTAGTAGGGCTTTTGCAAAGTGACATGGCTGACTATTGGGCGCTGCCCAAACCCGTCACTTTTTTCAAAAAGTGAACAAAAACTTATCATTTCGGACGCTTTGCGTCCAAAAACACGGGTGCAAAGGGTGCTAACCGCTAACCCTTTGCACGGGGCGGGGGCAGCGTCCTCACGCTGCGAAAACTCGACTTTGCAATCGCCCTGATCTTATTAGTAGCGACTGCGGGCGACAGTTCGCGCCCGGTTAAAACCCGCTGGGAGTTCCCTTTAGCCGAAATGCGCAAGATAGATTAAAATAGGGAATGTATTCTCGTTCGTTTCACTTGAACACAACATGGCGGAGAAACTATGACGGATGTAATGATTTCGTATTCACGGCGCGACGGCGACTTTGTGCGTCGGTTGCACGCCGGGTTACAAGAGCGTGGGCGTGATGTCTGGGTGGACTGGCAAGACATCCCGCTATCTGCCGACTGGTGGCAGGAGATCGCCAACGCTATCGAGGCCGCCGATACGTTCGTATTTGTCGTCAGCCCGGATTCGATGGGATCACCGATCTGTAATTTAGAAATGGCCCATGCCCGCCACAACAACAAGCGCCTGATCCCGATTCTCTACCGTCGGACGGACCTGGATGATGCGCTGGATGTCCTTAACGAACGTGTGCTTTCTGAGAATACCGAGAAGATTTTGAACGATGAAACGATTGAGGAAATCGCCCGTCAGAACTGGAACGCGGTTTCTCGGCATAATTGGCTGTATTTTGAGGACATCAATAACTTTGATGAAAGCCTGGACCGCTTGCTTAAAGTAATCGAAACGGACCTGGCGCACGTCAAAGAGCATACGCGCCTGTTGGTTCGCGCTTCGGAGTGGGACCGCCGCGAGCGCAAAAAGGGCTTTTTGCTCACTGGCGAAGAAATTTCTGAGGCGGAAAACTGGTTAGCTATCGGCATGAACAAAGACCCCAAGCCGACCACGCTACACGCCGATTACGTCGGGGCCTCGCGACGGTTGGCGCAGGCGCGGCAACGTCGGTTGCTGGTGGGGGTATCGGCGGCGTTGGTCGTGGCGGTGATCCTCACGATTCTTTCGGTGGTGCTGGCAGTCTACGCGCAGAACCAGCAGTCATTAGCGGTTGCTGCCCAGAATGAGGCCGAAGCCCAG
>DAOTUA010000015.1:0-10589 GCA_034437355.1 Anaerolineae bacterium | reverse complement strand
TGGAAAAAGTGGTGGGGTGTGGACTGAAATCCCACGATATCCTAATCTCTACCTGAGTCGTTACTTCAAAAGATTGACCACTCTCTTGTGGGGGTGGTGCGGGCAAAGCCCCTATCATACGATTTTTACGTCGATTCAGTTTTGGTGCGCTTGCCCTGCCCCTTGGCCCCATCTCGGTTTTGAACTGGCTATATTGCGAGTATAGTATAATGAAATTGAAATCAACATTGGCCTAGCAGGTATCAGCATGGCAGATATGGAAAAAGGGCAACAATCGCTACGGGCTGCTGGACGTGCGCAATTCGATAAGGCGCAGTTCCGGGCATTCTGGGAAGAACTGGGGCAGTTATTGCTTAATAAGCCCGTCGGCCTATTAAACTTTGACGACGTGAAGCACAAGCTACACCTCACCGATCAGAATTACCGGGGATTACGTGAAATCCCCATCGACCGCATTGTAGGTAGTGTGGGCCGTCACAAAGAATTTACCCGTCATTTTTTGCCTAAACACAGCGGACTGGCCGAACGTTGGAGTAATGTCTACGCGCAGATCAACGGCATGACCGGTGTCCCACCTATCGACGTGTTTCAGGTTGATGATGTGTATTTTGTCCGCGATGGCAATCACCGCGTGTCTATTGCCCGCCAAATGAACCTACCCACCATCGAAGCCTATGTGACCGAACTGCGTACCCCCGTCGATTTAGAGCCGGATATGAGCAAACGCGAATTTGCCTCCGCCGAAGCCTATGCCGCCTTTTTAGAAAAAACCCAACTCGACCGCACCCGCCCCCACCAAGACCCGATCACCTTAACCCATCCGCACCACTACCGCGACCTGCGCGAGCATATCCAAATGGTATACGATGTGATGCGCTCGCGGCGGGGCGGCGATGATGTTCCCTATACCGAAGCAGCCGCCCGCTGGTACGACACCGTTTATCGGCCTTGTATCACCCTGATTCGCAAGTACAACCTTCTCAAACAGTTCCCCAAACGCACCGAAGCCGACCTGTACATCTGGATTACCGGGCATTTGCGCCGCCTGTGGGAAACCTACGGTGACGACGACACCCAACTGCGCCTTAGTAATGCCCTGGTCGATTTTTTAGCCGAACACAACATCCCGATCCCCAAGCGATTGATCAACGAAAACGACGATCCGCTAACCTAACCGCCGGCGGGTGCTGTGCGCGTGAGTTGTTGCGCCTCTAATTGTGCGTTGGCAGTGGCCGCGGCCTGGGTCGCTGTAGCGGCGATGCTCTCAAAAGCGGCATCTTCGGCGCGGGCGGTCTGCGTGGCGCGGATGATCGCCCCGCCGGTTGCCGTCTGCCGGACGATGCTTAGCTCTTGCGGGGCGATGATCATCCCGGTTGGTAAGGGGACAAAGCCGCCCTCGCTGGCCGCCTGGGTCGCTGTCTGTACAATAACGGTTGCCAGTTCATCGCTAACCTGCCGCGATTGGAGGGTCACCTCGAAGTTTTCCGCTTCGGCGGTAGATTGCGGCAGAAACGGCTGTGCAAACGCGCCCACCGTCGCCGCCGAGCGCGTATAAGCCTGTTCAAACTCATCGGCGGGGGCCTCGATGTCGAAAGCGACAATCGCCCAGGTGTAAAACACAAAAAGCGCCACCAACCCACCGCCGATCAACAGCCCCCAACGCAAATTACGGCGGTCCACAACTGCGCGGGATCGGGGATGATGGGCCGCCACCACTTGCCGGACCTCCGCCAAGCTCGAAGGCCCTTCCCAGGCGACGATAGCGGCCTGCTCAATTGGAGGCGGCGGCGTGACCGGCTCGGTTGCTACCCACACCACCCGCGCCCCGGCTTGGTGGGCGCTGGCAAGGTCTGCTTGGTAGGCATCATCTGCTAGCGCCACCGATGACGCCACCGCAACCAATACTGCCGCCTGCTTTAGCTCGCCTAATTTGTATCCGTTGCGCTCCAAGTCCGCCGCGATCTGCTCCGCGATAACCCGGCCCGATGCTACATAAGCAATCGTGATGCTTGTCATCGTATCCTGCCGTTTCAATTGTGATACATTTCTCAAGTGGGGGTATTGTCGCATCGAAGCGAAGAAAGGTCAACTTAGAACCACACAACAACGCACATATCAGGCGCTTTCACGTTGGCGTACCCATCACCTATTTTGGGGTGACGGGTACGGTGTAGGTGCGCTAGGCACCCGTCAACGTGTGAAAAAGCATAGTTCTAAGACTTTATTTAATCTAATTTTAAGCATTTACTTACCTGGGCGCAATATGGGATTTCCCGTAATTGCTCAGGTACCGATACAATATCGTGGGATCTCACCCCACCAACCCGGACGTATTTTGAATTTCAGATAGCGCCTTCAGGCTATCAGATTCATAAAATGGCGGACGTTCTCGGTTAGATTGTTGCTGTGGCGGTGCAACCCACCACCCACCAAATAAACCACATCCGAGCCGTAAAAGGCGTTCAACCTGGGGACTTTCTCAAGCGTCATGCCGCCGCCGGGGGCCGGGAAGCAATCTTTAATGTGTGCCATATCCGTTTGGGTGCCATCGACAATGGCGCGGCACTCATCCTCTGAGAACGAAAAGCGCCCACCGAAGTTTGGATAAATCGACATATCCGCCCCAGCCAACCGTTGTAACTGCCCGTAAAGCGTGTAATGGCTGATACCGCCGCCGGGGTTGGTGACCATACTCCCGTAAAAGGATGGATGGCTCATGATCGGTAGATTAATCGCGTCGTCGTCGGCTAACATGCGCATGGTATCGAACCCAACCAACCCAGGGCAGATCAGCAATCCCCCTGCGCCGACCTCGGCTGCGCGTTGTGCGTGCGCCCGCACGTTGCCTGCTGTGGCGGTCACGTTGGGCAGATACAAGCAGTTGAGGCCGGTTTCATGGTTGGCCTTCGCGACGGCTGCCGCGCACTTCTCCACACGCTCCGCAAACTCGGAAAATGGCTGGTTGACCAACCCGTGATCGTCCTTGATCAAGTCCAGGCCACCCAGCGCGAACTGATAGGCCATATCCGCCAGGGCATCCGCCGAGAGGCCCATCGGCTTGAGCGCACTACACATCAACGGGCGGCCTTGCACGCCCGTTAGTTCGCGCACGCCCCCCCGCCCGAAGCGCGGCCCGTTAAAATCCGTCAGCTTGGCGGGCGGGAGGTCTAAACGTTCTAGCCGGATACCCGGTAACAGGCTAACGTTACCGTAGATCACGTTGAGGAACTGCACCAGGTCCGGCCCGGCAGTTTCATTGGCATAGCTGATGATCGCCTGGTAGCGACCGTCGGCTAGCGGGGTCACGCCCTCCACCTGCCCGATGATGTGATCGCGGATGTCACCATCGGGCGCAAGCTCCGCCGGAAACTCAATCGTCTGTTCAACCGCGATAGCAAAGGCGCGCTTTTCCGCGTCGGCTCGGTCCTGGGCACTCACATGATACACCACCCGGAAGCGCCCGCCAGATAACCCGGCCACATTGGGACGTTCTGGTAAGGTCATAGCGCGTCGGCCTTGGCCTCGCTGTAGGTTTCTTGCACGCGGACGGTCTCTAAGTCACTCTCGGTAATGCCAGTCTTTTCACCGATTAACTGCTCGACAGCGGCGACCAGCGCGGCGGCATCTAACTGGTACTTATCCATCAGGTAGGCGCGGCTGGCCCCATGTGCGTATTTATCGCGCAGGCCAAGCCGGATCAACTTCTTGCCGAGGCCGTTATCAGTTATCACCTCAGAAACGGCACTGCCCAACCCACCGATAATCGTATGATTTTCCAACGTGATCACCCCGTAGCGGGCGGCCTCTATCGCCTCCAAAATTTGCGGATCGGTAAAGGGTTTATGGGTGCTAATGTGCAGGTGATGCACGGATACGCCCTGTTTTTCTAGCGGACCGGTGGCCCGCATCGCTTCTTCGGTGGTGATGCCGGCAGTGATGATCGCAACGTCGCTGCCTCGGCTCAGTACACGCCCCTTGTTGAGTTGCATCGGTTCATCTTTGGGGAACAGGCGCGGCACATCGCCCCGCAAAAAGCGGACGTAAACCGGGCCGTCGATATTGTGGGCGACATCGACCACCGTCTCAACCTCGGTCGCGTCACCTGTTTCTAAAATCGTCATGTTGGGGGTGGCCCGCATAATGGCGACATCCTCAATCGCCTGGTGTGTTACACCACCGGGCGTGGTGATCCCCGGTAAGAAGGCCATAAAACGCACGGGCAGGTTAGGATAGGCAATCGACATCGCCAACTGATCATACGGGCGGCGGTAGATGAACACTGCGAAGGTATGAATCCAGGGTTCAAAGCCTTCACGGGCTAGCCCGGCGGCGAAACCCATCATGTTTTGCTCGGCCATGCCCATGCTAAAAAAGCGATCCGGGTAGGTATCGCGCCAGTTGCCGACCTCACAGGAATTCGTCAGGTCCGCCGCCAGAACGACCACCTTCGGTTTATCTGCCGACCATTTGATGAAGTTATCGACATGGGGGCGTCTTACAATCTCAGCCATGCTTATTTCTCCTCGTCGTCTAATGCGGACTCGATGATATGGTCTAGCTCGTCCAAGTTCAGGTTCATCAGTTGCATCCCCTTGGTCTTTTCGGCGGCTTTATCCTTCCAGTCTTTGAGCGCGTGGATCATGCCGTAGAGCGAATCGAGCGTGCTGACATCCATTTCGATTTTAGGTGTGTCGCTATCTTGGCGTTTGGCTGCGTATAGGCGCTTGGTCATCTGGTAGGCGAGCCGGTAGCGTTCACGCTCGGCGGTCGTCTTAAACTTGACGGTGTGCAGTTTGGGGGCGCGTTCTTTTAATAGCGGGATGCCGCGTGTCGGGTCGGTGCGAGCCAGCACCACCAATGGGCGACCATCCGGTTTTAGGGTGGTGGGGTGGTACAGGGCTTCGATGTCGTGCCCGTCTACGTCGAACACCCGCGCCCCGAACGCCTCGAAACGGGCGGCGGCGGGTTCGATATTCATCACGCTACCCATTGCGCCGTCGCATTGTTGGCCGTTCATGTCGATGAAGATGCCGACGTTATCCAGCTTATACCAGCACATCGCCTGGATCGCCTCCCACGTTTGGCCCTCTTGCAACTCGCCATCGCTCATGTAAATCCAAACGCGGCCCGTCTCTCCTTTGAGCTTACGCGCCAATGCCACGCCCCCGGCCTGGCTGATTGCCTGGGCTAAAGACCCGGTGGTCGATTCGACGCCCGGCGAGTGTTCCGCGCCGATCATCTCGATGGTGTAGCCGTCCTTGTTGAACAGGTCCAGGGCTTCTGGTGCGAGCCGCCCGACCTCGATCAGCACTGAGTACAACACCAGCGCGTAATGTGCCGGGGAGAACACGAAGCGATCCAGGTGGGGGGCTTTCGGGCCGTTGTAGGCCCCACCATTGAAGTAGTCCGGGTTATCCGGGCCGGGTACGCCGTCGAAGGGTTGCGGCATCTTCGGGGCCTGGCTTTCGCCGAGGTTCATAATCATCGTGTACATCGTCGCGAGCGTTTCCGCCGCGGAACAAGCCTGGCTCAGATAGCCGCCGTTGTTGGCGAGAACATGCTCAAACACACGCATCCGCACGTTATCGGCGATCTGCTGGGCGTGTTCGATTTTTGCTTGTTGCGGGTCATCTACCGAGAGATGATAGCCGTTTTGTGACATTAATAAGCCTCCTCAACATGATAAGTTTAGGGGTAGAGATTGGCACAAAGTTTTGAACAATTGTGCATCAGGGTACTTTCGTTCAAATAGTGTACTAATACAGCATAGCACGAGTGATCATCAGCTGTCAAAAATTCTGCGTAACTGTTCAGGGCAATCGCACCAAAACTGAACCGACATCAAAAGCACATCACATCTTGTTGAAACGTATAGCAGGGGTTTTGCCCCCACTACCCCCACAAGGATTGCTAAATCCTTGACCAGCAATTTTTGGCGCTTTGCGCCAAAAAGGGTAAGTTTTGGTCAATCGTTTTCAAAAGATTGGCAGGGTTTGAGATGCAATCCTAATCTATGCCACTAGAAAAATTTGATGCGATTACCCGGCGTAACTGTTCAGGGGCTTCACCCGTGTGTTGTGAATACGCGACGTTGCAATAGCACGACTCAGCGCGTTGTTGTCCGGTTCGTCAATCATCCCGGTTGCTAAGTTTCCCGCCTTCTTGCTACACTGCATATAGTGTGTGTCGCCTACCTAATATTGAATCGCTAAGGAGAAAACGCCGTGCTGAGATTCATCAGTGCCCTGGTTTTATTATCGGTTGGGCTGCTTGCTGCCTGTGGCGGTGGCGCGGATGCACCAACCGGCCCATCGGCTGAAGATTTACAAGCCACTCAAGCCTATTTAGACAGCCTGCCAGAACTAGAGGTGACGGTAAGCGGGGGGGTCGAGATGGCGATCAATACGCGGAATGCCTCGCTTGTTTGCACTGGCCCCACCGGGATCGTGCCGAATACGTTTGCCCTCAGCGCAGACAACCTGACCATCTACATCCCGGTTAATGCCGAACCGGGCGAACTGCCTGTGGTCGGGCGTAATGAGCCGACCGCCGTCACGCCTGGTAATGTCGTTTTCGAGTATCTGCCAACCGGTAACTTGTTCTTTGCCAATGGGGGCGAGGGCACGTTTACCTTAACGTCGCTGCCAGCGCGTGTCGGTGAGTTTGCGATGGGGTCGTTTAGTGTCCAACTGAGTAACACGGATGACACCACCATTCAGCTAGATGGCACCTTCCGAACCCGCGCCAACCTGGGGACATTCTCCGCGTGTCGCGATCAACTGGTCGAAACACCTGTCCCGACCAGTACACCGATCCCCAGCGATGAATAAGGCCGCTTGCACACCGGGTTGTGACGTTACCCATCGTACGCCGATGTATCGGTGTCGGTGGGGGCCATTTGGCCCGATGACGTGCGGGCCTCTCGTAGCTCTTGCCGGAGTAAAGCCATCTGCTGGGCGATCTCTTTGTTCTCTTGGGTGAGGCGTGTGAGTACCGTGCTAAAGTGCAGCATCAACAACAACATAAACACAATCGCAACCAGGAATAACGCGCTTGGTGGGTAAAATACGCCGATCATCCCAGCCAGCGCATCCAGCAGCGGTCGGTTGCTACCCAGTATTAACAACACGAGCGCGGTTGCTAACCAGAGTAAGCTGTATTCTTCGCGTAGCTTACGCCGCCGGACGAGTTCGATTACCATCACCAACGTGATCAACGCGCTAAGCGTTCCGAAAATCACGGTTCTATCTAACATATTTGGTCTGATCCCCGGTTGATTGTGCGTCAATGGCGCTGATCATCTGGTGGGCGTCGTCTAAAGAATCGACAAAGCGAACCGGCATCCCGACCGCGTTTTCGATCACCGCCCGGAACATCGCCCCGATCACCTGGAAACGGCGCGACAAACCATATACGACCATCAGCCGCAGGTCGTTATCCCGAAAGCTACTGGTATGTTTGATCGCATCTACCGCGCTGTAAGATGGGCGTTGCACATCGTCGGCATGAATAACCATATAGGCATAGTCGAAGGTCGGGGCCGCGCATAGCTCACCGATGAGCGTATTCACTTGTTTGATCTCATCCAGGGTGTACTCGCCGCCGATCTCCAGTGTGATCGTGCGGCGTCGTGGGTTCCAACGTATATGTGCTGTCATAAGAATCTCGATTATCTGTTGCTTGCATTTGTCGATGATCGCTATCCGTGCTTGCCCGGCCCATTATCGGCTATTTCTTTCAAGAATACCATCGGCTACGCTATACTTATAATTGTGGTAACGATTCAGGTAGAGATAGGCTATTGTGGGGTTCGACCCCATCACTTTTTATAAAAGGTGAACAAAAATTGTCACATTTCGTCAGTGAGTGGGCGAGGACGAAACGCCAGAGTCGTTACTGATTGTGATACTAACCTATAGCGAGACAAGATAAGCCATGACTCAAGCCACATCTTTTGATTTCGATACGCTCATCGAGCGTCGCTCTACGGGTAGCGCCAAATGGAGCCTTTACCCGGAGGACGTGCTGCCCATGTGGGTAGCCGATATGGATTACAAGTCGCCTCCGGCAGTATTGGATGCGCTACGTAATGCCGTTGATCACGGTGTGTTTGGGTACATGATGCCACCGGAGGCTCTCAAGCAGTCGATTGTAGATCGGATGCAAAATCGCTATCAATGGACGATCCCACCGGAGAGCGTGTTATTTGTGCCGGGGGTGATGGTGGGTGTGAACTTAACGGCGCGGGCCGTCGCACAAGATGGCGCGTTGCTGATCCAGCCGCCAGTGTATCATCCCTTCCATTATACCCCACAGTGGAGCAACACCGGTAAGCAACTCGCCCCACTACACCGGGTTGATTACGACGATGGCACCTTCACCTATGAGATCGATTTCGACACGCTGGAGGCCAGCATCACGCCCGAAACGCGCATGTTCCTATTGTGTAGCCCGCATAACCCGGTTGGGCGTGTCTGGCGTGCAGATGAACTGGAGCGCATCGCGGAATTGTGCCTGCGCCACGACCTGATTCTGTGTTCCGACGAAATTCACAGCGACTTGCTGCTCGATGGCAATACCCACACCCCATCGGCCCTGGCCCATCCCAGCATCCGCGAGCGCACGGTTACGCTGATCGCCCCCAGCAAAACGTTCAACCTACCGGGCCTATCGCTCTCGGTTGCGATCATCGAAAACCCGGACCTACGGCAGCGATTCGTGCAGGCCGGGGCCGGGACGGTCATGATGGTCATGGGCGATCACAGCCATCCGTTTGTCAACATGATGGGCTATATCGCTGCCACCGCCGCCTACCAACACGGCGACCCCTGGCTACAGGCCGCCCTGGGCTACATCCAGGGCAACCGCGATTACCTGCATACGTTCGTCCGTGAGCATATCCCACAGATCAAGCTCGCTCGGTTAGAAGGCACCTACTTACAATGGCTCGACGCCCGCGCTCTGCAACTCCCGACGACCCCGAAAACCTGGTTTGTAGAGCAGGCTAAGGTCGCCATGAACGACGGGGCCATGTTCGGGGATGAGGGCGTCGGGCATTTGCGCTTTAACTTGGCGACCAACCGCGCCCGCCTGGAAGCCGCCCTAAACCAGATGAAAACGGCGCTCGATGCCCGGTAAGCATGGCTCTCACCATAACATTTTGTTATTGTTTTGTTGCGGTTCTGTTTAGCATTTCGTGTTAACCTGAAATGTATAACTGGATCGTTGCAGCGAGGGATTCTGACCTGATGACTATACCCCCACTGGAAAACTACGATGAACAAGTGCCCCGCTTGTTGATTGTGGACGATAACGAAGTCAACCGCATCCTGTTAGAACGACTCTTTCGGTCGCAGGGGTACCAGACCGACAGCGCCGTTGATGGCCAAGCTGCACTACAGCAACTACAAGCGCATCCTTTCGATATTGTGTTGATGGATATTATGATGCCGGTTATGGATGGCCTGACGGCGCTAGAACATATCCGCGCATCGGAGGACACCGCCTCGTTGCCAGTGGTGTTGATCTCGGCAATGTCTGATGCAGATGATATTGTGCGCGGGTTAGAGCTAGGCGCTAATGACTACATCACCAAACCGGTGGATATGGAGATCGCCATCGCCCGTGTGAAAACGCAGATCACGCTCAAGCTGTTGATGGACGAACGCAAAGCGACGATCCAACGCATGGAGGAAAGCCAGAAGATGCGCGATCAGTTCTTTCGTATGGCCTCCCACGACCTAAAAGGCCCGCTAACCAACCTGCGCGTTTCGCAAATGTTGATGCAGGAATTGGTGGATGCCAACAACGACAAGGCGCATCGCATCCTAGAAACCATGCGCATCACCATCAATTCGATGACGCAGGTTGTTGAGGATTTTCTGGATACTTCCGCGATGCAAAGCGGGGAAATCGACATTAAGCTAGAGGCGGTCTCGGTGCTAGCGTTACTGCGCGATATAATCGCCCAACAAACGCCTTACGCCCACGAGAAAAACATCCAGATTGCCGTCGATAACATTCATGGCACAGTTAAATGTGACCCCGCCCGTACCGCCCAGGTCATCAATAACCTGCTGAGCAACGCCATCAAGTACAGCGAACCGGGGACGATGGTCCGCGTATGGACGTCAAAAGAAGATGGGGGGGTTCGTATTTTTGTTGCGGATGAAGGGCCGGGCATCCCAGAGCAAGAACGGGTGCGGTTGTTCCAACCGTTTGGCAAGCTCAGCACGCAGCCGACCGGCGGCGAGAGTAGCCACGGGCTAGGGTTATGGATCGCCAAACACTTGATCGACCTGCAAGATGGCGCTATCGGCGTGACGTGCCCGCCGTCGGGCGGGTCGGTGTTCTGGGTCGCGCTCCCTAGCTTACAAATGTCACGATCTTAATGAGATTCAAGGTAACTACTCAGGTACTAAACACATCTTACGGTATCGCACCCGCCCTCACCCCCTAAGTCCCCCTCTCCCACAGCTTCGCGGGGAGAGGGGGACTTCTCATCGCGTGATTTAGCCCCTCTCTCAGTGCCAAAGGCACGTTTGGGAGAGGGGTTGGGGTGAGGGCTGAGTAGTTACAGAAAAACCATG
>DAOTUA010000014.1:0-4395 GCA_034437355.1 Anaerolineae bacterium | reverse complement strand
GATTGCATCCCAAACCCTGCCAAGCTTTTGAAAAAGCTTGACCAAAACTTTACATTTTTGGCGCAAAGCGCCAAAAAGCGCCGGTCAAGGATTGCTAAATCCTTGTGGGGGTGTGGGGGCAAAGCCCCCGCTATACTTTTTAACAATACAAAATGCTTTTTTTACGTCAATTCAGATTTGAAGCAATTGCCCTGTGAAAGCCCCCCGTTGACGTTAGCCGTCTCGCGTTTGGGTGGTATACTGAGATACAGGTACAGTAATAATTAAAGGCGTGTACTGTGGCGGGACAATCTAACCAGGAAAAATTTGACCAAGTGCGGGCGCTAGTGCGAGAAGAAAAATTCGACGAAGCCCGGTTGTTGCTCATCACCATGCGCGATACCCCCAAGGCGCAAGAATGGCTAACCCGGCTGAACCGAATCGCGCCGCCAGCCGCAGCCGACCCGACCGTGGCCGCTAAAGTATCCCAAGCAGAGATCGCAGCGCAGGTAGCCTCTGCGCTGGATGATTATAAACGCCAGCAACGTACCCGCCGCAACCGTTGGCGTGTTCTCCGGCTTGTTGGTATCCTTGCTTTTTTCGCGTGTCAGTGTGCATGGATACTCCCGTTACTGTCGTTTGTTGGGGCTGTGACGGGTGGCGGGGTGCCGGGTGCCCCTGCCATGCTCACAAACACGCTCGGTACAGTGATGGAATCTCCGTTAGGCGCAATGATCGAGTCGCAGCTTGAACCGATTACCGCCGGGATTGCCAATCAGGTGTTCTCTGTTGCCGGCGAGCAAATCACGCCGATGCTAACCACAATGTGCCGTCAGCAGGGTCTCAGTGGGCAAGAACTCGCCATGTGCGAGCAGATGATGAACGGCATTGGCGCGTGTATGTCCGGCACCGGGCAAAGCCCAGCGGCCTGCTTAGAAGAATCTTTTGAGGACTTATGCCGTGAGGTCGTCGGGAACAGCCCACAGGATATGCAGCGGTGTATGTCTCAGCTTGGCCCGTTGATGAATAATTTACCCTAACCGGGCTTAGCACGTTATGATCGGGGCCATGCACGAACAACAATATAGGGCAAATGTGTTATGTCGTTAGCACGCTATCGTATGATCGAGCATTGGACCGAAACGGACCTGGATACCGTCACCGAAGGCGAAAACGACGAGTACGAGTTCAAATCCAGCAAGATCAGCGAAAATGATCTGATGAAAGAGATACAGGTTTCCGCTAGCGCCTTCTGGAATAGTGGCGGGGGGGTGCTGCTGGTGGGGGTCGATGATAACGGGCATGTGGACGGGGGCGTCCCGGAGGTCGTCGGGCGGCAGCGCCTCCGGGATTGGGTGGATCGCGTGCTATCGCATGTCGAACCTGCCGGGCCATACCTGGTCAAGATGATCTACAGCGCGGGCCGTCGGAGTGCGATCTTGCCGGGGCGGGTGGTGCTGGTGGTGGCCTACGGCGAGAGTAACAACGCGCCGCACATGGCCCCCGATAAGCGGTATTACGTGCGGGCCGGTGCCCACAGCGACCCCGCCGGGCACTTTTTGGTCGAGGCGATCCGGGCGCGGCGGCGGCTGCAAAAGCCGGTTTTACGCGGCCTGTTACGCTCCAATGCACACACCGCCCGCGTCACGGAATTGGTGCTGATGTCGCTCAATGATACCCCCGCCTTAGACGTGCGCCTGATGTTCCAGGACTTACCGCCACAACTCCAACAACAGCTAGACGACCATCAGCCGCTTTATGTGCCGGTTATCGACCGGATGCACCCCTTCACCATGGATGCGTCCTTGTTCGGCATGGAAGAAAACGGATTCGGCAAGTACACCGTTAAGCTGCGCCTGAGCTACCAAGACTTAGCCGGACGCCCCTACGACGATACCCAGGTGCTAGACCCCACCCGCAATATCGCGCCGCTTGGCCCGCACGATGAGGGCGCACTCGCCACTACCAAAACCCTCAAAGACTTATCCAAGCAGATCAAGCGACTGCGGCAAGCCATCGAACGCGCCGAGGCCAGCATCAACTTGTTAGACGGCGAATAATGGGCACGGGCGGCGGCAAGTGCTATGATGAGAGAGATTCGTAAAACCACTTGAGAGAAACACGCCAACATGCACAATAAATTATGGATTTTGATTGCAATATTAAGCCTGGTCCTGGTTGGCTGCGAGGGCGGCGAAGTGACATCCGCCCCAGCCACCAACGCCGCACCAGATGCGCAAAGCGCCATCACCACCATCCCGCTACCAGATGAAGCCATCCGTGCCACTGTGACGCTACAGCCCGCCGACACCCCCATCGGCGGGACGGTCACGCCCGTCCGCGAAAATGATAACAGCCGCGCCACCGTCACCCCCGTCACGGAGGACAGCGCCCCCCGCGCCACCCCCACCACCGACGATAGCGAAATGCCCCTGGGCAACAACTAGGGCCGGATGACTCCGCCGGGCATCACAAGCGGTCTGGTATGCGTGAAAATGCGGGGTAGCTCACGCCGCTATCCCGCGTTAGGGGCTGGCCTCATCCTGATCAGCTTACTCATCATGCTGACGGCCTGCACCACCGCCCCCGCACCGACCATCCCGCCGACCCCATCACCCACCATCACCCCGGCGGCGCTGGCGACTTCCCGCCCGACCCAAACGCCGCGCACCATCGCTACCTGGACCCCCACGCCAGCCCCGCCAACCGTCACGCCATCGGTGACCCCGGTCCCAGCGTCCCCGGTGGTGATCACGCTGGCCCCGTCTACCACCCCCACCCCAGACAACCGCCTGAACATCGGTCAATCGACCAACGGACGCCAGATCGTCGGCTACCGCTACGGTGACGGCGACCGGGTGATCCTGCTGGTCGGTGGGATTCATGGCGGCTGGGAGGCCAACACCGTTCGGCTTATGGATGAACTGCGCGACCACTTCACCGCCACGCCGTCCGATATTGCGCCGGGCTTTTCTGTGCTGATTATCCCCACCATGAACCCGGACGGCCTGGCTGCCGGGGCGGACATCACCGGGCGCTTTAACGGGAACGGGGTTGATCTGAATCGGAACTGGTCTTGCGGCTGGCAGCCGGAGGCCGTCTGGCGAGAAGGGCCAGTGGACCCCGGCCTGCGCCCGTTTAGCGAGCTAGAAACCCAGGCGATGGCAGCGTTTATCGCGCAGCTACAGCCGGAGGTTGCGCTGTTTTATCATAGCGCGGCGGATGGCATCTTCGCCGGGGATTGCCCATTGCGGGTGGGCGGTTGGCGCAGCGGGCAGATGTCCGCTGTTTACGGGGACGCCGCCGGGTACACTTACGGGCGGGCGTTCAGCGCCTACCCGGTTACGGGGACGGCCCCCAGTTGGGTAGACGGTTTAGGGATCGCCTCGGCAGATGTCGAGTTGTCATCGTCATCGGAAACCCAATTTGAGCGCAACTTGGCGGGCGTGCTGGCTGTCCAGTGTTGGCTACAAGGCCCAGCTTGTGATCGATAACGCCGGCGCGGGATGGCATGTCAACCGATTTCGATACACCATTCGCTTGACAACCGCTTGCATCTTGCGCCGCTTACGGTCAAAATCTAGTGGATAGGTAACTTGCTCAGCCTGCCCCCCACCCCGGCGCTAAAGCGCCACCCCTCCCCCACTATCGCCGCTTCAGCGGCCGGAGGGAGGGGTTTTACCGCCTTCGGCCATGTTCATCCTGCTCTGATCGGGGTATGTTCAAGCGAAGGAACTGAGTTGTGACAACTATTTTTTTGTGAAAATCGGAGATTTTCACAGCTAAAGTTTTGGTCAAGCTTTTGCAAAAGCTTGTGGGGGTTCGGGGGGGAAGCCCCTGAGTAGTTACGTAGATAGTAAGTTTTTGTTTTGAAGTGAGGAAAAATTTAATGAGTGATTCTCCCAAAATTCGCGATGAAGTCCGCGCCCTGAACCAACGCTCCCGAACGTTAGTTGGTGGCACGGATCGCGCCGGCGCACGCGCTATGCTCAAGGCTATCGGCTTGACAGATGAGGACCTGGAAAAACCACTGGTTGCCGTTGCAAACACCTGGACCGAGATCGGCCCGTGTAACTTCCACCTGAAAATGATCGGTCAAAAAATCAAAGAGGGTATCCGCAAAGCTGGCGCGACCCCGTTAGAGTTCAACACGGTATCGATCTCCGATGGGATCACCATGGGCACGGAGGGCATGAAAGCGTCGCTGATCTCACGGGACCTGATCGCGGATAGTATCGAATTGGTTGCCGGGGCCAATATGTTCGACGCGGTGATCGCGATCAGCTCGTGCGATAAGACCATCCCCGGCACGATCATGGCGCTGATTCGCCTGGACCTGCCATCGCTGATGCTCTACGGCGGCACCATCAAGCCGGGCAAATACCCTGGCAAATACCCGATAGAGGCCAACGACGG
>DAOTUA010000013.1:0-10034 GCA_034437355.1 Anaerolineae bacterium | reverse complement strand
GGAAAAACCCCCCCCCTCCCGCCGCTAAAGTGGCGATAGTGGAGGGGGGGCTGAGTCGTCACTGCAAATGGAAACCAACGTGATCTGGCCTAGAGCCAAGTAACCGACAACGTGTTATGCTTAAATCAGTGCTGTTTTACGTCCCATAAGGAGATCAAACAATGATCAAGTATCTTTTCCGTGTGTTGATTTTACTGGCAATACCAGCGGGGGGCATATTCGCCCAAGAATCCACAACATCCGAAGATACGCTGCTGCTACCCATACTTACGGCGGGGGAAGCCATCACCGGTGAAATAGTCGATAGTGTCAGCAGCCAGCTTTACGCCTTTAACGCTACGGCGGGCGATGTCGTGACAATCGAAATGGTCGCCGATGTTCCCGACCTGGACCCGTTTTTGATCTTACTCGATGCTACGGGGAGCGTCATTGCGGAAAACGATGACCGCGCAACGGATAGCCGTGATGCCGCCATCACCGATGTAGAACTACCAGCAGACGGTACCTATATCGTTTTCGCCTCCACCTTCCAAAACTTAGATGAATTCCTGGACCTTGCACCAGACAACCCCCTCCCCTACACGCTCACAGCTACCGGGTTCACCAGCCCAGAAGATGCGGAAATCGCACTCGATACCGAGCGCATCGCCCCCGGCGATACACTCACAGGCGAAAGCGATGCGGAAACGCCCGTGACCTATGTGCTATTCGAGGCCGAAAGTGAGCAACCTGTGGATATTTTCATGCGCCAGAGCGAGCAAATCGACCCGGTGCTGCATATTTTCTCGCTGGAGGGCGAACGGATCGCGTTTGATGACGACGACGACGAGAGCGAAACGTTCACGCTCGATTCAGCGGTACGTGGCCTGGATGTAGCCGAAGATGGGGTTTATCTGATCATCGCGACCGACACATTTTTCTATAATGCTGGCAAAGATGATGTGAGCCTGATTTTTGAAGGGGGTAGCTTCGAGCTAGAAATGCAGCCCGCCAGCTAGCCAACACCTCAAAGGGCTTATCAAATTTCGCACGATATGTACGTTATCGTACACATCACCCCGATTCTTTATTGACATGTGTACGTTTATATGACAATCTTTTAGCGTACAGATGTAAATTATAAATAGGGGATAATCGTAATGACAACACAAACCGCACTGATTACCGGCGCATCCGGTGGCATTGGCAAAGATTTTGCAACCGTTATGGCTCGTGAGGGGTATAACCTGATCCTCGTCGCCCGGCGTGAGAATAAGCTGCAAATGTTGGCAGATGAATTGACAAACGCACACGGCATCCAGGCGACGGTGATCCCGATGGATTTATCCCAGTCCAGTGCCCCCCAGGATTTGTTCGCAGCAACCGAGGCGAAAGGGCTTGTGGTGGATGTGCTGGTGAATAACGCCGGTTTCGCTACTTACGGCAAGTTCCATGAGCTACCGATAGAGCGCGAACTTATGATGATGCAACTCAATATCAATACGTTAGTCCACTTAACGCATTTATACCTACAGGGGATGGTAGAACGCGGGGCCGGGCGTGTGCTGAATGTCGCATCAACAGCCGCCTTCCAACCGGGGCCGTTGATGGCGGTTTACTATGCCTCCAAGTCGTTTGTGTTGAGCTTCTCGGAGGCGCTCGCCAACGAGCTAAGCGGTAGCGGCGTCCGTGTGACAGCCTTATGCCCCGGCCCAACGGAAAGCGACTTTCAATCACGAGCGAACATGGAAGCATCCAAGCTGGTGCAAAATGGGCTGATGTCGTCTATGGAAGTTGTCGAGATCGGTTATCGGGCGATGTTGGCCGGCAAATCGCATGTGATCCCCGGCCTCAACAACAAAGTTGGGGCGCTAGCAACGCGCTTTGTCCCGCGTGATACGACAACGAATGTTGTCCGCAACATGCAAGAACAAGCGACTTAGCTAGCGCCTGTTGAAGTTCACCCCAAAAAAACGGAGACGGAGATTGTAGGGGTTCAGCGTGCTGAACCCAACACTATCCGATTAAGCCGAGCATCTGGTTTTGTAGGTTGGTGTTATCACGGAAAACCCCGCGTGTGGCGACGGTGGTTGTGTTAGAGGCGTGCATCTGCACCCCACGCGATGACATGCACATATGCTCTACATCGTACAGCACGACCATAACGCCCTTTGGTTCCAATAGCTGCATGATAGCATCCGCTGTTTGTGCGCCGATACGCTCCTGCAACTGGAAGCGACGAGCGTAAATATCCAGCAGCCGCCCCAGCTTCGATAGCCCCAACAAGTTCTCGCCGGGGATGTAAGCAATCGCCCCATAACCCTTAAACGGGGCCAGGTGATGGCTGCACATGCTATAAAATTGCATATCCTTCACCATGACCAAGTCGCCGCGTCCACTAGAGTTCGGGAACACCGTCACCTCATCACGCGGGTCACGGGCATAGCCGTTAGCCCAGTATTCGGTATAGGCTTTAGCTACCCGGTTGGGCGTGTCGGTATAGTTGGGATCATCCCAATTGACGTTAAAAGCATCTAGCAGATCGTGAATGGCCTGTTGGATGCGCATAAACTGTTCTTGGTCGTTAGGGTTTAGCACTTCGGTTTGGGGGTAAATTTCGGTATAGCTTGGCTGGAACCCTTTTAGGGCTTCTTCGCTGGCAATCTCTATCCCACTAACGGGGACACCGCCAGATACATCCGGCAAGCTCATACCGTAGCTTTCGGAAAAAGCCGCAAAGGTATCTGTGGCAGTGGGGTTGTCGTTACCATTGCCATTACGATTTCCATTTTGCTTTGTCATCTCTTTGAAAGTTCCTCACTGAATGCAGTTGTATGTCAGGGTGTGGGGTCTAGCACCGAACCACACCTTTCGGTTGTGCTGCACCAGCGGCTAGTAGCGACATCGCCCTGAGCGTGTGATCCTCAACACGGTCCGCCGTTGTACTCTATACCGCTAATGTGCATTACAATAGTTTGGTAACCACAGGTTATTTTGTGTACTTTTTCAATGTATCATTGATAGATAAGATACAAATTAACACGTATCACAGAGCTATGTTAAAAAATGAGTTCCTAGTTTGATGAATATCACCGCCTTTTCCATGACGCCGCTTTACCCAGATCGTGTAATGGGTGGCGCACAAAAACAACTCCATACCGTTGTGATGCACCTGGCGGGCTTAGGCCACACGGTTAACGTAGTTTGTACACGCGCCACGCCAGCGCATCAGCGTTTCCGATGGCACCAGAACGCCACCATTCACCCGATCTTCGCTTTCAAGCAGCCTTTCCCGGAGCCATACGCCACCCCGATCTACAACATCGCCAATGCAATTCAGGCTTTGGGCGATGTGTTGGCTCAGTCCGATGTGTTTTACAGTCATGATGGCGGGTTTATTTTCCCCTACGTTTATCAGACGATCCCGACCGTAACATCCTTACGCAGTACACTATTTAGCGAAACATTACAGAGCGCGTTCTTGTTCCAGGGGGACGACTTGATCGTCATTAGCAACCACCAACGCGATACCCTCTTGAACACCGTTGGGCGCTTCTTCCCGGCATTAGCCGCCCGTACCCATGTGATTTACAACGGCTTAAACTTCGACGTATTTCAACCGACAGACACTCACGATGTCCTTAGTTATTTGCCACAGATCGACCCGCAAATACACACTATCGCGCTTTTCCCACATCGCCCGGAGGCCCCCAAAGGTATTTTCGACGTGATCGACGTGGCGCGGCGGCTCGTCCATGATCATCACCTCCCCAACCTGCGCGTGCTGGTCCCCCGTTGGATTGAAGATGCGCTTTCCCCCGATGATCGCGCCTTCTACGAGCAGCTACAGGGGCGCATCGGGCAGGCCGGGCTAAGCGATCACTTTGTATTCCACGAGTGGATACCGCAAGCATTGATGCCCGCGCTTTACAGTTTGGGGGATGTCACCTTTGCGATTGGTAGCTATGTCGAAACCTTCGGGAATGTGCCGTATGAGTCGCTGGCGTGTGGCACACCGTCGATTGTGGCGCGGGTTGGGCCAGCACGCGAGCTGCTCCCGGAGCGCCTGATCGACAAAATCGACTACGGCGATACTGCCACCGCCGCCGCTATCGCCGCCGAGATCATCCAGCAGGGCCGGCGCACCTCCGATGCCACACTCGCCTATCTTAAAACGCACTTCCAACAAGCGGACATGACCGCCGCTTACGCCGATGTCATCCTCAACGCAACCCAACGCGGTCCGCTGCCGTATGTCTATCGCCCGCTGCCGCAACAGTTCCGGCCCGCGCCATGGGTCTACCAGACCGACGACGGGCGTTATTATCACGATTTTCTGGCGACGTACCAGGCCGACCTTGGCCTATCCGCCGACCCGCTGGTAGCTTACCGCGCCGGGTGGTTGGTCCCCGTTTATGGGGAGGACAAATGAACACGATCTACCTTTCAATTGGCAGCAATACCGACCCCGAAGCGAACCTGAAGCACATCATCCGCCTGCTACTGAACCGCGTTAAGATCACGGCAGTTTCTCCGGTTTACCAAAGCGCGGATACCAACGGCGGCCAATCGGTTTACCTCAACGCGGCTCTGATTATTGAAACCAAATTGGACCCGGCAGCCCTCAAAATAAATCAGCTGAACCGGATTGAAAGCCAGCTATTGCGAGAAAGTAACGGTGTTTTTGTTACAGCGGATATTGATATTGTGTTGGTCAATGAGCAAGTGATGACCTACCTGGGGCGCTCTATCCCCGACCCCGGCGTGACCGAACACGCCTTTATCGCACTACCGCTGGCGGATATCGCGCCGCGTTACGTGCATCCGATCACCGGGCAAACGCTAACCGAGATTGCCGCACAATTTGCCGAGGCCCCCATTACGCGGCGTGATGATCTGCGACTCTGACGGGAATACCCTATCCAACCGCGCCAACATACGGCAAAATAACGCCCGCTTGCACTTGCGGAGTGAGGAAAACAAATGCAATTAGGAACTTACGTGCGGCTTATCGTCCAGCGCGGCTGGATCATGGTATTGCTGGCGATCTTAGCTGGGGCGGCGGCTTATGCCCTCAGTACCCAACAACAACCGGTATACCGTGCCACTCAAACGGTGTTGATCCAACCGTCACGCTTCGACCTGGGGCTAGCCGAGGCGACCAATCGCCTGCTAGAAAGTAACGTGCAATACCTGGATAGCTCGCTGCGTGCCCAGGAAATCATCGACCGTCTGGATTTAGACATGACCCCGCAGCAGTTGAAGGGAATTACCAGCATCACCGCCAATCAAAATCAGTTGACGGTACAGATCGACGTAGACCTTTACAGCGGCGAACTCGCCAACGACATCGCCCGCGAGTGGGGTAACCTGCTAATCCAGTTCCGTAACGAACAAAATCAGACCAGCCGCCAGGAAGACCGCGTTAACGCCATCTTGCAGGATAACCCAACCTACAGCCAACTGCGACCACGCCCCGCCGTGAACGCGATTGCCGGGCTGGTGTTGGGGTTCTTGTTGGGGGTAGGGGTTGCGCTTATCCTGGAATTTGTCGATAGCCTGGTGATGCGCTCGCACGACGACATCGAGCGCCACCTGGGTTTACCTGTACTTGCCAACATCCCTGATCACAACGCATAGGACACGCCATGACCCAACTTGTGACCTTAACCGCCCCACGCTCCCCGGCAGCGGAGGCGATCCGCACTTTGCGCACCAATTTGATGTATCGCAGCGTCGAGAAACCGATCCAAACGCTGATGATCACCGCCCCGCAGCAACCATCCGATAAGAGCGAGACCGCCGCCAACCTTGCGGTTGCATTTGCCCAGGCTGGCAATCACACGATCTTAGTTGATGCCGACCTGCGCCGCCCGACCCAGCATACCATCTGGGGGATCGCAGATAACGCACGCGGCCTCACGACGATGATGATCGAAGATGCGGCACTCGCCACCCCACCCCTACAGCCAGCGCCAGGGGTCGATAACCTGGACCTGTTGCTCTCCGGCACGCCGCCCCCCAGCCCCGCCGACCTGCTCGCGAGTGAGCGCATGAGCGAGATCATCGGGCTGTTAAAGGCACGGGCGGACTACATCGTTTTTGATGCGCCGCCGGTGTTGGTTGCAACCGACGCCGCCGCGTTGGGGAATAAACTTGATGGCGTGTTGTTGGTCATCCGGGCGGGGGAAACGCGCCGCGAACACGCACTACGCGCACGCCAGGCGCTTGAGCGCGTCAATGTGAATATCTTGGGTGCTACCCTCACCAACGCCCCCAAACAACGGGGCCAGCGATATGAGTAAGCTGAACCCAACCAACATCACCGGGCTTATGAAAACATAGGGTCAAGGGGTGTCAATCCCTTGTGAGGGTGTGGGTGCAAATCTCCCACAAACCTAAATACGCTTGCCCTGCCCGTGCTATACACATCTGTTATAATGAGTTCGTTTCGGACATACAATCGGCGGGGTGATCATCAACCATGCACCAACACAAACAATCGGACAACCTCCAGGCGAAACAAGACGCCCTAGACGCCTGGGCCAAACTCCCACAGGGCAAACCATCTAACCAGGCCATGCCCCCTGCTGGTGGCGGGCTGATGTGGTTCCTGGGTTTTTTTGCGGATGTTGCCAACCCGTTTCGCCAACATAAACGCGCTATCGGTTGGGTGTTGGTCGGTTTGGGGGGGCTTGGCATTATCGCTCTGATGTGGCAGTGGCTTTAACCAGACGACCAGAGAGGAACACCCAAACACAATGAAAGGTTTGATTCTAAGCGGGGGCAAAGGTACACGTCTTTACCCCCTCACCTACACACGCGCCAAACAGTTGATCCCCGTCGGCAACAAGCCGGTGCTATTCCGTGTGATCGAGATGATCCGCGATGCGGGTATCCGTGATATTGGCATCGTTATTGGCGATACCGGCGACGAAATCCGCGCGGTCGTCGGGGATGGTTCACAGTTTGGCGAGGTGGCGATCACGTACATCCCCCAACACAGCCCGGATGGGCTAGCCCACGCTGTGAAAATCTCGCAAGATTTTTTGGGGGACAGTTCATTTGTGATGTTCCTGGGTGATAACGTGATCGAGGGCGGGATTAGCCCGCTGATTGCGGACTTCGAGCAGAATGACTGGAACAGCCAGATCGTTCTGAAAGAGGTCGAAAACCCGCAGGCTTTCGGGGTGGCGAAGTTGCGCGATGACGGCACGGTCGAGCAACTGATCGAAAAGCCCGCCGTCCCACCCAGTAATTTGGCGTTGGTCGGAATTTATATGTTCGATTCGCATATCTTCGAGGCCGTCCACAGCATCACGCCATCCGACCGAGGCGAGCTAGAAATCACGGACGCGATCCAGTGGTTGATTGACAACGATTACCAGGTGTCGCCGCATGTGCATCGGGGCTGGTGGATTGACACCGGTAAGCCAACCGATATGCTGGAGGCGAACGCCTACGTGATGGACGAAACCCTGGCCGGCATCCCCGAAAGCGAGCGTATCCGCCAGGGGAGCGACATTGACGACGCCTCCCAAGTTGACGGGCGCGTGATCGTAGAGCCGGGTGCGAAAATCCGCCGTAGTATTGTGCGTGGCCCGGCAGTGATTGGCCCAGATGTGGTGATCGAAGATAGTTTCGTTGGGCCATATACCAGCCTTTACCGAAATGTGGTGATTCGCAACTGCGAGATCGAACGCTGCATCGTGCTAGAGGATAGTTTAATCGAAAACATACAAACCCGCCTCCAAGATAGCCTGATCGGGCGCAAAGCGAAAATCCGCCGGGCACAGCAAAAGCCCCGCGCCCTGAAGATGAATCTCGGTGATCACAGCAATATCTGGATAGTATAGGATACCCATATGCCCGAACAACTCCCGCTAGATAAAAATATCAAGTTGATCGTCATTGATGTCGATCATACGTTGTTGAATGACGATAGCCAACTTTCGGATCGCAACCAACAGGCCATCGCTACTGCCCAAGAAAAAGGGGTCCAGGTGATGCTGGCCACCGGCAAAAACTACGGTTCGTGTAAGGCGTTGATCAAACAGCTTAACCTGACAACCCCCGGCATTTTCACGCAGGGGTTAGCCATCCACGACCCAACCGGCGCACTTCGCCACCAGCAAACGCTAGCTGCCAACATCGCCCGGCGTGTGATCACCTTTGCCGAAGATCGCGGCTATGCCGTGGTCGCCTATGCCCAGGGGCGGCTGCTGGCTCGCAGCACGAATCCGTATATCCAGGAGCTAGAAACGCGCTGGAAAGAGGTTGCGCCAGAATACATCGGCCCGTTGCAGAACGTGCTACACAATACCCAGTTTAATAAGCTGGTGCTGATCAGTGCCGGCGACCCGAAGAAGATCAAGGCGCTGCGCTGGCAACTGTCTACCCAACTGAACGGCAACGCCCGGCTGTTGAGTGGGGGCGTGCCACATATGTTAGAGGTCGTGCCGCCCGGTGCCTCCAAGGGGAACGCGCTACGCTCACTTTTGAAGGAAATGAAGATCGCCCCGGCGCATGTGCTGGCGATTGGCGATGCGGAAAACGACCTGGAAATGTTACAACTGGTAGGCGTAGGGGTCGCCGTTGCCAATGCCGAACCCATCCTCAAAGACGCAGCCGACGACATCACCGCCAGCAATAACGATGATGGCGTTGCCGAAGCCATCGAGAAATACGTGATCGGCAAGCCCGACCCCACCACCGAGCCAGAAGCCGACGCGACCATCGCCAAACCGGAAGATTCTCCCTCCTCGACTTCATCCGAAACTGCCGACGATCCGCAGGAGTAACTCACTATGCAGACGATTTTCGTTACCGGAGGGGCCGGTTTTATCGGTAGTGAGTTTGTGCGCTACATGGCCCAAAAATACCCAGATTACCACCTGATCAACTTCGATAAGCTGACGTATGCCGGCAATATGGCGAACTTATCCCCAATCGACGGCTTGCCGAATTATACGTTTGTTCAGGGCGATATTGCCGACCGCGAGCGCGTCCGACACACGTTTGAGCAATACGGCGTCGATACCGTTGTCAACTTCGCCGCCGAAAGCCACGTTGATCGCTCGATTCTCTCGCCGGATACGTTCGTACTAACCAATACCGTTGGCGTCAACACGCTGCTAGATGCAGCCCGCGATCATGGGGTGGGGCGCTTTCTGCATGTCTCTACCGATGAGGTCTACGGGGATATTCCGCCCAGTTACTTCTCTGTAGAAACCGACGAACTCGCACCGCGTAACCCGTATTCCGCGAGTAAGGCGGGCGGCGAACTGCTGGTGCGTTCCTACCACATTACACACGGGCTAGATACCGTCATCACACGCGGCAGCAATACCTATGGCCCGTATCAGTACCCAGAAAAGATTATCCCGTTTTTCATCACAGAAGCCCTGGACGATAAGCCGCTGCCCGTCTATGGCGATGGAACGCAAATCCGGGATTGGCTGTACGTGCGCGACCATGTGACCGGTATCGAAACGGCGCTACTGCATGGGGGAAGTGGCGAGGTTTACAACATCGCCGGGGAAAACCATCAGCAGAATATCAACGTGACCAAGATGCTGCTAGCCAAGCTCGGCAAGCCGGAGAGTTTGATCAAGCATGTGCCGGACCGTGCAGGCCACGATACACGTTACGCCATGACTTGCGATAAACTGCGGGCGCTCGGTTGGGAGCCTGCCTACGACTTTCAAACCGGCTTAGATGCGACCATCAACTGGTATCTGCAAAATGAAGACTGGTGGCGCAAGATTAAAACTGGAGAGTATTTAGAGTATTACAAACGCCAATATGCAGATCGCCTAGCAGCAACCGACTAGATCAATATGGTCGGGCTTTTGCGAAGTTACACGGCTGAATATTGGTCGCTGCCCAAACCCATCACTTTTTGAAAAAAAGTGGTAACTACTCAGGTACTAAACACCTCTTACGGTATCGCACCCGCCCTCACCCCCTAAATCCCCCTCTCCCAGTGCCAAAGGCACGTTTGGGAGAGGGGTTGGGGTGAGGGCCGAGTAGTTACAAATTTTCGATGTTCACAA
>DAOTUA010000012.1:0-4437 GCA_034437355.1 Anaerolineae bacterium | reverse complement strand
ATCCCCCTCTCCCACAGCTTCGCGGGGAGAGGGGGACTTCTCATCGCGTGATTTAGCCCCTCTCCCAGTGCCAAAGGCACGTTTGGGAGAGGGGTTGGGGTGAGGGCTGAGTAGTTACAAAAATAGTTGTTACAACTCAGTTCCTTCGCTTGAGCATACCCAGATCAGAGCAGGGTGAACATGGCCGAAGGTGGTAAAACCCCTCCCTCCCGCCGGTAAAGCGGCGATAGTGGGGGAGGGGTGGCGCTTTAGCGCCGGGGTGGGGGGAAGGCTGAGTCGGTACGATATTTCAAACATTAGCGAGATGCCGCTACCGCCCTTTCAGCGACCAAAGGCTATTCGTCGTCCGTTTCGCTGGTCGGCACATCGGAGAACGTGCCGCTGACCATGACCTCAAACGCTTCGTTGGTGGGGTCAGTGGCGGTAAAGCTGAACTCACCAGTTAAGGCATCGTCTACGCTGTCAAACGTGATGGTCCCGTTGCCGCCTGCGCTGGTCATGGTGTCCTGCCTGATAATTACCATCGCGTTGGCGGTATCGCTTTCGAGGAAGCCCTGATCGGAAATGGTGTAGGTTGTGTCCGCTTGTGGTGAGATCGGCAGCAGGACAAAGGTCGTCATCTCGTCACCCGTACCGAACCATAGCTGGTGGCTGATGATGCCATCTCCCATCTCCGTGACGGAAAAATTGGCAGTCGCGTTATCTTTGGTGAGTTCACCTGCGTAGGAACCGGTAATTTCGATGCTGAAGTTGGCATCACTGGACGATCCAACCGCGCCGGCGGCGTCATTGCCGTTACCGCAGGCAGGCAATACCAGCATCAGAAAGAGCATTATGAGGCGTTTCATGATGTTTCTTCCTTTATGTATCTTGGGCACTAAATTTCACTTTACACCCGTTACGCCACTTGTACCATTTCCTAAACACCCCCCGGCTTTCACGCCTGGCGCGTATCATATGAGTGGGTGCTATGCAGACTCTTACAGCGTTCCAATGCCGATTCTATTGACCGGCCTTGCCCGCGGGGATATAGTAATATTGTGTTGCGGTTTAACCGTGTTTCACATTTTGTTTACATTTCGGAGATAATCCGGTGAGCAACAACAACAACAAACCCCCACAAAAAGACAACAACAACGAAAACAACCCACTGGGCGGGCGCAATGCGCAACGCTTCTGGATTGTGATTATCGTTGTGGTATCTGTGTTGTTCCTACTAACGTTGGTCAACCAGAGTTCACGCAGCGCGACGAATGATACGCCAGTGAACCAGGTCGCCAATTATATTCTTGATGGTGATGTCGATTCGATCACAGTCCGCGGCGGCGAGCGTGTGATTGCCGAATTGTTAAACGGCAATACGATCACGTTCTATAAAGCCCCCAATACGGACTTATTCGAGTTGCTGGCCGTTTACAATGTCTCCCCAGCAGATTTCCGGGGCGTCACCTTCCAGGAAATCCCCGGCGACAACACCGCCAATGTGCTATTCCAGATTTTCCTGGCAATTGGCCCGCTTCTGATTATCGTATGGCTGCTGTGGCGCATGATGCGCAATGTGCGCGGCGGGCAAGACCAGGCGATGAACTTTGGGCGTAGCAAGGCGCGGGTCTCGCGGGATGTGGAGCGCCCGCAAGTGCAGTTTACCGATGTGGCCGGCAACGAGGAAGCCAAAGAAGAACTAGAAGAAATTGTCGAATTCCTCAAAGAGCCAGAAAAGTTCATCCAGCTTGGCGCACGTATTCCCAAGGGGGTGCTGATGGTTGGCCCACCAGGGACCGGTAAAACGCTCATGGCACGCGCCATCGCCGGGGAAGCCGGTGTGCCGTTCTTCCACATTAGCGGCTCGGAGTTTGTCGAGATGTTTGTCGGGGTGGGCGCGTCCCGTGTGCGCGATTTGTTCGAGAACGCCAAGAAAGAAGCTCCCGCGATCATCTTCATTGACGAGATCGACGCGGTTGGGCGGCAGCGTGGCGCGGGCCTCGGTGGGGGCCACGACGAGCGCGAGCAAACGCTCAATCAGATTCTAGTCGAAATGGACGGGTTCGAGAACGATACCAACATCATCATGATCGCAGCCACCAACCGCCCGGACATCCTGGACCCGGCGCTGCTGCGCCCAGGCCGTTTCGACCGTAAAGTAACCATGGACCGCCCGGACTTCAAAGGTCGGCTCGCTATCCTCAAAGTCCATGCACGCGGCAAGCCGCTTGCAAACGATGTGGACTTGGAATCGCTGGCCCGCATCACCCCTGGTATGAGTGGCGCGGACCTGGAAAACCTGCTCAATGAGGCGGCCCTGCTCGCGGCCCGACGCAATAAGCGCAGCATCTCCATGAGCGAACTCAATGAGAGTATGGAGCGTGTCGCCATGGGGCCGGAGCGCAAGAGCCGCGTCATGAGCCAGAAGGACAAAGAGATCACCGCCTACCACGAGGCGGGCCACGCGCTGCTCTACCATGTGCTAGAAAATACCGCCCCGGTCCACAAGATTACGATTGTGCCGCGTGGCCGGGCCGGGGGCTACGTGCTGCCCATCTTAGATGAGGATGTGAAGTATTACACCCAAGAGCAGTTCGAGGATATTATCTGCGCCGGGATGGGCGGACGCGCCGCCGAGCAGATCGTGTTCGATCACTTCACTACTGGGGCCTCATCGGACCTAGAACAGGTGACCGAACGCGCCCGCTCGATGATTACGCAGTTCGGCATGAGTGCCGAATTAGGGCCGCGTACCTTCGGCAGCAACAGCGGCAACCCCTTCTTGGGCCGTGGGTTTATGGATGATCGCGACTACAGCGAAGAATCCGCCCAGATGATCGACCGTGAGATTCGCCGGATCGTCTCCAATGCTTACGACCGGGCGCTTAACATCATCAACGCCAACCGCGATAAGCTGGATATGTTGTCTAAGGTGTTGATGGAGCAGGAAACGCTTGATCGCAGTGAATTCGAGTATCTGATGGAGAACGGCGCGTTGCCGGAGAGTGTACAGGATATGCTAGCTAGCGGTGACGACGCCGAAGGCGATACGCCGGAACGCGACGCCGAGCCGCCCAGTGCCGATAACCCCACCGACGGAGCCGCCGATTCATCCGGTAGCAACCTGGGGCCGGCCCCGGCATAACTCGCGCCGCCCCTCATGACAGCGGCTAATCATCATCTACGCGGGGCACAGCATCATGTGCCCCGTTTGCATCCCCCAACATAATATTGAGTAACAACCAGAACAATACACTGAACTGCGGTGTCGAGAGCGTGTTATCAAACACCGAGTAGATCGCAAACCCCGCCACAAAAGAGACATACAGCCATGGCACCGCCTGGGCACGCCCCACCCGCCAGAAAAAGACACCATAAGCCACCAGCATGACGATCACCCCGACCGCGCCACCATCTACAAAAAACCGCAGATATTCGTTGTGCGGCACCCGAAACGCACGCGCCACCTGCCCCTGATTAACCACCGTCCCGGCCCCCAACCCTAACCCCCACACCGGCGCGGCGGACGCCTGTTCGATGAAAAAGCGCCAGGCCGTCACCCGCCCCGACGTGTTAATCACCGCATCGAAGGACACCACACCGAAGCCGATAATATCGTTATTGCGTTGTAAGAACGTCGGCGCAGCCAGCCCCCCCAACACCAGCCCCAACGCCACCAACACCCCCACTGACGCCAAACGGCGCACTTGGCCGGTGGCACGTAACCGATAAAGCACATAGCCAGCAAAAAAGACCATCGTCGCTAAGGTCGCGCCACGGGTGACGGTTTGCAGCAACAGGAACAGGTTCCATAGCGCCCACCCGACCGCGCCCCACTCGCCACCCCGCCCCCGGTAGAGCGCCGCCATCACCCCGGCAACGCACACCATCGCAAAGTGTGGCGGGATCAACGCCCCCTGTAACCGGGGCACGCTGGCAATATCCCCATAAAGTGACCAGACATTCGCCAATGCTAGCGCCGCCCCCAACAGCAAACTCAACGAGGGCAGCACGATCAACAGCCATAACAACCGCCGGCGTAAACGCGGCGTAAGGCGCAACTCAAACAAGATCAATGGGAGCAGGTACAGCATCAGCGACTTTAGCGGCTGGAGCGCGGTTAGCACCGGGTGCCAGCCGGATAAAACGTAGCTCCAGGCCGTTATCAGCACGTAAGCCACTATCAACGGGTTCACGCGGCGCACGCCGTGGTATATCCCGTAAGGTAGCGCCAACAGCAGCAGCAGCGCGTTTTGTACGGTCGATAACTCTAGGCCCATGATACGCACACCGGGGAGCAACGACACCAGCGAGACTGCTAGCCCCGCCACCCCCGCCAGCAGCAGCAGGTCCGGGCGGGTCAGGCCGATGATCACGTACAGCAGGCCTACCGGCAGCAGCCAGGCAGCTAAGCCGTGAGTATTACATCGCCACCGCCGAAGACCTGGAACTTGA
>DAOTUA010000011.1:0-15599 GCA_034437355.1 Anaerolineae bacterium | reverse complement strand
ATCCCCCTCTCCCACAGCTTCGCGGGGAGAGGGGGACTTCTCATCGCGTGATTTAGCCCCTCTCCCAGTGCCAAAGGCACGTTTGGGAGAGGGGTTGGGGTGAGGGCTGAGTAGTTACTAAAGTTTTGCAAAAGCTTGTGGGGGTTCGGAGGTGAAACCCCCCAGCAGTTACGGTAAATTTTGTGTATTTTGCACAACACAAATTCGCATCTGTGGGTTGTGTGGTGAGGTCTCATCCTTATAATTTATTCGCAAGTGGGCTTTCCGCTTGCACCGAAACTTAGTGCTTGTTTGGAAAGGACACCTCCCCCCTCATGGAACTCACGCCGGAAAACCATAAGACCCTCATTGATACCGCCGCGATTCATAACCGCATCAACGATTTGGCCTGTCAGATCGAACGGGACTACACCCAGAGCGATAAATTGGTGTTGGTCTGCGTGTTAGACGGTGCCCGGAAGGTATTCCAGGCGTTATCCTATGCGCTCAACATTCCCCACGAAAAGGCCGCTATTCAGGTTTCAAGTTACACACCCGGTACCTACATCAGCGATGGTAACGTCAACGTGGTAAAGCCCCTTAATGCGGACATCAACGGGGCCGATGTGGTTATCGTGGAGGACATCATCGACACCGGGTATTCGATGAATACGATCTTGGGGTTGCTTGCCGAACAGAACCCGCGCACTTTGAAGGTATGCGCCCTACTCAGCAAACCATCGCGGCGGGTGGTGAATATCCCGGTCGATTATCTGGGCTTCTCGATTGATGATCACTTTGTGTTCGGGTTCGGGATCGACGTAGACCAGAAATACCGCGAACTCGGTTACATCGGCTATTTTGAGTAGCCGATCAGACACCCAACAACGCCAACAAGATCGTAATCGTGATCATGCTGGCAAAGGTGCTAACGAACGTGACCGCGCTCACAAAGGGCGCGTTATCCCCAAATTCCAACACGACTGCCGCCGCCAACACTGCCGTTGGCGTGGCCGTCTGTACAATGGTAACGTTCAATGGTAGCCCATCTAGGCCGAGTAGCAGCGCAATCGGCGTGATGATCAGCGGGGCGGCGACCAGCCGTAACCCGGTCGCAATCCCGACTGCCCGCCAATCTTCATCGAGCCGGACCCGCGCCAACTGCACCCCAAGGATAACCAGCATCGCCGGGATCGCCCCACTTCCCATAATATCCAGCGCCCGATCTATCGGTAACGGGATCGCAAGATCGAAAACTGCTAGCAAAACCCCGATGATTGTTGCGGAAAAGACCGGGACTTTGATCACATTCAACACCGCCCCCTGCATCCCGACCTTGCCATTAGACGCCAAGAATATCCCGGTATTGTTTCCGATGATTACCGCCAGGACATAGTAAATCGTGGCGATCTCGCCCCCCGCTGGCCCAAAAGCGAACGTGTTTAGCGGAATCCCGTAGTTGGCGGCATTGACCATCACCAAACTAACCAGAAAGGCCCCGGTTAGCCTCCGGTCGATCCGAAATAAACGCACGGCCCCATAGCCCACGCCGATCATGATCAGCGTAAATAGCAACATCGCGCCACCGATGGCTAGCACATCCGCCACGGCCACCGTTGATAGGGCCAATGTGCGCAAGACCAACGCCGGCACAAACAGGTAGATGATCGCAGCGGAAAGCGGGCGCGGGTCCGGGTTGAATATACGCCCAAACACCCCGGAAACGAAAATGATCAGGAAGATCGGCGCGAGAATGTTTAGCGTGATGCCGATAACGTCTAACATGGTGCGTCCTTAGCCAGGGCTTTTGCAAAGTTACATCGCTGATCATTGGGCGCTGCCCAAACCCGTCACTTTTTGAAAAAAGTGAACAAAAACTTGCTATTTCGGACGCAAGGCGTCCGAAAACATGGGTTCAAAGGGTGTTAACCCTTTGCAGGGGTGCGGGGACAGCGTTCCCGCAATGTGAAAACTCGACTTTGCAATAACCCTAGGTCCTTAGCGATGCAAAAGCGCAGGCCCCATCTTAGCGCGTTCCTATTGCTCGCACCACCGGGTAACGATGACAGTCTGTAATGTGGTCATTCACCATGCCGCACGCCTGGATAAACGCATAGCAGATCGTCGGCCCGACGAACGAGAAGCCCCGTTTCTTTAGCGCCTTGCTCATCGCTTTGGATGTCGCCGTCTCTGTCGGGATCTCGGCCAACGAAGGCCACGCATTCTGAATCGGCGCACCATCTACAAACGCCCACAGATACGCCTGTAAGCTACCATGCTCCGCGATGATGTCCAGGGTGCCCCGCGCATTCTTCACGGCAGATAACACCTTTAGCCGATTGCGTATGATCCCCGTATCGTGCAGCAGCGCCTCGATCTTGCGCTCGTCGTAGGTGGCGATCATTGCCGGGTCGAACTGATCGAAGGCACGGCGGTATCCCTCGCGGCGCTTCAGAACGGTGATCCAGCTTAGCCCCGCTTGCGCCCCCTCTAAGATCAACATCTCGAACAGCTTACGGTCGTCATAGACCGGGACGCCCCATTCTTCATCGTGGTAGGCGATATATACCGGGTCGTCCGTGACCCATTCGCAACGTTGGCACATGGTATTATCTCCTTTGTTTGGTATGTTACCCATCATAAACGGGGAACCAGGACTGTTCCCCTTCGCCGTTCATACGGATGATCTCGCGCCCCGCGAACATAGCCTGTATTTCGTCCAGGTAACGGTTATCTGATTGGTTACGGGCCAGCACAATCTCACTGTCTAAATACGGGCTGGTTTCTACGAGCAACGCGCCCCCGGCTCGCCATGTCATGTTATCGCCGGTGATGATCACCAGCGCCGGGTTGTCCGTTTGTCGGCGTTGTTCAACCACTTCTATCAGTTGACGGTTGATGTTGTTAAACCCGCGTAACAACTGCACACGCGGCAGCGAGTACACCGCGAATGTGTAGGCCGTCACACAAGTCAATACGCCATAGACCAACATCCGCCGCCACTGTGAACGTGCCAGCAACCCTAGCGGGATGGCGCTCAACAGCGCCACAGCGGAAAGCGCCTCAAAGTAATAACGTGTGCTGTAACGCTGTGAGCCGATCCAGTAGGCCAGATGTGCGCCGACCACGGCTAACGGGATCGCAGCCAGAAGCACCGTCCAGCGCCAGCGCCCGGCAAATATACCCATCACGACGCCGAAGGGCAGCAACACCCAGCTATAGCCGCGCCCTGGGTAGGTGTTCGCCCGTTGGAGTAAGTGCTGGCGTTGTGCGTATGTCAGGCGTTCTGGCTGCCAGCCGAACAGATCAGCGGCAGCTAAGCTCAGGTCGAAGCGAGCGTGACGTAAACCCTTGGCCAACGTATGACCGTTACGCCCGTACCCCTCACCGAACCCCACCCGATCATAATCCCATACCAGCCGATACGTGTTTGTGCGCACGTCACCGGTGGTAAGGTAGCGATAGGCTGGGACGATCAGCATCAGCGCCAGCGCAACAGCACTCAGGGCGAGTAACGGGCGCAGGTTCCGCCACCAATGGCCGCGCCAGGCCGCCAAGATGACACGCACGCCGGCATCAACGATAAAGGGGGCGGCAATGGCAACCGTGGTTAGCATCCGGGTGATGCCCAACATACCGAGCGCGGCCCCTGCCAGCAGCCCCCACCAGAGCGCAGAGCGCCCGTTTGTGATCCGCCAGTACCCGTAAACGAACAGCGCCGCATAGCAAAGCGCGGCGGTATGGCTCATTAGTGTGCCGTTGAGCAGCAACGCCATTGGGGAAAATGTGACTAACCAGGCCCCGATTAGCCCGACATCCCGCCCGAAAATCTCCTCCCCGGTGCGGTATGTTAGCGCAACTGTCAGCGCGGCGAAACTGGCATTGACCAGCCACGGCATCCCGCCGATGACGCCTAAAGCCAGCACTAGCGACCACCCCGGCGTGTATTTGCTGAATAGCCTATCGTCATGTTGCACGACAAAGGGCTGCCAGAACGGGACGTAGGGGTCTGGTGCGGCGGCGGTCACATCGCCCCGCGCAAAAACCCGTGCTTGGTAGATGTAGGCGACTTCATCTTCTAAGTGTGGCAGGCGCTCAAAAACAGTCCGGCTGATCCACGCGCTGAGCATAAAGGCGATCATCACCAGCACTAAGGCGGTGATCCGCTGTAGGGGCAATTGTGGGAATGTCAACATATGGGGTTGGCGTCGAGGGGGGAACGCCCCCCTCTGGCATAGTGGTGTTATTCTACCTGGACTTTGACTTTGGTTTTGCCGGTGGTGGATTGTGGCGGTTCGTCGTCGCTATTATCATCGGTTGTCTGGTAGCGTGGGTCGTCGGCTTTGGTCATCTTTTCGAGTTCGTCAATCGTATAATCAACCAAGACCTTTAGCCCCTTGCGGAACTCGTCACGAGCGACGGCGCTATGTTCTTTGAAGCCCTCCGGCAAGAGCGCATCAACGGCCTTGCCCGTTTCTTCAAAGGCGCGGCGATTATGCCCTAAAAATGTGTTCCAAGTTTCGTTCAGTCCGTCTGTTCCGGTTTTCTGCTCGTCAGCCATAGGATACTTTTTCCTCCAACTTTGTATTCAACCTGATTTGTGAAACGTGGTGACAGCGTGCGTGATTATATTCTCATTTATTATACGTGGGAGTTGTAGGATTTGTTACAAGAATAAGATTAACATCCGTTCAGGCTGTGCAGCTTTCGTTTTTACCACAGATGCTAGTACCCTTTATCACGGTTGTACTGGTTGAGTAACGGACGCCGTTCGATGTAGCGTTGCAGGTTTTCTGCGAACAAGGCCGCCGCCCGTGCGTGGTAACGGTGGCTGTTCCCGGCGACGTGCGGGCTGATGATGACGTTATCTAGCTCCCATAAGGGGTTATCTGGTGGGAGTGGCTCTTGCTGGAACACATCTAAGATCGCCCCGCCGATATGCCCCTGCTGTAACGCCGCGATCAAATCCGGCTCGTGGACAACCTCACCGCGTGCGCTGTTAATCAGCACCGCGTTATCACGCATCACCTGGAAAATATCGGCATTGACCATGCCACGGGTCGCATCTGTGACGGGCATTAGTAGCACCAGGTAATCACATTCCGCTGCCATCGACTTTAACGCCTCTGGGGGATAAATGCGATCGGGGATGTTGCCTTCCGGGTCGCCGGTTTCGGCTTCCCGATAGCTGGTGTGGTCGGCGGGTTGTTTGGCGTTGTGCTTGACGGCCAGGATATTCATCCCGAACGCATGGGCAGTGCGGGCTAGTTCTCGCCCGATGCTGCCATACCCGACGATCCCTAGCGTTTTGCCGCGCAGGTGTGTTGGCGCAAATATCCGATAGCGGTTCTCGTCCCAATGTTTATCTTTTTGGGACTGCCACATCAGCCGGAACTGGTATTCCCAGCTTAGCATCATGCCGAGCGTGTATTCTGCTATCGGCACAGCGTGGATGCCGCTAGCAGATGTCAGAATCATATCGCGTTCGGTTACAATGGGTTTATCAATCATATGCTCCATCCCAGCGGTATGGAGTTGAATCCATTTCAGATTGGGGGCTTGCTGTGGGGTGGGGGCTGGCCTGTTGGTATAAAGCACTTCGGCTTTTTCCCAGGCGCTATCCGGCACGTTAGGGTGATATTGCTCGATGTGCAGCAGGGGGGATGTGCCGCGTAGCAGTTCGATCAACTCGTCGGAAAAGTCCATCGTGACAACGACATGAATAATTTGATCTCGTTCGGTCATAGGGTAGCCTGTCGTTTTGGTTATTTGCGTAGGTGCTGCATTAAAGCGGCGATGCCGATCTCCGCCTGTTCGATGTCCTCATTCTCGGCAAGGCCACTCACGCCAACCGCCCCAACGACCTGCCCATCAACCGAGATCGGCAAGCCCCCGCCCCAGGTTACGTAGCCAAACCCGCCAAAATTCGTCATGGGGAAGCCCTCATCGCGGGATCGCTGCCCGATCACCTTAGATGGGGTCTGCTCGCGGGCGGCGGTGTAGGCTTTGCTGATCGCGATGTTGATACTCGTTAGCCGTGCGCCATCGGTACGCAGCAACGCCAGCAGTTCGCCGTGAGCATCTACCACGGCGACGACCGCGCTTAGGCGGTCTTTTTCTAACGATTCACGCACGGCGTTGACGACGATCATCGCGTCTGCATGGGATAAAATCGGTTGTGTTTGCATTGGTAAACCCCTTCCGAAATAAAATCAAGTTTGCTGCTAAGCCCCCATTTTGGGGGCTACCTCGGAGCAGCGACACGGTTTAGAGGTTGAGCATATGCCCTTCTAGCCCGTGTGCCGCCTCTTTGACCGCTTCGCTGAGGGTAGGGTGAGCGTGAACGTTGCGGGCGATCTCCTCCGGCGTGAGTTCCGCATTATGCGCTAACGTGAGTTCTGGCAGCAGTTCGGTGACATTTGGCCCGATCATATGTGCGCCGAGTATCTGGCCGTACTGCTTATCGCTAATCAGCTTGACAAACCCGCCGTACTCATTTAGGCCGAGGGCTTTACCGTTGGCCTGGAAGGGGAACTTCGCCACGTTGATCTCATACCCGGCGGCCTGGGCCTGTTCTTCAGTATAACCAAAACTGGCGACCTGCGGCTGGCAGTACGTTGCACGCGGCATCATGATAAACGCTAACGGTTGCGGATTTTCCCCGGCGATGGCTTCGGCGGCAATAACCCCCATCATCTCTGCGACGTGGGCCAGCATCAGTTTCGCCGTCACATCGCCAATCGCGTAAATGTGCGGTACGTTCGTCCGCATTTGTCCGTCAATGTCAATAGCGCCACGCTCCCCAATTGTGACGCTGGTATTTTCCAGGCCGTACCCTTCGGTGCGCGGTCGGAACCCGATAGCCATCATGACCTTATCGGCTTCTATTGTGATTTCGCTATCGTCGGTCATATTTGTCATGGAGACTTTGATCGGGTCGCTGGTTTGGTCAATGGCTTCGACGCGGTGCGACATCAGCAGGTTCACGCCGAGCTTTTTATAGTCGCTCATCAACTGTTTCGATACTTCTTCGTCCTCCAGCGGCAACATCCGGTCCATGTATTCCACAAGCGTTACATCGACGCCATAATTTGCCAGGATGTACGAGAACTCGGTACCGATAGCGCCCGCCCCGACAATTACCATGCGCTCCGGGAGGGTATCTTCTAATATCTGCGACTCATACGTTACCACTCGATCACTGAGTTCAACGCCGGGGAGGATGTTATCGACGGCCCCGGTCGCGATGATCAGGTTTTTGAAGGTCAGTTGTTCTTGGCCGCCGTCGTTTAACGCGACCGTCACGTTGTGATCGTCGGTTAGGGTGGCCCACCCCTCATAGGTATCGATCTTGTTCTTCTTCATCAAGAACTGCACACCCTTCACTAACCGGTTAGATACCTGCCGGCTGCGCTTGTACGCTTTGGCGTAGTCCATGCGGACATTACCGTCGAATTGAATACCGAAGGTTTTGGCCTGCTTGGTGACAATATGTGCGACCTCGGCGTTATATAACAACGCCTTCGACGGGATACACCCGACATTCAAGCACACCCCACCCCAGTATTTTTTCTCGATGATGGCGGCCTTTAGCCCAAGCTGCGCCGCCCGGATTGCCGCCACATACCCGCCGGGGCCTGCACCCAGTATCACCACATCGTATTCGCTAGCCATTTGCCACTCCAATCTAAAGTTAGTACGTCAATAGCTCGCATTATATCAGCCAAACACGGCCCACCCCAACTACCACTTGTAAAAACGGTCTTAGACGCCGTGCCCGCCCCAAGTTTAAAGGTAGCTGCTCAGGCGCTTTACCCCCGAACCCACACAAGCTTTTGCAAAGGCTTGACCCAAACTTTAGTTGTTACAATTCAGGTACATCGCTTGAACACACCCAGATCAGATTAGGGTGAACATGGCCGAAGGTGATAAAAACCCCTCCCTCCCCCCGCTAAAGCGGCGATAATGGAGGCAAGCTGAGTCGTTACGTTTAAAGTAAAATAGGCGGGACCATGACGGCCCCGCCCATTCGGTAGTGCTTGTTAAGCGTGTCGGCGCGTAACTAAAGCTCGGCTAACTGATCGGCCAAGATTTCGTTAGCTTCTTCGGTAGCTTCGTTTAGGGTTTCTTCAACCGGGGCACCGTCCATGATGGCGGCCATCTCGTTTTCGATCAGGTCGCGCACGAAGTCGTAACCGGGGACCGGCGGCTCGGTGGTGCCGAATTGCAGCAGCTCAAAGCCGGTAGCGTAGACGGTGTTGTCCATGAAGTATTCTTCGAGGCCGTCCGCAACGCTGGCACGAACCGGGAAGTAGTTGGAAGCGCGTGCCCAGTCCGCCTGGATTTCCGGGCTGGTGTAGTATTTGACGAACAGCCAAGCTGCCAGTTGCTCTTCTGGGGTGGTAGCGGGGATAGAAACGGATGCGCCATAGATGTTGACAACCGGGTCTTCGGTGACGTGCGGCAGCGGGGCGATGGTCCAGTTGTGGTTCGCACCTTCTTCAACGGCACTAGCGTAGAACGGCAGGCCAGAGGAAGAACCAACGGTAAAGAGCGTGGTCCCGGCACCGAAGTTGGTCTGGTCACCGAAACGCTCGCTCACGCCAGCCGCGCAACCATCCTCAAACAGCCCTTGCAGGTAGCTCATGGCTTCGATGGCGGCATCACTGTTGTAGGTGTACTCACCGGCTTCATAATCGAATACATCGCCACCGAAGGCGAATGTCCAGCTAGCGAAGCGGGAAGCGTCGATGCTCAGCTCGTAACCCAGGCTGTTGGACGGGTCGCCGGTTGCACCACTGAAGGGGTTCTCGACGGCAGCGCAAGCAGCCTCAGTGAACTGTTCTGGTGTTTCCGGGAGGCCCTCGAAAGAGATCGCGCCGGACTCGCTCATTTCCGCCAGCCAGTCGGTGTTAGCGTACATGACTTCAGCCGAACGGTTGGGCGGGAAGCCGAGGCGAGCGCCTTCAAACGTCGAGAAAACGTCTGCATTGAAGAAGGCGGGGAAGAAGTCGGTGGCTTCTTCTTCAGTTAAGCCGTATTCTTCACTTTCAACTAGCGGGGTCATGTCGATCAGCCCGTCTGCCAGTTGGTAGGTTGCGGCCTGGTTCTGGTAGGCGACAACTAAGCTGGGGGCGTCTTGGGTGCCAATAACGGTCAGCATCTGGTTGAAGATGTCGCCATAGCCACCCTGGTAAATGCCCTCTACGGTGATGCCATACGGGTTGGTTTCGTTGAAGCTCTGGATAATCTCCTGAAGGGCTTCTTCACGCTCACGGGAGTGCTGGTACCAGAATACCACCGTCTGCCCGGACGGATCGACATCTTCGTAGTCTTCTTGTGCGAAGCCTGGTACGGCTGCAAGAGCGAGTACCATCAACAGTGCGATGAACAGATTCAGCTTCTTCGTCATATGGTTAGGTTACTCCTTAGTAACTATTAGAAAGCCTTATGTGATAGTTTATGAGGTGCCAACGTGCGAGCCTCGACGCACTCCCTCAAAATTTTAGTGTGATTGGGCCAGATTACCCCTTCAAACCCGTGGTTGCGATCCCTTCGGTGAAGGTTTTCTGTGTGAAGAAGTATAGGATTAGCATTGGCAAAATGGTGATGACAGCCCCGGCCATCAGCAGGTGTGTTTCTGGCCCGGCTTCGCTGACAAACGTCCATAGGCCGACCATTAGCGGACGCCATGTGTCGCGGGTAGTGACCAACAGCGGCCATAGGAAGGCGTTCCAGGAATTGATGAATGTCAGCAGAACGATGGTGACGATAGCGGGCTGTACGATGGGGACTGCGATCTGCAACATAAACCGGAAGTGGCCGCAGCCGTCAATCCGGGCGGCGTCCCACAGTTCATCCGGCACCTTAGCGAAGAACTGCCGTAACAAAAAGATGCTAAACGCACTGGCAATAAACGGCACCGTGAGCGCGGGGAGTTGGTTCAGCCACGAGACGGCTGTGATCTCGATCCACCCTGGCAGGCTGTTAAAACGCTCGGCGGCCTCTGGGGATGTCCAGTTATCGCCGATTTGTAGCACAGCCCCGGCGCTATCGGCGCTGCTGGTCAGCAAGGGTAGCGGGACAATTTCGCCGCGAGCAACCAGAAAGTTAGGGATCATCGTGACCGATTCCGGGATCATCAGCGTAGCCAACAGCAGCGTAAAAATCAGGTTACGACCCCAGAAGTTAATCCGTGCGAAAGCGTAGGCCGCCGGGATCGATGTGAGCAACATCCCGGTGATCGTCAGCCCGGTGATCACAACGCTATTCATGAAATAGCGGCTAAACTTGGCCTCTTGCCAGGCGGTCATATAGTTCACATGAACGGGTATCCCGATGCCGCCGGCGTCGGCGGGCAGTTCGGCAGCATCATCGCGCAGTGACCTTTGCTGCGTCTCCAGCGGGATATAGACGCCGGTTTGGTTGCCCTCCGCGGAGGTGATGATGCCGACCGTGACGAAATCTTCTTCATAGGTGAAAGACGGCAACCATTGACGCTGGATCGTCTCACCGAGTGACATCATTGACGTGGCTAGCATCCAGTAGAATGGGGTCAGTGCGATGATGGCTGTCACCGTCAGGATGACGTACAGGATACCGTTACGAATCCAGGTATCGCGGCGCATGGTACCGGTATCCCCCACAGTTTTGCCGGGGGGGGCGTTGTCACCGTCTGCGAGTGTGACCTCTTGTGGTAAATCAACCATAGAAAACTCGTCTTTCAAATACCGTTCTCTGAACTTGTGTCAGCGCCAGGATAATCAAAAACAGCACAAGCGCCTGGGCAGTGGCATATCCGAACTGATTGGCCTTAAAGAACGTATCGAAAACAACGATACTGGCCGTGTCGGTGGTCCCCTGCGCGAAGGGGTCTCGCATTACGTAGATACTGTTGAAGGCTTTGAAGGTGCCGATAAATGCCAAGATCGACAGATAAAATGTGATGGGCGATAGCAACGGCAGCGTGATATATCGGAACTGATGCCACTGGTTGGCCCCGTCCACGCGGGCCGCCTCGTATAAGTCATTGGGGATAGACCCCAGCCCGGCCATGAAGATCACTGCATTGTACCCGGTGTAAGTCCATATACCCAACAGAATCACCGATACCAGCGACATGCTCGGCCCGGCCCAGAACCCCTCCAGGTTTAGCCCAAACAGCGCGTTAAGGAACGGCTGTGGCTCTGCGATCCAGCGCTGGGCCGGCACACCAAACCATCCCAGGATAGAATTTGCCAGCGCGTTATCTCGTGGGCTGAACACGATCCGAAAGACCACTGCCGCCGCAACTGCGGGGGTGATATACGGTAAAAAGAAGATGATCCGGTAAAGCTCGCGGCCTCGGATGTTCTGATACAAGATATACGCCAGCACCAGCCCGAACCCGAGCTGGAAAGGCACACTCCCGAAAGCGTAGTAAAAGGTGTAAACCAACCCCTGTAAGAAATCGTCGTCGCCGCTATCCATCATCAGGCCCCAGCCGTAAGCGATGGTAAATAACCCCATCCCGACCACGATAAACGCTGTGACCAACTGATATACGAACCGGTGCGCTTCGATGCGCTTGAAAGCGTTGTTCCACAGCCAGTACGCCAGCATTAGCAAGCCGAAACCCGCCACAAACCACAACGCGCCCCACCAGTTACCGACAACACTGGTGTAGTTTGTCAGGCAGCCATCCAGCAGCAGGCCCACTTGCCCCTGGCTGATGATCGTCCCCAAGCCCTGCACACTGAACAAACCGACCCCTTCGGGTAGGTCTACGCCCCGCGCACAGTGAAACGTACCCTGGCGCACCCGCCAGCGGTAGAGACTCATATAGGCTGCATAGATGATGGGAAAAAGCCCGAATAGAAAAATAATGATGGTGGCTGGTAAAACAAACAAATAGCCGACGAAATTCTCTCGAATGGTAGACCAGCGCGGAAAAATAGATTGCCTTGCTTCTGGTTGCCGATGGATAGAATCCGTCATCGTAACCTATTGTCCTGTTGCTTTCTTATATATGCCAAATAACCATAACAAATATACTTTACCAATGCGATCTAAATACGTTAAAGGAACTTTAACTGAACAGAGTCCGACCCGATCACCGTTGTGTGAAAAGGTTTTGCAAAAGCGTATGCGGGGGGCGAGGGCGAAGCCTCGGAGTCGTTACAGCCCGCGATGTTTCAGCCCGGCTCACACTCGGATGTCATCAGCGAAAACTGCACTTGGTCGTTGGGTAGCCGGTTCCCGTCCGCATCGTATATCGGCAGCCGTGCCCCGGTTGCGTCGTATAACCCGACGGCCACCGTTTCAAGCTGGGGGCTGATGGATAGCGTGTGCTGTGCCGCGAGCGTCTGCCCAGGCCGCCATAGGCGCGTCGGGTAGGCGGGGATAGGCGGCCTGTCCGCCTGGGTAATGAGTGCGCCATTGGCATCTAGCCCGTGAACAAACGTGGTCAGATCGCGCTCTAGCTCGGCGGTCACATACCAGTAAAGTGTGAGGGTGAGCGTGTCGGTGGCGCTATCCGGGGTGATGGCGGCACACCACAGCGCCAGCCCCTCCCCGGCGGTATACGCCAGTTGACGCTCGACTGACTCCCCCGCCCCCCCCACGGTAACAGGCTCCGGTAGAAGCACGCGGTCGCTGCCGTCTGGCAATTGCAGCGGATCGCCGCTGCGTGCATCCACCAACTGCACCATAATCTGGGCGGTGTAGGGTTTAGCGTGGTCGAACAGGCGCAGCGTGTGCGGATCACTGGTAAAACGCGCTGGGGTGTAATTCGGGCTATCCGTGTGACCACCGCCCAGGAACACCGGCTGACTAACGGCCCATGTTTCGGTCAGGTTGAGGTTGACCAACTGCACCACGGCCCGCACCCGTTGCCCGTCAAAGCTCATCGTCGGACGCCAGAATAAGGTTATGCGAAGCGGGTCGTTAGGCCGGATGTCGGTATCTGCCAATGTGTAGCCGAGTAGCGTAAAGGTGTCGCCAAAGGTCGCCGGGTATGTTGTGCGCATGTAGGCCGGTTCATCTGGCGGAGATGCGAGCCGAAACCAGCCCGTATGCGGTAGGATCACCTGCCACCACACCCCCGCCAGCGTGATCATGATCGGCACAGCCGCCAAGATCGGGCCGGGGCCGATGCCCGCTGGCGTCGTTAACGGCGTTTGCGGTTTGCCGGTCTGATAAACACCCAGGGCGATCACCGCGCTGATCAGCGTCAGCAATACGCCCACCCGTTGCGCGGTGGTCCCCCGGTAGCGAAGCGCGATAGTATGTTCCCCCGGCGGGACTTGTACCGCGATTAGGCCGTATTCCGGCTCGATCTCAATCGGCACAGGATCACCGTTGAGGGTGGCGACCCAACCGGGATAGTAAAACTGACGGATGACGACTTGTTCCGGCTCGTCCGTGACCGTCAACCGGAAAGATTGCGGGGTGAGCTGCTGGTAGGGCCAGTGGCGTAACGGGTAGATGCGCTGGGGCATGGTGACGTAGATTTGCGGGTCTACGGGCGGGTCAAGCGGGACGGATTCGCCCCAGCGCGGGTTAAATTCGTTATAGCTAGTAGTGCCGAGCGTGTAGGTGGCTCGTTCAAACTCGATTTCGGTTAGCGCGGACATCTGCGGGTAGTCAACAATAGGTTGGCTAGGGACGGTCAGCGGTAGCATCACACCGATGATTAGCCCGACCAGCCCGACCGCCCCGGCCCAACGCCACCGGGCCGGCAGCCAAAGCACGCTCGCCGCACCGCCCATAGCGATCACAACGGCCCCCATTCGCAAGAAGCGTTCCGAGAAGCGAAGCTGTGCCAGGTACGGCACACCTAACCAGATCGGTTCGGAGGCGGGCAACAGCATATAGATCACGAAAGCGGCACCGCCGGCTAGCAGGCTTGCGATCTGCCATCGCTTAGATGCCAGCAACCGACCAAGCCCAACACCGAACAGCAACAAACCGAGCGCCCCCAGCGTGCGCGGGTACATGACGCGCACGTCGGTAAGATCAGGTGGGGTGGGGTGAGCGAGCGCCTCTTGCCAGGTTAAAAAGTTACTGCGCAGATAGGGGATCAGATCATCTGTCCCACCGACAGCGGCCACCAGGCGGAGTTCTAGCACCATCGGCAACAAGAAGATCATAGCTAGCCCGGCCCCTAGCAACAGCCCCCCATAGACACACAGCGCCCGCCGAACTATCGTCTGCCACTGTCCCCAGGCCGCCACAATAATCAGAATCACGGTTAACGGGGCGACCACTAACGCGGTAATAAACGTGATCGGTTGGTGGGTCATCACCAGCCCGAACAGGGCCAGCGCCACCCAGACCGCCCCCCGCCGTGAGGGTCGGAAGGCCGCCGTGATTACGGTCAACAGCACCCAGGGGATGAACGCAGCGGACATCATCTGCGGTAGGCTGCCCTGGGTCCACACCTCGAATAACCGCGAGGGCGCATAGGCCCACAACGCCGCCCCAACCAGCGCCGCCGTCCCCGGTAGGAACAAGCGCCCCAACCGATAGGCCCCGACCGTTCCCCACACCCAGGCTGCTGCCGCTATCGCATGGAAGGCCCACACCGCCCCAAGCCCGGTTTGCATCAGCAGCCCGCCCAGGTAAAAAACGCCCGGCGGATAGAAGTTGAAGATCGGGTAGCCGTAGCCCAGGTGGAACCAGGACACCCAGCGCGGATACACCTCACCGGAGGCCAACAGCGTGCCCATTGCGAAAATACGTTGAACGTGTAGCGGGGCGTCGGCAGCGTCCATCACGCCGGGGGCAAGCGTCGGTAAGATGCCGAATAGGGGGAAAGCGGCTGCAATTAGCCAGCCCCAATCGCGTTGTGTGGTGTATGGATTCAAAGTGGCCCCTCAGACAGTCATCGTTACCGGAAGCCTACTCTTTTACTTGATGGCACACCGCCGCGTCAATAGACCGCCGCTACTCGCCATCCGTGAATAATTTTACCCACTCGTCTACTTCTGCCGGAGACACATACACGTTTGGGTTTTTTTCTTGCGTGGGGGTGGTGGTGCGTCTTTGCATATCTCGCGCAAAGTCGGTACTACGGACCCCGCGCATCCCGCGTTGCCGGGCGGCCCCTAGCACCCGTTGATCGGAGGAGACGACGATCCAGCCCTTCACATCGCGGATGGCCTGTATCCGCTTGAGCATTATGGTATCTGCGTCACCGGGTTGGCTGGCAAATACGACCTTGACTTTGCCGTTAGACAATTTGCTTTTGCCGCCGGGCAAGCCGTGGTCAAAAATCACATGGCAGGTTTTGCCGGATAGGGCGGCGAACCCGCGCAATTTGGTAACCAGTTTGGCCTCGTCGTTAGGGTCGGTTAGCGAGATGTCCGGTAGTTGTCCGATCAAGTTGTGTCCGTCGATTAAATAGGGCATGGGGCCTCCGGGGGTGGGTCATCTGATGATATAATTCTACTATAGCACGCCGGGCGGGTTTGGCAGGCGCTTTTCATGAGAAGTTCAAACAAGGTGCCGCCTGCATCGCTGCTGCCAAAACCGGTCACTTCTTGAAAAAAGTGTAACTGCTCAGCTTGCCCCCCACCCCGGCGCTATTGACGTTTGATAAAATAATTGGGTAAGTGGGGTGTACGAACAACCTGTCGGGG
>DAOTUA010000010.1:0-3207 GCA_034437355.1 Anaerolineae bacterium | reverse complement strand
GGGGGGGGGGCGTGGCTAATGGTTTGGGCGACTTATTGCTCGGCCCGATACGTGAGACGGTTCAACAGCATAGCCTGGATCGTGCCTACTGGGAAAATTTACAGATCGAGTTGGCCCAACTCAGCGAGGATGTTAGTATTATTGGTAGCGCGGCCCTGGTGCGGACGCGGGGGGGTGTCCGGCGTATTGATGATGTTTTGGCGGACTTCAACGACGGGGGATGATCATACAAGATCGGTTGGGGTTGTGGGCATAATGTAGCCCTGGCTGGGGACGGTTACGATATATTCTGGGTGGCGGACGTTATCTTCTAATTTCTGGCGTAAGCGCGAAACGTTGACGCGCAAAACGGAATAGTCACCTTTGTAGTTATCTCCCCACACCGCTAGTAATAATTCGTTGTGTGTGACGACTTCCCCGGCTTTGCGCATCAGCGCGACGAGCAAACCGTATTCGATTGGGGTGAGGTGTAATTTCCGCCCTTTGATGTTGGCCTGCCGCCGGGGGATGTCTAGCTCTAGTTGGCGGACCCTGATTCGGGTTTTCGGTTCTGGCGTCCAATCGACACGACGCAGGAGTGCCCGCACCCGTGCGACCAACTCATCGAGCGCAAACGGTTTGGCGAGGAAATCATCGGCCCCGGCCTCTAATGCCATCACTTGCTTCTTTTGATTTATCATCCCGCTGATGACGATAAGCGGCAGGAAGGATTGCGCCCGAACGCGCTTGAGGACCTCAATCCCATCGACATCTGGTAAGTCCAGGTCGAGCAGCACCATATCCGGCGATGAGCGTTCAAAGTGATTGAAGCCGTCCTCCCCCATAGCGAAAACGTCTGTCTGGAAGCCTGCGTCCCTTAGAATGGTACTTATCACTTCGCCGGTATTGGTATCGTCCTCGATGATAAGTATCTGACGTGTTTCGCTTTGTGTGGCGACCATTGCAATTTACTTCCTGCTAAACAATTTACAAACGTTTTTTCAACCTCAATGTAACAACAATGATACCTCATTACGAAACAGGCCACAATGTAAGCTCGGAAGAATGGTATAAAAAACTTGTAACAATTGTTAAAGCTCTTAGTGGAAACAACACGCACCCTGCGATACACTAGGCAAAAAAGAGAGCCACGGAAGAGGACGAACTGCGTATGATGTCGCACAAGCGAAGGGGCCTGCTTTTCATCCTGGTTGGCCCTACTGGGGCGGGCAAAAATACCTTGATGAACGAGGTTTTGGCCCGGTTGGATGACCTGCAACAACTCCCGACAGCCACGACACGCGCCATACGCCCAACCGAAAAAGAAGGCCGCGAACATCATTTTGTCACCCGTGCTGTTTTCGAGGATATGATCAATCAGGGTGATTTGTTGGAACATCAGAATGTGCATGGGCGCTTGTATGGCGTGCCACGTAAAACGGTAGCCGATGCAATCGAAGCCGATCAAGATCGCATCGCAGATATTGATGTGTTGGGCGCAATGAACGTGCGGGTGGCCTTCCCGGATAACACGATTATTATTTTCGTACAGCCGGGGGCGTCGGATGATGTGGTCGGGACCATCCGCCAACGGCTAGAACAGCGCGGCGAACCCGTCAGCGAGATCGAAAAGCGGTTGGAGCGCATCCCGCTAGAAATGTCTTATGCCCCGCTATGCGACTATATGATCATCAACGACAATTTAGCGGATGCCATCGAAATGCTTCATGGGATTATCCTGGCAGAACGAAGCCGCCGTGCTTTGCTGAACTTACGCGCCCGCAAAGACTATCCGCGCCATCGCATCCGGCAAGTGAGCGCGGCGCTTGTGAGCTATAGTGGCAAATTGTTGTTGCACCAGGGTGACATCCCGATGGTGACGGTTGCACCGGGCGAATATCCGAACGAAGCCGCTACCCGTGCGTTACCGGCTGGTCTGGCGGTTTCTGATGTGCAACCGCTTGGCATTACCACCGAAGCTAAACTTTACTACGACCAACTGACGTTTTGGTATCATACGGTTCAACTGCAACCGTTAGATTTGCCCGATGGTTGGGCGTGGGGCGACCCTAAGACCGACGCGATCCCGCTGGATGTGGGTTCGCTTTTGACAGACATCACTTACAGTAAGTAATCATCAGGAAGGCAACCGTAACGATGTTATCTGAAAGGCAGCAGCAACAGGGCGCACAGCTGGCACCGGATGGTATTCCGTTGCATTTTGGCAGCGAAACCGACGAGTACCACATCGCGCAATCCGCTGCGGTGGTGATGGATCGCTCGCACGAGGCCCGCATCCGTATAACGGGGGCGGATCGGTTGGCATTCGTGCATCGCATTTGCACCAACGATCTGCAAACTATGGTACAGGGGGAGGGGCGCGGCACAGCCTTGACGAAAGCCAATGCGCGTATGATCGACCGGATACTCGTCTATCACCTGGGCGCTGAGGCGCTGATCGTGACGCAGCCGGGCCGGGGGGATGCGATCCACAACTTTTTGCAGCGCAACATCTTCTTCAACGACGACGCACAACTGGACCGTGTAGCTGGTCATCAGTTCGTGTTACACGGCCCGACCGCTGCCGCCGTGATCGCGGCGCTGGGGGTCGTGGTCGGTGATGCCGCCACGCCGCTATGGGCCACCCAAACGGAAATTGCCGGATACCCGGTGATCGTTGCCCGGCGTAAGCCGCTGGTTGGCACACATTGGAGCGTGATCACACAATCCGAGCAGGCCGCCGTGCCGGTTTGGGACGCGCTCTGTGATGCGGGGGCGGCCCCCGCTGGTGCGCTCACGTATAATCGGCTACGCATCCAAGCCGGGATGCCGGCCTTTGGGCGAGAAATCCACTCGGATTATTTGCCGTTGGAGATCGGATTGTGGGATGAAGTTAGTTTGAACAAGGGGTGCTACACCGGCCAAGAGATTATCGCCCGCATGGAAAGCCGCGCCCGGCTCGCACGGGTGATGGTGCGCGTCCGCTTGAGTGACGCCACCGAAGCACCTGTACCGATTGTGGGCGACGACGGTAAAGCAGTCGGCACGCTAACGAGCAGCGTCCAATTGAAGGACGGCGAACACGTCGGTATTGCGGTGTTAAAAAATGGGCTGGCAACCCCCGGCGCAACTTTCCGAACGGAGGCAAATCAATCGGTCATCATCCAGGATTTAGCCGGGTCCGTCCCGCCGGAGCATATGCTCAAGCAGGGTTAAAGGCGTGCCGCC
>DAOTUA010000009.1:0-6710 GCA_034437355.1 Anaerolineae bacterium | reverse complement strand
CAACATCGAACGGCAGGGTTACCTCCAGGGGGAAGTTGCCACCATCGGGGAGACAGCCACCAACCGAGGCGGTATTGTCCAGGCGACAGGTAGCACCCGCCTTGCAGATCAACTCGCCAGTTCAGCCGTCGTCGAGGTGCGCCTGGATGTCCAGGATAGTTGGACTGTTCCCGGCAGCAGTGGTTTCCCGGCCCCCAATACCCCAATCACTGCGGAAATTACTACAGCGCGTTATCGTCCACTGGCTTTGTTCTTTGGTGGCAGGTCATCCGTCGCCCAACCACCCACCAGCACGACCGCTGCCACAAAAACAACCGCAGCGCCAACAGACACCGTAGCGCCAACCCAGCCCGCCACAGAGGAAAAACCCCTGCCAACGGCGACCATCACGCCCGCCAACGTCGCAACCGCTACCCTGCCAACGGCGACCATCACGCCCACCGACGTCTCAACCGCTACCCTGCCAACGGCGACCAACACGCCCGCCAATGCCAATGCCGATATACCCCAGCTCACCATAACCGCGCTCACACTCCGGGTATACAACGGCCCCTCACGAGAAACTGATCTTGTCACGCGGTTGTCACGGGGTGATGTAGTTATCGTAGATGGGTTCCGCGCCCCGGCGTGGTGGCAAGTGCAGGTCAATACCGATACCGGGCAAGTTAGCGGTTACATTTACGCTACCGACGACCTCGGCAGCGCCAACCCCGCCGCCCAGGCGCTACGCGAGGATAGCAACTAAATATGTTTGGACTATGGAACCGGGCAGAACGCAAGCAAACCCCTACTGTTTTCCAAATGGAAGCGGTAGAGTGTGGCGCAGCCGCCTTAAAAATCATCCTGGATTACTACGGGTGCGTGGTTCCACTGGAAGAACTACGGCAGGCGTGCAACGTCTCCCGCGATGGTGTCAACGCTATGCGTATCGTTAAAGCTGCACGTCAGTATGGGCTACAGGCCAAAGGCTATCGGAAGGAGCTAGATGCCCTCCAGGAAACGAGGATGCCCGTTATCGTGTTCTGGAATTTCAATCACTTCCTGGTGCTAGAGGGGCTTACCGATGAAATCGCCTACCTGAATGACCCGGCGACTGGACCCCGCAAAATCACCTATCAGGAATTTGACGAGGGCTTTACCGGGGTTGTGCTGGAGTTCAAACCAACCGAAGATTTTGAGGAACGCTCCGCCGACCGCACCCTGCTAGGGATGCTCCGCGAACGGATGCGTGGCGTCGAGCCGACCCTGGCTTTTGTAGGTTTTGCCGGGCTATTCATGGTGATTACCGGCCTCTTGATTCCAATTTTTGCGCGGGTATTCATTGACGAAATCCTCATCGCCGGGCAAGATGAGTGGCTGGTCCCCCTGTTATTGACCATGGTTGGCGTTTTGCTGGTACAGGCCGCAGTGGGTTGGTTGCAACAGTTCTACTTACTGCGGATGGAAACCCAACTCGCCATTGCTTCATCTACCCAGTATTTCATGCACATTTTTAGCCTGCCGATGCAGTTCTTTGTTCAACGTTACCCAGGCGATGTTGCCAGCCGCATCAGCTTGAACAACCAGGTCGCCAGTGTGATCTCCGAAAGATTGGTGCTCATGGTGTTGGATGTGGTTTTGATCGTTTTCTACACTGTGTTGATGCTCACCTACGATATACCGCTCACCCTGATTACACTAGCGGTAGCCGGGGCGAACTTGGGCATGCTGCGGTGGGTGGCGCAATTACAACGCGATAACAGTATGCGCGTCCAGCAGGAACGAGGCAAACTGCTGGGTTATACCTATAATGGCCTGCTATCTATCGAATCACTCAAAGCTGCCGGGGACGAAAGCTCGTTTTTTTCCGCCTGGGCCGGATATCAGGCCAAAGCAAATAACGCCTTCCAACAAATGAGTAGCGCCATGATGTATGTCTCCGCCGTGCCCACCTTACTAACCGGGTTGAACGCACTGCTTATTCTGGGGGTTGGCGGCTGGCGGGTTTTCTCTGGGGAGCTAACTATCGGTATGTTGGTGGCGTTCCAATTGCTTTCTCAAAACCTACTCAACCCCGTCAATCGCCTGACGTCTTTCGGCTTGATGCTCCAAACACTCCACAGCAACCTGGGGCGGTTGGAGGATGTCCTCATGTACCCACCAGTGCCCTATGTGGAAGAAAATTTTGGCGCAGCCGATGTTGATCTTGCTACCCTGGAAACCGCACAACTCGAAGGATACATCCACCTGGAAAATCTGACTTACGGCTATAGCAGCGCCTCCCCCCCGCTATTAAATGACATTACCCTGACGATTGAACCGGGACAACGGGTGGCCCTGGTGGGCCGTTCTGGGAGTGGGAAAAGCACCCTGGCCCGTGTGATCGCCGGGCTATATGAACCCTGGTCCGGCGAAATCTACCTGGACCACCAGCCCCGGCAACAAATCCCAAGAGAAGTGATCAATAACTCCCTCGGGTTTGTAGACCAGGAAATACTCCTGTTCCAGGGCCGCGTGCGAGATAACCTATCCCTATGGGACCCGTCCATACCGCGTGAGGACGTTGTCGCCGCCGCGCAAGATGCCGTTATTCACAAAGTCATCATGCAACGCGGTGGCTACGATAGCATCATCGACGAAAACGGGCGTGACCTCAGCGGCGGGCAGCGCCAACGGCTAGAAATTGCCCGTGCCCTGGCAGAGCGCCCCACTATTTTGATCCTCGATGAGGCAACTAGCGCCCTGGACCCCACTACCGAACAACTCATTGACCACAACCTTCGGCGGCGCGGCTGTACCTATATCATTGTCGCCCATCGGCTGAGTACCGTCCGCGATAGCGACCTGATACTGGTCATGGAGGATGGGAAGATCATCGAACGGGGAACCCACGACAGCCTGATAGCAGCTGACGGGGCCTATGCCGACCTGGTCACCGTACAGTTTGAAGGATAACCCGCCCATGTCCATCCCCTCAACCGACCTGCAAGTAACCGGGCGCGACCTGCTGCCCCTAACCGACCCGGAAAAAATCTATCAGTTGGAAACGGGGGCCGTGAACCTATTCTATACCCGGCGCGGCGAACGGCAAAACCGGCGGTATTTTATCATGCGCGTCACTGCACCCATGATGATTTTTGGCTTGAATACCCAGGCCGCCACTTATCAGATCATCGCCATTCCAGAGGTTGCCACCCGCTTACACCGACTCCATCGGGACGATTTCTCTAAGAAAGCCCCCACCTCACAACAACAAATAGACCAATGGGTAGAACACATCACCGAAAGCCTACTGGCGAAACCGTGCCCCAAAGTTTTCGAGATGGTCCAAGCGGGCCAGACCTATGAACTCGACGAGAACGTCGTAGTCCGGGCAACAAACGGGGTTGTGTGGGTACAACAACAAACGGGGGATGTAGACTTTCTGGATGAACCCGACCTTGCCACCCTGGAAGATGAACTGGAATTTTATCCCCTGACTGATGAAACCTGGGTCAAAACGCGCACGCCCTCTACTTTTGCTACCCTGGCAACAGCAGATATCTTGCAACGCCCAGATTGCTGGAAGGTTTTCGATCAATATCATCGGATGATACTCACCTACATCGGTAAACATGCCCAACAGATGACCGAACGCGAACGGCAACTCCTCAAAGCGCGGGAAGATGCCGATCAGGAACGGATGCAAGAAGCCTACCGCTATCTCAGCGCCCCCTTAAAGCGCAGCCCGCCCGAACAATTGACCCAGCAAAATGAACCCCTTATGCAAGCACTGGCACACATCGGCGCGTTGCAAGATATACACTTCAAGCGCCCCTCCCAACTCGATACAGACGCACCGCTTGACCAGCAGTTAAACATCATCATGGAAGCCAGCCGCGCCCGTATGCGGAAGGTTGCCCTAAAGGGATACTGGTGGCAGGCAGATACCGGCCCGTTATTAGGCACCTATCAAGACCAGCCCGTCGCCCTGGTTTACCAACGCTGGCGCTACATGATGATCACCGATGCCGGGCAAACCCCTGTGAATGATGACATTCTGGAAGACCTCGGCCTGTTTGGTTATATGTTTTACCCCACCCTGCCCCCACACCCTCTACGCATTCGGGAGCTGTTAAAGTTTAACCTGCCCATTCTTCGGCAGGTGGCACCAATGCTGATCTTTATGAATATCCTGGCGGCCTTGTTGGGCTTGCTGTTCCCCATCATGACCGGGTGGATATTGGGAACCCTGCTCCCACGAGGAGAAACGGGGATTTTCCTGGCAATTATGATCGTGCTGTTGTTCACCACCCTGGTCAGCAACGGCTTTCAGCTACTCAGCCAGCAGGCCATCCTCCGCGCCGAAGCCTTTCTGGACTTGCGAACCCAGGCCGCTATTATCGACCGCGTGCTAGAAATGCCGATGAAATTTTACCGCCGCTTCGGCACTGGTGACCTGGGCCAGCGTGTTTTCGCCATTGCCCGCATCCGCCAGCAAGTATCCGGCGTGTTACTTTCCACCATGTTCTCGGTCGTGTTTTCGGTGTTCAGTTTGGCGGTCTTGTTCTTTTACAGTGTGCCGTTGGCCTGGTTGGCAATCGGGATGGCAGCAATTTATGCGGGTGTCCTTGTCTGGATTTCACGCGGGTTACTGGCGCAAGAACGCTCCATCGCCCAGCGTAACGCCGATGTGCAAAACATCCTGCTTAGCTTCATCCTGGCAGTGAACAAATTTCGCGTTGCCGGGGCAGAAAGCCGCGCCCTGGCCTACTGGGCGCGACATTTCGCCCAGGAGCGCACCGCCATTTACAACACGCGCCTGTATGTCAACGGACTACAGATATTTACAACCGCCTATACCCTGCTGATGACCATCGTCATCTACGCCGTTGTTGGTGGTGTCCCCGGCACATTGAGCGTTGGCGGTTTTGTGGCGTTCAGCGCCGCGTTGGCACAATTCATTGGCGCGGTTGATAACCTGGCAAATAATTACAAGTCGCTGATGTCGTTAGTGCCATTGATAGAACGTGCTCAACCCATTTTTGAAACCGCGCCAGAAAGTGACGAAACCCGCCAGGACCCCGGCGAGCTGGCGGGAGCTTTAGAAGTGAGCCTGGTATCTTTCCGCTATTCGCCCGACCTCCCGTTGGCCCTGAAGGAAGTCTCCATCCAAGCCAAAGCCGGGGATTTTATCGCCCTGGTTGGGGAATCCGGTTCGGGGAAATCTACGCTGTTGCGCTTACTCCTAGGGTTCGACCAGCCAGAAACAGGCGAAATCTACTACGACCGCCAGGACCTCAGTACCCTCTCCGTCCGGCGTGTACGCCAGCAAATCGGCGTCGTCTTGCAAAATGGGCGCTTATTGGACGGTAGCATTTTTGAAAACATCGTTGGGACATCTGGCCTAACAACGCAAGACGCCGAAGAAGCGGCCCGTATGGCGGGGCTATGGGACGACATTAAAAAAATGCCTATGGGCATACACACCGTCATTAATGGGAACGGCGCGACCCTTTCCGGCGGGCAACGGCAACGGTTACTCATCGCCCGCGCCCTGGTCAGCAAACCCCGTTTGATCTACTTTGACGAAGCTACCAGCGCCCTTGATAACCGTACACAAGCGATCGTCAGCGAGAGCTTACAACAATTAGATGCCACCCGCGTTGTGATCGCGCATCGGCTCAGTACCATCATCCAGGCCGACCACATTTACATGCTCGCCGATGGGCGCGTTGTCCAGTCCGGCACATATGACCAGCTCATGCAAAAAGCAGATGGCCCCTTTTACAAACTGGCAGAACGCCAACTGCTGTAACACACATATACCCACAAAGGATTGCTATGAAACGCTCACTTTATATCTTTGGACAACTAACAGAACAAGATGTGCGCTGGATTCAGGATGTTGGGGAGTCGAAAACGCTCGATAGCAACGAAACACTGATTGCCGCCGGGGTTATGCCGCCGGGGTTATATATCGTGCTCGAAGGCCAACTGAGCATCATGCGCCAGGGCGATACCCTCAACCAACTCGCCACAGGCGAAATCGTAGGGGATATGTCCCTGGTCGATACTGTCCCACCATCAGTCCGTGTCGTCGCCAAACAACCAACGCAACTATGCCTGTTACCGCGCCATCACATCGAAGATAAGATAGCATCAGATACCGCCTTCGCTGTGCGCTTTTACCGGGCGCTCGCTATCACGCTGGCAAGCCGTTTACGTCAGCAAATGGGCACAACCGAAACCGGCGACGTCCTGCCGGAGGATTCCGAGCTGGGGATGGATGTCATGGATGTTGTCTTTGAAGCCGGGCGGCGTTTTTCACAGGTCGCCGTCCACTTCGGCGTTAACGCCAACCTCAAATGAAATACCCATACCACAGTTGATACGGTTTCACAGGGACGCTATCCGCTATGAAACCTCACCGGATAGAAGTATGGAGGTAGTCGTATTCTGGGCAGCGGCTGGCATAACTACAGCAAAAATTCCAAACAAATTGTTGTGAACCACATACGCATTATGCATCCTCCCCGATAGCAGGCCGCCACGCGAACTGACTCGCTAGCGGGTCGAGGTTCAGCGTGACATCAATCCCGGTTTTCACATCGATCAAGTGGGTCGTCGGTAGTGGGGGCTGTTCGCCGTCGCCAGTCGTCACGCCACCGTTGATCCGATACAGGATCACTGAGCCGCCCGGTGACCATTCAAGAAAGCGCCCCGGTCGCAGCCCTTCCAGCCGAACGAGT
>DAOTUA010000008.1:0-4086 GCA_034437355.1 Anaerolineae bacterium | reverse complement strand
CGTGTGGGGGTGGCCCCGATGTTGGGCGGCTCGGTGACACGAGCGCCGACGGTGGACGGTTGAATGGGGATGGCATCCGGCGGGCGGTCCAGGGAGGGGAGGGTGGGGGCTTCAAATGGTTGTGTTGGGATCGGTACGGTCGGTAAAGGGGTGCTGTTTTCGCCAAAACCGCGTTCTAGGATGGCCTGCCAGGAATTGGGGTCGGTGGTTGGGGGTTGTTCGGTGGGGATGATCACGACGAGGGCGGGGGCATCGCTGGCGTTAAACCAGAGTAGCCCGCCGAACCCGGCCAGCGCCAGTAGGATAATCAGGGAGGTGAGCAGGCTATAACGGCGCATTTAGGCACCCTCCCCGGCTTGGGCTTGTTCGGTGGCGGGGATGGGGGGAAGCGGGGTAGCAGTCGGGACAAAGCCGCCAAGCTGGGCATCGGTATAGATTTCGCGCATGGCGTCGATCCATGATAGGCTGTCGGTCTTGCGGAACATCCAGTAGTTGAGGCTGTTGACGTTGGCTCGCCAATCGCGACCGGCGGGGGTCCAGGCCCAGCCGTAATCACGGGCGATGCGGGTCAGGTCGATGTAGTAGCCATCCGGGACGGCATCGCGCAGGCGGCCCCCGGCATCATACGCTTCGACGTCGCCCTGATTGCGGGCGGCGAAGTTCCAGGGCATTTGGCGCAACGGTTCGCCAAGCTGACCGTTTTGTTCGGCGGCACGGACGTAGACACGCCAGTAAGTGTTGACGCCGACATCTTCGCGCACGACTTCGACGGGCGGCGGGAAGCCGGCAATACTATTCCGGTTGATAGAGAAGGCTCGCCCGGTCATATGCCAGTTGCGGCGTTCTTCGCCGGGTTGCGGGGGGCGGTCGATACGCCAGAAGGCGTCCTCAAGTTCGCCCAGGAAATCGTAGCCGACAGCTTCTAGCACGGCTTCACGGAGTGCGTTAAAAGAGTCGTTGACGTTATCGTTAAGGACGGGGTTGGGGGCCTGGACGCCGACGAGGGTATCGAGGCGGTAGGGCGGGTTGGTGTCGAAGGTGACGACTTGCTCGGTATAGAGTTCGCTGGCAACAGCCGGGCCAGCCCCGCCACCATTAGCGAGGGTGGCAGGCAAAGGCGAGCCGGACCAGGTAGGCGCACTCGCGCCAGGCAATACGGGGATGATCTCGGTTGCCACGCCAAAATCTGTGAACGGGCTGGCGACCAGATGCGCACTATCGACCGAATCGACGGCTAGAATGAGGCTGGCCCCGTCTGGCGACCAGGACGGCGTGCGCCCACGTTCCATCACCTGGGCGGTGGCGCTGGGGTCATCGGCGGATTTGACGAAAACTTTTTCGATCCCTTCGTCCAGGGCGCTATAGGCGATCAGTTCGCCTGTGCCTGGTGACCAAGCCGGGTGTTGTTCGTGGCGGGTTCGGGTGTTGGTCAGGTTGGTTACGGAGCCGTCGTTCAGGTCATAGATGTAAATATCTTGTTGCCCGCCCCGCCAGGAGACAAACGCGATCCGGCGTCCGTCTGGGGACCAGGCCGGGTCAAAGTCTGGGTTGGGGTCATCGGTGAGGCGTTGCGGTAACTCGGAGCCATCGACCGGGACGACGTATAGGTCCAGGTTTTCGCCCTGGTAGCTTTCATAGACGAGGAACGCGCCATCGGGTGACCAGGATGGGTTCGCTTGAAAGGATAGGTCGTAGGTGAGGCGGGAGGTTTGCTGCGTCAGCAGGTCGTAGATGTAGAGTTCCCAGTTGCCGTCCTGCCGGGAGGCATAGGCGAGGCGCTGCCCATCTGGGGACCAGGCCGGGTCGCGTTCGTCGGCGGGGTCGTTGGTCAGGCGGATGGGGGCGGAACTGCCGACGTTAACGGCCCAAATGTCGGTTTGCCCACGCTCGCGGGCGACGTAGGCGATGCTACCGCGCACTTCCAAAATAGACGGGATGGCGGTCACGGTGGGGACAGGTGTATTGACGAGTGAGGCGACGGTGGCGGTGGGGGTGATGTTCTCGGCAAAGGTGATGTTGGCATCTGCGATGACGGGGCCTAGCGGGTTACTGGCGGTATTGCCGTTACCCTGGATGATGTCGGTTGCCCAGATCAACGCACCGACGAGGACAAACCCTAGTGCAACGACCAAGACGCTGAGCGTGCGGTTTTGCTGGCGTAGCGGGTCCTCGACTAAGGCAACGTCAATTTCATCGCGGGCTTCTTGGCGTTCGGCACGGCGAGCCATAACGTGCTGTGCGGAACGGGCGTTGCCGGCAGCGGATTGTACCTGCTGCGCAGCCGTACTCCCGACGGTTCGCCCGGTTCTTACAAAAACGGTGGCGATCAGGCCTGCCAATACAACGAGACGCCCCCAGGCCCAGCCCAGGGCAACTCGCAAAAGCCGCCACACAAACCGAACGAAACGCGATACCGTTTGCCAGATCGCACGCACGGAGGCCCACAACCCGCCACGCAAGCCGCCGACCAGCAAATGTATACCTTCTAACAGGTATTCTGCTGCCGCTGCAAATAGCTTGAGGAAGGCCAGTCCAAGTTTATCAGTTAAGCGGTAAAGACGTAACAACATGGCGTTAGCGACTCTTACGGAACGGACATCAGTTGCATTTTACAGATAAACCAGGCGTGCAGCAATTCTCACCCGGCCAAGGTCGATTGCAAAGCCGCGTTTTCACAGCGCGGGGCTGGTGGGCAAACTATCTGGGTTTCACCCCGAACCCCACCACTTGTTGTTTATTCGCACGAACGGAACAGGTTATGCTATAAATAAGGGTGTTGACGAATGTGAGTGAGCGATCTAACCCCTATGAAACGATTCTGGCTTTTTATGTTGATCTTCGCGGTGCCGGGCCTATTGGTGATGGCGCAAGATGAAACGGATGTGGTCCATGTGGTGCAACCAGGCGAAACGTTATTTCGGATTGCGCAACAATACGGGTTAACCACCGATGCGTTAGCGACTGAGAATAACCTGACAGACCCCACGCGGATTTTCTCAGGACAATCGCTTCGGATTCCTGATTCGGCCCCGCCGACTCCCCCGCAGGCAACCAACCCGGACAGCGACAATGGTGACGTTGAGGTGATCATCGTGCCTAATGGCGCTGAGGCGCTGCCGGCCCAGCCTTCGATAGCGCCCGTCGAAACAGAAACGCAGTATCACACCGTAGTACGCGGCGAAACGTTGCGACAGATCGCGGCGCAGTATGGCACGACGCAAGCGGAGTTAATCGCGAGCAACAACCTGACGAACCCGAACCGTATCCTAGCGGGGCAGCAATTGGTTGTAGGGGAAAGCCCGGTCGTAACAACCGTAGACCCGATGACGCCGGTTATGACATCTGCCAACAATGATGATGAGGCCGCCATCAACGCAACGGATGCGGAGGTGATCATCCATACGGTGCAGGCGGGGGAATATGTTTCATCTATTGCGCGGCGGTACGGGGTCGATGCCAATCTGTTGTTAGCGGCAAATAACCTCACCAACCCGGATCGGGTGTTGGTCGGGCAGGAGTTGATCATACCGAACGGGGCGGATATTACAGCGGCAGTAGCGCAACTGTACCCGGAACCCGGCCCGGTTGTGAATGAGGGGCGCGAGATTGTGATAGACCTGTCGAACTCACGGATATACGCTTACGAGGACGGTATTTTGAGGTATGAGGCGGTATCATCGAATGGGTTACCGGCTACGCCAACCGTCCGGGGGAATTTTCAGGTGATTAGTAAGGTGCGCTCTCAGACCATGAGTGGGCCCGGTTATTGGCTGCCAAATGTGGAGTGGGTGCTGTATTTCTACCAGGCATACGCGATACATGGGGCATACTGGCACAACAATTTCGGGCAACCGATGAGCCACGGCTGCGTAAACCTGACGAATGAGGATGCCCGTTGGTTTTATGAGTTTGCAGAGATTGGGACGCCGGTCACGGTGCAGTATTGATCTGGTGTGGTGGGGTGAAACCCTCAGGGTAATCGCATCAAATTCTTCTAGGCGCTGTTGACGTTTGAAATTTCGATCTCGTTAAAGACCACAACGGTTCAAAACGTAGGGGCATAGCGTGCTATGCCCTGGGTTCAGC
>DAOTUA010000007.1:0-3630 GCA_034437355.1 Anaerolineae bacterium | reverse complement strand
TTTGACAGTTAGAAAGTATAGCATTGGGGGTTGGGGGGTTCAAGATCAAAGTTGGGTGGGCGTAGGATAATCGCATATAGATTTGTGGTGGCTTTGCCCCCACACCCCCACGAGCGATTTACATCCCTCGACCCTATACTTTCAGCAAAATGAGACAGAAATTTAGAGTTTTTGTTCATTTTTTGCAAAAAGTGGCGGGGCTTGGGGTGGAAGAACCCCAACCGAAACGATTTGCCATGATTTTCATATGCGATTGCCCTATGAGTGGGCGTGCCTTAGAGTATTTGCTCAACAATTGCTGAACTGCCTATTAGAATGGTGGGGATAGGGGGGGTGTGGATGGTAGAGTAAGAGGTAGTTTACGTAAACGTTATCGGATTGCAAACTTACCATGACAGCGACTTCCCCACCGACAGAACAGATGACGGTATTTGAACACAGCAGCGTGATGAATACGACATTGGCGCAGATGGTGGCCTTCCATGAAGCCCCGGATGTGTTCGGTAAGTTGACGCCGCCGCCGATTTTTGCACAGGTTCACCGGCGTGAGTTGAACAGCTTGACGGACGGTGAGCTTGAGTTCACGCTGTGGTTCGGCCCGGTGCCGATCCGGTGGGTTGCCGGCCACGAGCCGACCGGGAATGAATATTCTTTTGCAGATCGGCAGGTGAAGGGGCCGATGGCGTATTGGCGTCATGAGCATTTGATTGAAGCGGAGGGCAACGGTGTGCGGCTGACGGATCGGATCACGTTGGCACACAAGCCGGGGGTTGCGGGGTTGCTCACCCGGTTGGCGTTCGATGGGTTGCCGCTGCGCTTTTTGTTTTTGTACCGGCACTGGCGAACGCGACGGGCGGTCACGCGGGGGTAGGCGGTATCCGAGAGATATTTTGTGAGCAACGGAATGAGACAAATGACGAAGGTAGTTGTAATTGGGGCTGGGGTCGGCGGTTTGACGACGGCGGCACTCCTGGCTAAGGACGGTTATGACGTAACCGTTTTGGAGGCCCAGACGTACCCCGGCGGCAGCGCAAGCACGTTTTATCATAAAGGGTATCGGTGGGATAGTGGGGCAACGCTGGCAGGCGGTTTCCAGCCGAACGGACCGCACGCGCTGGTCGCGGATATGTTAGATATGTCGTGGGATGTTCATACGGATGACCCGGCCTGGGTGGTGCATATGCCGGGGCGCGAGGTCACGCTGACGGGGGATTATGCCGATGTGCTGGCGAATTTCCCGGATAGCGTCGGGTTCTGGGAGCAGCAGGCGGCTATCGCGGAGTTAGGCTGGTCGCTTTCGGCGCAGGGGTTGCCATGGCCACCAACGGATGCAAGCGAGGCTTGGCAGATCATCAAGGTGGGGGTGGGCAATCTGCCACAGGATTTGAAGATTATTCCGTTTGCGCTCATGAATACCGCGCAGTGGATGCGGTTGCATGGGCTGGCGGGGGACCGTGAGTTCAAACGGTTTATTGATGGTCAGTTGTTGATCTCGGCGCAGACGACAGCGGATACGGCTTATGCGTTATATAGTGCGACGGCGTTAGACCTGGCGCGGCAGGGGGTTTATCATGCGCCGGGCGGCATCGGCGGGATCGCTGAGCAGTTGGTGGTACAGGTGCGCAGGGCGGGGGGAACGGTGGAGTTCCGGCGGCATGTGACGGAGATTGTGCTGGAGAAGGGGCGCGTTACGGGGGTGAAGGCCAAGAAAGGGCGGCGGGCATCTCAGGCCGATTTCTTCGATGCGGATTTTGTGGTCGCCAACTTAACGCCCTGGAATCTGGAAGCGTTGCTGGGTGAAGACGCGCCGGAGGGTTTGCAACGGGAAAACAGCCATCGCGAGGCGGGGTATGGGGCGTTTGTGCTGCACATGGGTTTACGGTCGGATGCGCTGCCGGAGGGGTTCGCGACGCACCATCAGTTTTTGATGGATGTAGCGGGCCGTTTGGGTGAAGGACGGAGTTTGTTCTTGTCGATCTCGCCGGAGTGGGATACGGGCCGCGCCCCGGATGGGATGCGGGCGGCAACGATGACCACGCATACGGACGTTGGGCAGTGGTGGCAGTTGCTTGAGCGCGATGAGAACGAGTATTACGCTCGCAAAGATGCTTATGCGCGGACGATGATTGCCAATGTCAACAAGTATGTAGCGGGGTTCAAAGATGCGGTAGAGATGGTGTTACCGGGTAGCCCGGTGACGTATCAGTTTTACACGGGGCGGCACCTGGGGATGGTTGGCGGGTTCCCGGCACGGTCGTTGTTTACGGCACGCGGTCCGCGCACTGGGATCGATAATTTGCGCTTGGTGGGGGATAGTATCTTCCCTGGTCAATCAACGGCGGGGGGAACGCTAGGTGCAATGCGGGTGGCGGACGATGTGCGGCGGCGGCTCCCGGTCCGGCGGCGGGTCTTCCGCATCAAGCAGACGGCGAGGTTGACATGAGTGATACCAATGCGGTGATCTATTGGTTCCGGCGCGACCTACGGCTAACGGATAATATCGGCCTGAACAATGCGTTGCAAAGCGGCCAGCGGGTGATCACGGTGTTTGTGTTCGACCCGGTGATCTTGGATAGCCGTTATATGAGTGCGGCACGGGTCCAGTTTTTGCTGGCGGGGTTGGCAGCGTTGCGAACGGCAATTCATCGGGCGGGGGGGCGTTTGTTGCTGTATCGGGGGGACCCGTTGCAGGTGATCCCGCAGTTGGTGGAGGAGACAGCGGCAGAGGCGGTCTATTGTAACCGGGACTATACGCCGTATGCGGTGCGACGTGATGAGGCGATGGCAGATCGATTGCCGGTGCCGTTTCATCGCTATCACGATGCGGTGATCATGCCGCCGGGGTCGGTCATGACGGGGGCGGGGACACCGTACACGGTCTATACGCCGTTTAAGAAGAAGTGGCGTGAGCTATCCAAAGAGGAAGATTACGCGGTCGTGACCGACCTCCCCGGCGAGTTGTATCAGGTACAGCACATCGACGCGCTAGACTTGCCGACGCTGGCCGGGTTGGGGTTCGATACACAGAAGGACATCCCGCCGGCTGGTGGGGAGGAAGCGCAACGTCGGCTACGGGCGTTTTTAGATGGACCGATCTATGGATACGATGAGACACGCAACGAGCTAGCGACACATCCGTTTGAGGGAACGGCGGGGACATCGCAGTTATCGCCCTATTTTCGGTTGGGGATGCTCTCGCCACGGCAGGCGGTGACGGGGGCGCGGCAAGCATACATGGATGCCCCCGGTAAAGCAGGTCGGGCGTCGGTGGTGGCGTGGGTGGATGAGTTGATCTGGCGAGAGTTTTACATGCACATTATGCAGCACTTCCCGCATGTGTATTCGGGTAATTTTCGGCAGGTGTATGACGATCTCGAATGGGAGGATAACCCGGCGGGGTTGCAGGCGTGGAAGGACGGCGAAACGGGGTTCCCGATTGTAGATGCGGCGATGCGTCAGCTTAAAGCGGTGGGGTGGATGCCGAACCGCGCCCGGATGATCGTAGCGAGTTTTTTAACCAAGGATTTGTTAATCGACTGGCGGGAGGGTGAAACGCACTTCATGCAGCATCTATTGGACGGCGACCCGGCGGCGAATAACGGCGGTTGGCAGTGGGCCGCCGGGACCGGA
>DAOTUA010000006.1:0-21611 GCA_034437355.1 Anaerolineae bacterium | reverse complement strand
ATCTTGTTCTAATCTACAGACTGGGAGTGCCATTTTACTCTCTGGCAATGGCACTTCAGTAGAAAACTACCATTTTTCGCTTGCAAACGGCTCCTGAGATAGACTTTCAAGGATAAGAAATGCCGAAACCATGTATTCTAGGTACTCGTGTTTCGAAGGGCAAAATTTTCCATGATTGAGCAACCAGACGGATTTCGACACTGGTATAACAAAATACAAATTATGTGGCCACTTACGTTGCCGTTGCTACCTTTACCCCTATACCTCGTCCCTACATCTTATTATCTGCAATAGCCTAAGCCGCATCATACCCGACTTGCATCACAATCTCCATTCAACAACCCCCCTGGCAAATCTGAATACACCGAATGAGGTCGCGTCGCTCCCAAGTGTCAATAACTTATCAAATACTCATATTATGATCTTCAACATCACAACACGATGACATTGTTCACTTTCTAACAAACTTCTATAAAAGATAGTATTGAAAATGACAGGTTTAATCGGCGTAAGTCTTGTGACCATACGCACAAATAACAAACAAGGCCCTCTAATTTTCAAAAGAGACAAACCTAGTGCCGAAACATGGCAATAAGCAATTTTGAATATGCGTCGCCAGTTTGTGAATCAGGAAACATTACCCAAAACCTATTGCTAATAGGGAGACCTATATGTCAAATACAAACATCATCAACGACCTGTTAACGGAAACGACCGTCAATCGTCGTAATTTCTTGAAGTGGAGCGCCGCTGTCGGCGGAACAGCTACCACCCTTTCGATTATGGACTTCTCCCCGTTGCTTGCCCAAGATGTCACCGAACTTGCCGAAGCCTTCGGTGAGGGCGGCGAGATGATCCGCACATGCTGCCCGGCCCACAATTGCGGCGGGCGTTGTATGTTGATCGCCCATGTGCAAGATGGCGTCATTACCCGCCTCAGTTCCGATGACCGCGAATACGACGAAATTGACGACCCACGCCTGTTAGCCTGTGCGCGGGGTAAGGCGTACCGACGTCGGCTATACCACCCGGACCGGCTCAAATACCCGATGAAGCGCGTCGGTGAACGCGGTGAAGGTCGCTTTGAGCGAATCAGCTGGGATGAAGCACTCGACATGGCAGCAGAAAACATCACCCGCATCCGCGAAGAATACGGTAACGGGGCGCTCTACGTCCCCTACGGCACCGGTAGCTACCAAGAAATGAACGGGTCGTTTTTGGGGGCGCGGCTTTTTAATATGATCGGCGGTAGCTTATCCTACTATAACAACTACAGTTGGGCCGCTATCGAACGCGCCACCCCCACCGTTTATGGCACCCGCCTAACCGGTAACCAACGCCAGGACTGGATGAATTCTCGTTACTTTATCTTATGGGGCTGGAACCCATCGGAGATGATCGACGGGACCAACAGCGCCTACATGATCAAGAAAGCCCGCGAGAATGGCGCGAAAATTGTCGTCATCGACCCACGTAAAACCTTAACCGCCGTTTCTTTGGCAGATGACTATATCTCCATCCGCCCAGGCACCGATACCGCCATGATGACGGCAATGGCCTATGTCATGATCACTGAGGACCTGTACGATAAAGACTTTGTAGAAACATACTGCCTTGGGTTCGACAGTAGCCAAATGCCAGAAGGACTGGAGGACGAAGAAAGCTACGTCGATTACGTCCTCGGTAACTCCGACGGTGTACCGAAAACCCCGGAATGGGCCGAAGCCATCACCCGCGTCCCCCGCGAAAAAATTATTCAAATTGCCCGCGAATATGCCACCATCAAACCGGGCGTGTTATACCAGGGCTACGGGATGCAACGCCGTGCCTATGGCGAACAGGTTGTGCGAGCCGGTTGTGTCCTCCCCGCCCTCACAGGTAACGTCGGCATTCCTGGCGGCTGGGCCAGCGGCATCGCCTACCAAGCCCCAGACTGGGGTCCCATTTGGTGGAATGTCCCCAGCGGCGAAAACGGCGTCAAAGCCAGCATCCCGACCTTCCTATGGTCCGAGGCTGTTATACGGGGAACCGAAATGACGGCAGCGGACGGCGTGGTCGGCGCAGACTCGCTAGACAGCAACATCAAACTGCTCTATACCATCGCCAGCAATTGCCTCGTCAACCAGCACGGTAACGCCAATCGCTCCGCCGAGATTCTGCGCGACGAGAGCAAGGTAGAGTTTATCATTGTTCAAGACCACTTCCTCACATCAACCGCCCGCTTTGCCGACCTGCTACTGCCGGCCTGCATGGGCTTTGAAACATGGGGCTTGCAAGATGGCTGGAAATATGGAGATGACGTGTTCATCGCTCCGCAAATACTAGAACCCCCCTTTGAAACCAAGAGCGATTATCGCATCTGTGCCGACATCGCCGCCCGGCTTGGCGTGGAAGAAGAATTTACCGAAGGTCGTGACGAACGCGAGTGGGTTGAGTGGATTCTGGATACAAACTATCGCGGCGGGCGCTTCCCAGATGCACCGTCATTGGACGAGTTCATCGAGCAGAACTTGGGCGTCTACACCCTATCGGTGACCGAGCCGGCAGTCGCCTTTGCCGACTTCCGCGAAGACCCAGAAGCAAACCCTTTACCCACCCCCTCCGGCAAGATCGAAATATTCTCAAAAGAACTATTCGACATGGATAACCCGGAAGAAATCCCAGCAGTGCCGAAATACATCCAAGAATGGGAAAGCCCGTTCGGGCCAGAAGCAGAGCAGTTCCCGTTGCAAGCGATCGGGCATCACTACCTGCACCGGGTTCACTCCATACACCACCAAAACGACTGGTTAGAAGAAGCTTTCCCGCAACGTGTAACCATTAACCCGGTTGACGCCCGTGCCCGCGGTATCCAGGATGGTGATACTATCCATGTCTTTAACGACCGCGGTACGCTGCAAGCCGTCTGCCGCATTACCAATCGTATCATGCCGGGCGTGGTGGATATCCCACAGGGCGCATGGTACGAAGTTGATGCCGACGGCGTAGATATCGGCGGCTGTACTAACACACTAACAAGTGAACGCTGGACACCGCTTGCCTTCGGTAATGCCCAGCACACCATTATGTGCCAGGTCAAGAAAGCGTAAAGGAGCTTATCATGGCTGAAAATCAACTCGGGTTCTATATCAACTTAAGTGCTTGCTCTGGCTGTAAGGCGTGCCAGATGGCCTGCAAGGATAAAAACGATACGCCTGTCGGTGTCTTGTGGCGGCGTGTATACGAAATTAGCGGCGGCAACTACCTGGAGCGCGGTGACGCGCTGATCGATAACACATTTAGCTACTATCTATCATCGGCGTGTAGCCACTGCGAAAATCCGATCTGTTTGGAGGTCTGCCCGACGGAAGCCATCTGGAAACGAGACGAGGACGGTATTGTCCTCATCGACGGCGACAAATGCATCGGCTGCCGTTACTGCGAGTGGGCCTGCCCGTATGGTGCGCCACAGTTTGACGCCGAGCAACACATCATGACCAAGTGTAACCTCTGCTACGACTACGTAGACGCCGGCAAGAAACCCGCCTGTGTTTCTGCTTGCCAGATGCGCGTCTTAGAGTTTGGCCCCATTGATGAACTGCGCGAAGCACACGGCGAGTCTGGGCAGTTTTTCCCCTTCCCAGACCCAAGCATCACCGGGCCGAACACGACATTTTCGCCCCACAAAGACGTTGTCCATGCCGACGAAAATTCTGCATCGGTCAGCAACCCAGAGGAGGTCTAACACCCTATGAATACGAGTGATTGGTCACTGGTTATTTTCACACTCTTGGCGCAGATGTCAGTCGGGGCCTTCCTGCTACTGGGGGCCGTCCACTTCTTCGCCACCCGTGCGGCAGGGGTAGCAGAAGCCGATAAAATGAGTGACCTGGCGCTGTTACCCATTGGCGTGGTTCTAGTTGCCGGGTTCGTGGCTTCGCTGCTGCACCTGGGCAATCCACTTAACGCGCCGCGTGCCCTCACACACCTGGGATCATCCTGGCTTAGCCGCGAGATTCTCTTCGGTGTGCTTTTCGCCGGTGCTGGCTTTGTGTTCGCCGTCTTGCAATGGCGGAAAATTCTTAGTTCAACCGCACGTAACCTGATCGCAATCGTAGCCGGGCTGTTGGGCCTAGGGCTGGTATACACCATGTCCATGGTCTATTACAGCTTGCCGGCAGTCCCCGGCTGGAACACGCTAGCCACCCCGCTATGGTTTTTCGCAACAACCTTCCTGCTCGGTGCGCTGAGTATCGGCGTGGCGTTTGTTGCTAACTACACCTACCTAAAACAAAAGGGCGACCCGGAATTAGATACACAGGTGCGATTACTCAACAGTAGCCTGCGCTGGTTATCGCTGGTCGCCATCTTGATGGCCGGGATTCACTTTGTCGTGACGCCACTGTTTACAGCATCGCTGGCCGTGACCAACACCCCAGCCGCCCAAGAAACTGCCAGCCTGTTGTTAAGCGAGTTCGGGCTGCTATTTGCCCTACGCCTGTTGCTCGTTTTTGTGGGGGCCGGGGTATTGGGCCTCTTTCTATATCAAAATGCCGTCCGTGAAGACCGTATCAGGACGGTATCGTTACTAGCCTATACCGCCTTTGCAACCGTCCTCGCATCCGAGCTACTCGGACGCTTCCTGTTCTACGCCACCTATGCCCGTGATGGGCTGATGTAAATCTCGATCCGAAGGGATGAACCTTAACCGGTTTCATCCCTCATTTTTATTGTTAACAACCACTATGCCCGGAGCAACCCGATGAACCCAACCATGACCCTACCTGCCGAAGACATGCAGCTCTACAGCCTGGCCTGTAAAGTCCTGGGGGATGCCTTCTACAAACCTCCTCAAGCCGACCTCTGGCAACAGATCATCAGCGAGCAACTATTCCAAAGCTGGATGCTACCCGCCACTGATCCCTTCACACTGCGCGGCCTAGACATTCTGAACACGTTTACCCAGCAGGCCAACACCGAAACCCTAACGGCCCTAAAATCAGACTATGCCACGTTGTTCGTCGGGCCAGCCAAACTCAAAGCCCCACCGTGGGAATCGGTCTATCTCAGCCGCGATCACATCCTGTTTGAGAAACAAACGGTTGAAGTGCGTGCTTTCTACGCAGCTTATGGCCTACAAACAACCCGCCTCCACGTAGAACCAGATGATCATTTCGGGCTAGAATTACTGTTCCTGGCCCATCTGTTTGGGGCAGCATCCGCGCAAAACGAAGCTAATAACCCACTCGAACAAGCCCGCTTAATGGCAGCCATCAACGAGTTTATAACGGCTCATCCGTTGAAATGGGCCGAGCCGTTCTTAGCACGGATCGTTTATCATGCCACAACCGACTACTATCGCGGGCTGGCCTACCTAACCGGTGGCATGTTATCTTCGCTATGTACCAAGCTCAGCCTGGAATGGGAGCTAGAGTTGTAACAATGGATGCACTCTCCGTACTCAACAAGATGAGCCAATTTGCGGATGTCATGAACAAGCCGCCTGTCTCATTAGAAGCCAACTTATGCGTCCATCAACAGCACAACCAGGCCACCTGTGACCGTTGCGTCACAGCTTGCCCCACACAGGCTTTTAGCCTGGTCGATAATCAGATCGCACTAACCGAAGCCGACTGTGTGCGCTGCGGCTATTGTGCCCATGCCTGCCCCACCGGGGCCATTCACGGTCAAACCAACACCGACAAACTACAACAGCGCGTAGGCCAAATCCCAAACACAACCCAGATTGAAATCGCGTGTGCTTACCGACCCACCCCACACAACCAGGCCAACTTACAAGCGCCGCTATTTGTTGTGCCACGCTGCCTGGCCGGGATTGCCCCCTCCGCCTATATTGAACTGGCAAACCAGGGCGTCGAACACATCACACTTCGGTGTGATGCCTGCGCCGATTGTCCCATCGGCCAACTGCTAACACAAATTCGCGATACCGCACAGCTAGCCCAAACGCTCAGCGGATCACCGCCAGCCCTCAGCATCGACATTCATACCGATGTCCCCGCTATGACTAATGCACCACCGGAAATTCACGATACAACACGTACCGAAATGTCACGGCGCGGGCTGTTTCAAATGTTTGCTGGACGGCTCGACCCACCGCCCACCCCACCTTCAGCTACCCACCTTCCCGCGTCACTCCCCCCAGAGCGACAACGGCTACTCGCCGCCTTGAACCTTCGCCCCCAACACCCCCCGCGATGGGGACCATTACCACGGGTGATCGGCAATTGTACTGCCTGTGAAGTTTGTCGTCACGTCTGCCCAACCGACGCGCTTATGGTCGAAAAAGAAAAAACACGCTTCCAACTCGATTTAAACCCAGCCCACTGTACCGCCTGCGGCCTATGTACTGCTGCCTGCCCGGAGGCTGTCCTAGAATTTGACCTAGAGCCAACCCCAACCGACGACAACACCATCACACTAACAAGCGGCGAACTCCGTCAATGCCAACGCTGTAAAACCACCTTCAGCGGCCAATCGAATTTATGCCCAACGTGTGACTTCCGTCGTCAAAATCCTTTTGGCAGCTATCGTATTGGATGACAAAATGGACGCTTCTTGTCCATTTTTTTTCAAAAAGTGACGGGTTTGGGTAGCGCCCAATATTCAGCCATGTAATTTTGCAAAAGCCCTATTTCACATCCACAGGGCAATCGCCTTAAAATTTTCTGGTGTCATTTATTGGGATTGCATCCCAAACCCTGCCAAGCTTTTGAAAAAGATTGACCAAAACTTTACATTTTTGGCGCAAAGCGCCAAAAAGCGCCGGTCAAGGATTTAGCAATCCTTGTGGGGGTGTGGGGGCAAAGCCCCCGCTATACTTTTTAACAATACAAAATGCTTTTTTTACGTCAATTCAGATTTGAAGCGATTGCCCTATTTCACATCCAGCGTATTGTGTGTGTATCTGCAAAAATGCGGTAAACTGATAATACAGCGTGCTAAAATAACACGTTGCGATACCGGTTGGGACGTGACACTCGCCACACCCCCATTTTCAAAGCCGATGCTTACCGCGAACTTATCATCGCGCATAATCTAACTTACTATCCGACCATCACCTTTTTTATATATTACTTGGAGTGTTCTATGATTATTGTGACCGATAATGGTCTGGACTTGGCCCCAGAGATACTAGATAAGCTACAGGTCGAGATCGTCCCGCTAGAATTGACATTAGACGGCAAAACCTACCAGGGCGGGGTCGATATTCAATCCGATGAGTTTTATAAACTCGTTCGCGCCTCCGATGGTTACCCGACGACCTCGCAACCCTCCCCCGCCGCCTTTGACGAGGTGTATACCCGTTGGATCGAACATGACCCGCAGATACTTTCTATTCATATGTCACAACAACTCAGCGGGACTGTGAACGCTGCTCGCTTAGGTGCGGAAATGGCAGCCAAAAAGGGCGCACAAGTCACCGTGCTAGACAGTCATACCGTTTCTGGGCCATTGGGGTGGCAAGTCGAAGTCGCAGCGCGGGCGGCGGCTGCCAACTGGCCCACCCAACAGATCGTTGAGTTAGTCCGCCAGGTGGGGGCCAAAACACGGGTCATTTTCAGCCCAGACACACTCAAATATCTCGTCCATGGCGGGCGGGTGAGCCATCTACAGGGGATGGCGGCATCGGTGTTGAATATCAAGCCGTTGTTGCAAATCACACACGAAACCGGGCGAATTGAGAGCATCGGGCGGGTACGAACCCTACGCAAAGCGGTTGATGAACAAGTACGCATTATCGAACAGGAATACGGAGCCGGGGCCGCGCTTCGGGTACAGATCGAACACACCGATAACCCGGAAATGGCAGCCTACGCGCATGATATAATGTCACAGCGTTTTCGGTGTCATTACCTGCCGACGACATCTATCACGCCGATTGTCGGGGCACACCTCGGGCCGGGGGGCGTTAGCATCGTGTATGCCCCACTAGCAACGTTTGAGCAAGTGCCCGACTAAACCCCCGCCGCGGACTCATCGCCCGGTTTGGCCTCGAACCCATGCCGGCCAATCAACGGCACAAACCGAACCTTAATGGTTCGCTCGATGCTCCAATTATCACCCTGACGAACAATCAACTCCAGATGTTGCCCGTCATTAGCCCCGATGGGTAACACCATCCGCCCGCCGTCCGGGTGCATTTGTAAACGGAGGGGGTCCGGGAGCGCCGGGGCCGCCGCCGTCACAATAATGGCATCATAGGGGGCCATATCCGCCAAGCCCTGCGATCCGTCCCCAATGTGAATGTCGATATTATCGTAACCGAGCTTCGCCAGCACATCCCCCGCCCGGCCCGCTAACAACGGATGACGCTCCAGGCTGACGACGTGCTGCGCTAGCTCACACAAAATCGCCGTCTGATACCCGGAGCCAGTGCCCACCTCCAACACCTGCTCATGGCCTTTGAGGGCTAACATCTGCGACATCAGCCCGACGACAAAGGGCTGTGAGATCGTTTGCTTACGCCCAATCGGGAGCGCCCCATCGCGGTAGGCAACTTCTCGAATTCTCTTGGGTAAAAACTGATGGCGTGGCACCTGTCGCATGGCATCCAATACACGCGGGTCAGAAATCCCCCGTGCGATTAATTGGTTCTGTACCATGCTTTCTCGCTCGGCATGATATTTGGCGTCATCCATGAGTGATTATCCCATCAACTAGATTTAACGAAGTTGTGCCTTTGACTATGGTCAGCTATTATACACCCGCTTGGGTCGGGGCGAAATTTAGCAGTCTTAGCTTACGCCTAATGTAAAACAGTAGATTTCTTCTTAATTTACGCTTTTCTCTTTCTGTTTTTCTTGGAAAAGAAAGCGATAAGCGGGCTATTTTCAATCAAAATGGACGCTTTTTGCCCACTTTGTCTGGGAAAAGTGATGCGGTATGGGATGAAATCCCTCAAAAGGTTGTGCATTTTGCATTTTGCATAGCACGTATCTTGTGAATGAAATGGGGGTGGGGCTTGTCGGAATTTATGATAAATTCACATAAGTTGAGCCGCCATTCCCCGATGTTTGAACCGCAGCGTAATCGCATCAAATTTTACGTTTACCCCAAAACGCGCTAAGATTCTTCTCAAACCGACAAGAGAAACGAGAACAAAACAGTATGCGTAAAACATGGCAAAGCGTAGCAACAGACCTAGTAGATGTCGCGATGGGCCGCACCCCAGCGGATATGGTGATCCAAAACGGCCAGTGGGTGAATGTCTACACCCGTGAGATCATCCCCCATACCAGCGTCGCCGTCAAACACGGGCGGATCGCCTATATCGGGCCGGATGCGTCCCATACCATCGGCCCACACACCGCGCTGGTCGATGCCGCCGGGCGCTACCTCACACCCGGCCTCACTGATGCCCATATGCACGTCGAGAGCAGCATGTGTACCATCACCGAATACGTCCGCGCCACCCTGCCGCGTGGGACCACCGCCATCTTTGCCGACCCACACGAGATCGCCAACGTTTTTGGGCTGGATGGCGTGCGGCTGATGGTCAATGAAGCGGCCACTGTCCCCATGAACGTGTTTATTCAGATGCCCTCGTGCGTGCCATCCGCGCCCGGCTTAGAACGCCCCGGTAGCACCATCACACCCCAGGACGTACAAGAGGCGATGACCTGGGATGGCATTATCGGCCTGGGCGAGATGATGAACTTCCCCGGCGTATTTCACAACGACCCCAACATGCACGCGGAAATTGCCGCCACGATGGACGCCGGTAAAACCGTTGGCGGGCACTACGCCAGCCCCAACCTGAACCGCGAATTTCACGCTTACTTAGCCGGCGGCCCGGCAGACGACCACGAGAACACCCGCGAGATCGACGCTATCGAGCGTGTGCGCCGTGGAATGCGCCCCATGATGCGCCTAGGCTCCGCTTGGTACGATGTCGAAGCGCAGATCACCGCCATCACCGAAAAAGGACTCGACCCACGGCAGTTTATCCTGTGTACCGATGATGTCCACGCCGGGACGCTCATCCAAGAAGGGCACATGGACCGCGTGCTAAACCATGCGGTCGGGCTGGGGCTGGACCCGGTGATCGCGCTCCAGATGATGACGCTAAACACCGCCCAGCACTTCGGCGTCGAGCGAGACCTGGGCGCGTTGGCACCGGGGCGCTATGCCGATGTGGTGATCACACCGAGCCTGGACCCGTTTTCGGCAGAAGTGGTCATCGCTAACGGCCAGATCGTCGCACAAGACGGCCAGCTAACCATCCAGTTACCACCCTACGCCCACCCGCCCCGCTTTAAGCAATCCGTCAATGTGCCGACCGTAACCGCCGATCAGTTCACTGTCCCCGCAGGCGGCGAGCGCGTCACCGTCAACGTGATCGGTGTGATCGAAAACCAGGCCCCCACCCGCCACCTGAGCGCCGATCTCTACGTGAAAGGCGGCGTGGTGCAGCCGGATGTTGATAGCGATGTGATCCGGATCGCGCTCGTCGAACGACATCAGGGCACCGGGGAGATTGTCAACGGGTTTGTCAGCGGGTTTGGGTTCGACCAGCCGTGCGCGGTCGCGGCGACTGTCGCCCATGACAGCCATCATCTGCTTGTGGTGGGTACCAACCAGGCAGATATGGCCGCCGCCGTCAATCGGCTCGGTGAGGTAGGCGGTGGGGTAGTCGTGATCGCCAGCGGTCAGGAATTGGCGCTGGTCGAGCTACCCATCGCCGGTTTGATGTCTACTGAACGGGCCGAAATCGTCGCGGAAAAATCCGCTAAGATGGTACAAGCCATGCGCGATTGTGGCTGCCAGCTAAACAACGCCTATATGCAGCTTAGCCTGTTGGCGCTGGTGGTTATCCCAGAACTGCGCATCAGTGATATGGGGCTGGTCGATGTTACAACGTTCCGGCATATCCCGGTCGTGCAGCAGGGCTAGCGTCCCAAAACACAGGCTATGGCTGTAGACCGTTTTTGATATACTTTGCCACACATGCAGCGCCAACAACGACCATACAAAAGTGAGACAAGCAACCCTATGATTGATGTCAACCAACTACGCAAAAAAACCAATTTCACCAAAGATGGTGAAATATACAAAGTGCTAGACTACGAACACCGCAAGCCAGGGCGCGGCAAGGCGACCATCCGCGTGCAGGTGCGTAACCTACGCACCGGGTCCACCACGGAAATGACGTTCAACTCTGGGGACCGGGTGGAGGACATCCGCGTAGAAAGCCGTGAAGTCGAATACCTGTACGAGGACGGGCCTTTCCTGGTGTTTATGGATACCAGTACCTACGAACAGCCCCAGGTCGCACGGCAGATATTCGAGGGCGCCATGCCCTACCTGAAAGAGAATATGCGGCTAGAGTTGCAACAATACGGCACTGAGATCATCGACTTCACGCTACCGCAAAACGCCGACTACAAAGTAGTCGATGCGGAAATGGCGGTCGCAGGGGATACCGCCAACAACCCGACCAAGCGCGTCACACTAGAAACCGGGCTACAAATACAAGCCCCGATGTTCATCAACACGGGGGATGTGATCCGCGTTAAGACCGAGGACGGGGCTTACGTCACCCGCGTTTCCGGGTAAGCAAGGCCAGCCCCGCCGGGCCAATACGTTGATCCCCCCGTTTAGCTGTTATCCAGCAAAGCGGCGGCAAGCGTCACATTCGGCGCACGGACGATCACCGTTACACCGTCGGCGGTCTGGCCCAGGCAGATCGCGTCCTCCCCGGCCCAGCAACCCGCCTGTGGGGTTTCCGCGCTGGTCCGGGTCGCCGCAAACCGGGCGAAGGCATCAGCAAACTCGGTGCGATCTGCCGGGGTATCCCACACAATCCGGGCAGCGTAGGCAATCTCGCCGGCTTCGGTGGTATAAACGTTATACTGATCCCCACCCCAGCCCGCCGCCGCCGGGCCTGCGACCTCGCGGCTGAGTTGATTTTCCAGGTACGCCCGCAAATAGAATTCACCAAGACGATCACTGGTTGCGAGTGTCCACCCGTCACCTAGGGCCGCCGACGCATCCGCTATTTCAACCGGGATCGGCTGATCGCCGTTGAAGTAGCTTTCCGGGTGCAGCAGATGCTCGCTGGACTGTGGCAGCGTCTCAAAAGCGGCATCGACCGCTTCCCAGCCGCCATCGCGCCACAACTCGGTGACGAATACCGCCCCCTGGTTGTACGGGAATAAGAGTTCCTCCATCAGAATAGGCGGCGTGCCGGGGGGTATCGCTAGCGACCCACTGGCCAGCGACCCGCTAAGCATCCCCAGTGCAGAAAACGGGTTCTGCTCCATCAGATGCTCCATGTACAACGACATGACAATGGTTGCATCGCCTTCGACAAGGCCCTGAATAGCGATAATTTCATCGGTCGATAGCGTTTCGACCCCCTCATCGCTCAGGCCGATAGCTTCTAACCCAAAAACCTGATCTTGCAAGGCATGCACAAACTCATGCGCATAGATGGTTTTTTCCAGGCTGGGCAGGCTGTCCCCTAGTTCGTTGCCAGAGATCAAAATGGTGTTCATCGTCTGATCCTCCGGGTTGTAATACCCTCCGATCTGATCCTCGATCAACGTCAGATAAACATCAACAAGATCGACCTCCGGCGACATGAAATCGAAAGCGACATAGAACGCCATTGCTTCGCGAACGGTTTCCGCTGGGAGTTGTTCGGTTAATTCGGTGAGTAAGAAATCGCTCACTTCCTCCCGCGAGGGGAACACCCGGATCACCGGGCCTTGTGGCTCCAGGCCGCGTGTTTCGATCACCCAGGCTTCAATCGCAAACAGTTCTTCGGCTAGGGTCGGGCTGATGTCCGTTTCTTGTGCGCGGATCGTAACCGGCAACAGGCACAGCATCACCAAAACAAGTATCTTACGCATGGGCTACCTCTAAATTGATGATCAAGATTACGATTTAGTCTACGAATCCGTCAACGCCGCCACCACCCCCAGAAATCGGGGGTGTTTTGATATTCATGCCGCACTCACTTATCAGGGGGCCGGGGTGGGTAGGATGGGTTGGGCAACCAGCGTATAATCAACGTAGGCGCTTTGACCGTCCGCAACCGCGATCACAAGTGTTTGCGTGTTGGCGCTCCCTAGCACCGGCAACGCTAACGATGTGTTGCAGCCCTGGGCCGGGTTGTCCGCCAGCCCCCACCGGATATGCTCAACCCCGGCCCCGCTACACAGCAGGGTCACGCGGTATTCACGGTAGTTATCCGGGGGCGTGTCCGTCAGGTTGATGGCGGTCAGGTCGATAATGTCGAACGTATCCCCCACCGGGCCAGAGATAACCTCCCCGAACTGACCGCCCGCGTTACGATCCACGCCGAAAGCATAGCGATCTCGGTCTGATGCCGCGACGGGCACAGCCGATAGCACATAAGCCAGATAACCGCGCTGGCTACCCGCCGGTAAGGTCACGGTGATAACCTGTTGCGTTTGATCCGCCGAGAGCGTCACATTGAGCGTGTCATCGCAGCCCAACCCCGCTGAACCGGACAGGCCCCAGCGTAGGCCGGCGGCGTTGGCCCCCTCACAGGCGATGCGCACCAGATAATCGCGCCGATTGTGCGGGGGGGCTAACTCCAGGTTATCGACCCGCATCACAAATTGATCTTGCGTGTCGCCATCGGGGTAAGAGATCGCCTCCGACACGGCCCCGCCGCTATCGCGCATGATGGGGAGTAAGAAGGTCTCGGCATCTTCGGGGGCGGTAGCGGTTGCCTCCAGCCGATAGCGGACCCCGCCCGCTGCCGACCCTTCCGGCATGGTCACGATCAGGCTGCGGCGTGTCAGGCTAGGGGAATAGGTGGTATTGAGCGCGTTATCACAGCCCAACGAAGGGTTATCCGGGGTGCCCCATCGCAGCGAGGCGGCGGCCTGCCCGTCACAGATGATACGAATCGTGAATAGGCGCTCGGTGGTAAGGCCATCGGCGGTCAAGAATAGGCGGTCGATACCGTCTCCGTTCGGGTACGAAATTTGTTCGGTGAAGCTGCTACCGGTCGCCGGGTCTAGCGTGATCGCGTAAGAATCGGCATCGTAGGGGGCCATCTGGTCGTTTGCCAGCGTCACGCGGACGGCTTGCGGGTCATCCGGCGTGCCGGGGGTGGTCATCGGGAGCGCGTCACAGGTGCCAGCCAGTATAACCGTATCCATCCTCACCCAACCGACCCGCGCCCCATCACGGATGCGGTACCACGTTTTGCCGTCCGCACTAGCCGCACGCGCCCCCGCCGTGAGCGTCGCCCCTTCCCGCATGATCCCGATTTGCTGCGCCCCGATGGTGGCCCCATCAAACACGCTGATTTCGCTCAAGCGTGGGCGAAGCTGGCACACCCCGGCGTGCTGGGGGGCGCTCACCGTCCCCTTTGGTGTGAGTGGGGCATCGGTTTTGGTCGGGGTGGGGTTGTCGTTGCCCGTTACAATCAGTTCGACCGTCCCGCCGAGGTCGGCCTCCGTGCGAATTCGCACCTCATACGCGCCACTCTCCGCTGGTAACGTCACCCGCGCATCTTGTAGCACGCCGCCGCCGCTTAGGGTAGCGGCGAGTTCCCCCGTCCCATCACGGACTTCAGCGATATAGGCCAGGTGGGGCGGGTTGGCCCGCAGGCGTAGCATAGTATCCGTTTCTAGCGCGTAAAAGTTATAGACCTGTTCGGCTACTTCGACAAAAACCTGGGTCGGCACATCAGGAACCAACGTGGCGCTAACGGTGTTCGGGCGGCAGCCCACCAGGGCTACTCCGAATATCATCAGGGGGATAAAGGCGACAAACCGATAGGCGTTCATATGATGTTCTCCGATGCTATGGATACGATACTTTGATCATACGAGCAACGAAGCAAACAAACTGGTCGCCAACGTTACGTGCGGCACACGCCAACCGAACGCTAACCTGACGGATGGCCTATGGACGTGTATATTAAGCGTGTTGGGGGTGGTTGTGCCCTGGTGGGTACCCCGATCTTCAAAATCGGTGACAGGCTGCACTGTGTAGGCTGTGGTGGGTTCGACTCCCATCCACTCCCGTTTAAGTCACCTGCTGCTGAAAGTAGGCGATGGTCTGCTCTAAGCCCTCTCGCAGCCCGACTTTCGGCTCCCAGTTGAGGACACGCTTTGCCAGCGAAATATCCGGCTGGCGGCGCTGTGGATCACCGGAAACCCGTTCGTCCGGCTGGAAGGTGATCCCGGCAGTGTTGCCAGTGACCATGTTGACCGTTTCGGCAAATTCTTTGATCGTCATCTCGTGCGGGTTGCCAATGTTAACCGGTTCGACGTAATCCGAATCTAACAGGGCCAGCAGGCCGTCTATCAGGTCGCTAACATATTGGAAACTGCGGGTTTGCTGCCCGTCGCCGTAGATCGTGAGTGGCTCGCCGCGCAGCGATTGCACGATAAAATTAGGGACGACGCGCCCATCAGCCAGGTTCATACGCGGGCCGTAGGTGTTGAAAATACGCACAATGCGCGTTTGAACGCTGTGCGTGCGGTGATATGCAATCGTCATGGATTCGGCAAAACGTTTGGCCTCATCGTAAACACTGCGCGGGCCGATGGTACTCACGTTACCCAGGTAGCCCTCGTGTTGGGGATGCTCAAGCGGATCGCCGTAGATTTCGGAGGTCGAAGCAAATAGCAACTTAGCCCCTTTTTCGCGGGCGAGTTCTAGCGCGTTGTAATTGCCGAAGGCACCAACTTTGAGCGTCTCCAGCGGCAGTTTGAGGTAATGCGGTGGGCTAGCGGGGGACGCAAACTGCATGATCGCATCAACTTCACCCTCGATCTGAAACGATTCGCTAATGTCGATATTGCGGAACTCGAAATCCGGGTTTGTTGCCAAATGTTCGATATTCGCCTGACTTCCGGTTATCAAATTATCAACCGCAATAACATGATGCCCTAGCGATAAAAACCGATCACATAAGTGAGACCCGACGAAACCTGCACCACCCGTCACAATTACACGCAAGATATATCCCCTTAGTCATATGCTGGTTGCCAGAAACGTTGGAAAGTCTATCATAATCTGTGCCGGGATGATATGGGCCACGCGCTATGTGAAATAGCGAACTTCTTCTTATCTTGTAACTGCTCAGGGGTTTCACTTCCGAACCCCCACAAGCTTTTGCAAAAGTTTAGCTGTGAAAATCTCCAATTTTCACAAAAAATAGTTGTTATAAATCATGTACTTTTCTTAAACACACCCAGATCAGAGCAGGGGCAACATGGCCGAAGGTGGTCAACAACCCCACTCTCGCCGCTTTAGCGGCGGGAGGGAGGGGTTTAAGTGGTACATAACTGTTCCCCTTCCCCCTTTATGGTGCTAGGGGATGGGGGTATTCAGGCGAGTACCTGAGTAGTTACCAAAATGGGCGCTTTTTGTCCACTTTTTCTGGAAAAAGTGGTGGGGTATGGGGTGAAACCCCACCAAACCTGACGCATTTTGAATTTCATATAGCGCGTCTATAGCAAGCTAGGGGAGTTCCGGCAGCTTATCCAGCGGCGCAAACGCACACCCGACCATCCCTAGGCCGGTATGGGCACCCAACACCGGCGCAATCGGTGTTGGCGTCATGAATGTGGCATCGAACTTATCGGAAATCGCCGCTTGCATCTGCTCGATCGCTTCCATACTCAGCGCGTGCAGCGGATGCACACGGATACGTGATCCCGGCTCAATATTTTTGGCGATGTCATCTGCTAGCGCACGCACCGCCCGCTTGAACGTGCGAGCTTGCCCGCGTTGTTCGTACCGCCCTTCTTCGTAGCTCACGCCGATCAGCGGTTTAATCCCCAAGGCGGACGCCAACAGCCCTTTCATATGCCCGATGCGCCCGCCGTGGATCAAGTATTTGAGGTCTGGCAGGGTAAACACGCTGTTGGTCACCTTGCTGATTTCTCCGAGTAGGTCACGAGTTTTTTCAACCGACCACCCCGCCATGATCGCCCGTCCAGCTGCCGCAACCTGCCAGCCCTCCGCACCAGATAACGTGCGGGTATCCACCATATGAACCGTGATCCCGTCTGCTTTAACCTGTTCTGCCGCGATACGCGCCGAGTTAAACGTGCCACTCAGCCCGTTAGAGATTAGCACCGCCATAAGTTCGTTATCCCCGGTTGTCTCGGCAATTTCCCGGAAGATATTCGCGGCTTCTTCTGGGGCGGGCAGCGATGTAGATGGCATATCATCGGAGCTTTCTAGCAGGTTGTAAAACTCCTCCGGTTGAATATCTACCCCGCTAATATACTCTTTGCCGTCTAGCGATAACGTAAGGGGCAAATAGTGAATGTCAATGTCTAGCGCATCGAGTTGCTCCGGGCTAAGGTCGGCAGCGCGGTCGGTTACAAGTTGCATGTGTTTCAACTCCTCAAATTTTGAGTTTATCAATAAAGGTTTATTTATACTAGAACACCCTGTGAGGGTTATTGTTTTGTTTTTCTCATAAGTTATTTATCTCTGACGGACATAGAGAGTAGACCTACACAAACCACCCGATAATGTCGATAATGGGCGCGTTTTTCCCAACGCCAAACAATAAAGGGGCAGCTATCGTGAAACCATGGCAATCAGCGAAAGATCATCCGGCTTACCTGCGAGCTTGGGGCTTTTTCATTTTTTGTGTGTACAGCGTGTGGATAGCCGGCCTGCTGCTGTTGCTTTTTGGGGTTAATGCTAACGTGTCCGCATCGGATACGCGCTTGGTTCCTTGGCTGGCGCTTGGGGTAGCGCCGTTGTTCGCCGGGGTGTTCTCGGTGTGGGCGCTGCGACAGACCACGCCGCCGGCTACACAACGCCACGGCCTGACGGCAGCACAGGTCGGGCTGGTCGGATATGGGGCCGCCGCCACCGTCGGGCTATTGATCGGCGTGCAGGTACTCGCTACGCCTACCGATCTGTATCGGTTGCTGGCCCCGGTGATGATCGTATTTTGGGGAACTAATGTGATCATGATCCTGGGATGGCGTCATCGGTGGCGTGCCAACCCCATCTGGCTACTGCTCGCAGGTAGCCTGACGGTGGCCGCCGTCGGGGTGGGAGCGTGGTTCCCGGCAGATTTAGAGCGCACCGTACAGGGCGTGACGGTCCGCATTACCAGCCCACAGGGGCGCGTGCTACCCGCTTTGGGTTGCCGTCCGTTGGCCTGGCAGGTAGACAACGCCGAGGGCGAAATCACTTTCGGGGTACAGGGCGGCACGACGTACCGCACCATCTCCCAAGCCGAGATGATCGCCTGTGCGCCGCTAAACCCGCAATCCACGCCACAAGACCCAACCTACCTATTGCACATCCCACTACCCGATGGCACTCGTCATACGGTCGCAATAACCTATAATGTCATCACCATACCCGATGCGCTCGCCTTGTTCGGTGCGTCCCTCTTGATGATCGTCCTACCGCCGTTGGTCCTGCAACGACATTTGCAACGGCGGCCATAACCTATTTGTCACGCTATGCACAAAATTTATCGCGTTTCACCCCACACCCGACCACTTTTTCCAGAAAAAGTGGACAAAAAGCGTCCATTTTGGTATTCAACATAAAGGTTTAGACGATTTTCACAGCTAAAGTTCTGGTCAATCTTTTGCAAAAGATTGTGGGGGTTCGGGGGTGAAACCCCTGAGCAGTTACCCGCCGTTATACGGCCCGATCTGTTCAAAATCCAGCACCAGCACGTTTTGAGTACAACGCTCGCTGGTGACGACCATCACTTCTTCCGAGAGTGATACGCCCCCCGCCCCAACCAACCCGACCATAAACGCCTGTGAGGTCGGCATATTGCTCACGACATACTCGTAGCCGTCCGGGTAGCGGGCCGAACTCCCGGTGAACACGGTGATCGGCTCGTCGGTTTCCACGTTACGCAAGCGTACCCGCACCCCGCCAACCGGCGTCCCCTCCAGGTTATAGACTGTCCCAGCCACACTCGACCAGTTGCAACCGCGCTCATTTTCGTTTTCGATGTACTGGGCATCCGCCAATGCCCGGAACGGGAACCCGTCGCTGAGGGTAGCCGGGGGACCGCCGCCCAGTACGGTTGGGGGCGGGTCGGTTGCCATGCCGACAGGTAGCCCCAGCGTCGGCTCGGTGGATGGGGTTGGTTGTGCGGCGGCGGGTTGCGTGGCCGTCGCGGGTGGGGTTGATGTGGGTGGTAGGAACGTCGCGGTGATGATCAACGGTAGCGGCGTCGGCAGGGCTAGCGGGTTCAGCGGGTGATACGGGTAACGGGTTGCCAGCACAAACCCGCCAACCGACCCGACCGTTAGCAGGATGATCAGCCCGGTGATGATATTGGTAAACCACGCGCTGCCGCCCCGGTTGCGTTTGGGCGGTGGCGCTCCATCTGTGGCGGGGGGCGGGGGGGGTGGCTCTGGCGGCGCACTCATCCGAGGGAAGCGTTCTTCCAGCGGCGGTGCGACATCGATCTTTTCTAGCTTATCCGGCTCGATGATCTCGGTCCGGCGGTTGTGGGGTGGTGGGGGGGCGCTACGCGGGCGAGAACGACGCCCCTGTGGGGTCGGCACATTCCGGTTATGTGCTTCCGGCTTCGACAGGCCGAGGCGTTCTTTCCAGGTGGGTTTATCCCCCGGCAACACCGGATCGATCTTCTCCGGTTGGTTGTCGGGGTTGCGCTTCTTGTTCGGCATCAGAAGGGCCGGGTCTGCGACCAGTAGATCAGCGCGATATTCTGATCACAGTTGGATGGGAACGTGATCGGATATGGCTGTGATAACTCGGTGCCGGCGGTCGTGCGTAGCTGGACAACGTAAGTTCGCCCGTTGATCTGGTCATCAACCGGGATTTCATACCCGCCGGGGCCGTAGGTGCTAGCCGTCCCACTCAGGGCTTGTCTTTCGGCCCCACCCGGCTCCGAAACGACGACCTGCACGCCGTCTAAGCCGCTGCCCTGATCGTTAAGCACCTGCCCGGCAATCGCCTGGAACGCGCAGCCCTGGGTATTGTAGGTATTTTGTGTGAGGACCGCTTGCCCCCCGCGCACTGCAAACGGGAACGGCGACCGGGTAACGGTCGGGGTGGCGGTCGGGATATTCGATGTTTCTGAGGGGGTAAACGTTAGCGTGGGGGTGGGCGTATCGGTGGTAGAACGTGTGGCGGTTGGCAGGGGCGTATCGGTGATGGTGGGGGTCAATGAGGGCGTAAACGTCGCGGTCGGGGTGGCGGAAAGCGTCGGCGTGATGGTGGGGACGGTCGTAAATGTCGGCGGTAAAGTGGGCCGTGGGGTGTTGGTCGGGGGTAACGGGGTGATCGTCGGCACGATGGCGACGGTCGGCACACCGCCGACCTCGGAAGGGCGGTTCTGCGTGTTATAGAGAAACAACCCGCCACCCACAAGCACCAGGATAGTCAACCCGATAATGATATACGTGATGAGGTCTGCCGTGCGTCCCATATGTCATAGTCTCCTAGCGATAGATTTCAATAATGGCGCTATCGGTCTGGGTGGTGAGCCACTCATCGAAAATGACCTGGGCGACTTCGGCCTGTTTTTCGGGGGGGAGGGGCAAGTTATCGAAGGCCAGGGTTTCGATGATATGCCAACCAAGCCGTGTTGCGACGGGTTCGCTGATGGTCCCTTCTGGTTGCGAAAAGGCGACTTCGGCGACGATTGGTTCTAGCAGTCCCTCACGGGTGAACCAGCCTAGGTCGCCGCCCTCGCTGCGCGTGGTCACATCTTTAGAGTGTGCCGCCGCCAGGTCTACAAAGCTCTCCCCGGCGATCACCTGGGCGCGAATAGAGGCGGCCTGGGCGCGGGTATCTACCAGGATATGCCGCGCCTGGACTTGCTGCGTATCCGAAGTGGCGGCGTCCCCGATGACCGCATCGCGCACTTGCCCGGCAATCAGTTGGCCGCGTAGTTCCTCACGGAGTTGCGCTTCGGTGTAGTTATTCTGGCCTAACCACGCTTGCCAGGCGTCCTCATCGTTATCGACGATGGTTTTTAATGTGCTGATTTCGCTATCCATTTCCGCCTCGCTGATCGTGATCCCCATCTGTTCCGCCGCCTGTTCGACCAACACCTGATTGATCATCTCGGTCAAGACGGTCGTTGCCAGCGCCTCCTGGTCGGCAACGGTTGCCAGTTCGCGCTCGCGGCGTTCCAACGCAGCACGAAAAGCGGCCCCGGTAATCGGCTCACCGTTCACCGTCGCGACAACCGCCGGCGGGGTCGGTGATGGGGCAGGCTGGGCCGCGCTGTTATCGGTAGTTTGTGTTATCGGGGCGGCGTCGGCGGCCCCACATGCGACCATCGGCAAACAGAGTAAACAGAATAATGCGGTGCGAAGCAACACGCCGATTTTTCCTCCGGCTTAGATAGCGATCAGAATCGGATTATATTATGCGGGACGACACGGACGAGTGCAAGCTAGCACTTTTGCGGGGGCAGGGCAATCGCCTTAAAATTTTCTGGTGTCATTTATTGGGATTGCATCCCAAACCCTGCCAAGCTTTTGAAAAAGCTTGACCAAAACTTTACCTTTTTGGCGCAAAGCGCCAAAAAGCGCCGGTCAAGGATTGCTAAATCCTTGTGGGGGTGTGGGGGCAAAGCCCCCACTATACTTTTTAACAATACAAAATGCTTTTTTTACGTCAATTCAGATTTGAAG
>DAOTUA010000005.1:0-3860 GCA_034437355.1 Anaerolineae bacterium | reverse complement strand
AAAAAACTGGTGATTGTAGGGGTTCAGCGTGCTGACCCCAGGGCATAGCGTGCTATGCCCCTACGTTTTGAGCCGTTGTGGTCTTTACTTAGATCGAAATTCCAAATGTCAACACAACCTAGTTGCCGCTGCCCTCGGTGCTGGGGGCTGGGGTGGGTTCGTTACCGAATAGACCTTCGCCGGCATCTTCTCGGCTAGACCCAAAGCTACTCGCCTCAAACCCGGTTTCTGGTGCTTCGAGGTCCGCATTGGCTTCTTGTAAGCTCTCGAAATCGAACAAGAACGGGCTGTTAGACGGCACCAACGCGATATTGACGTTATCGCTCAGGTTTTGCACGTATAGGTATTGGATCAGCGCCGGGTTAGCGGCGATCTGCTCGCTGACAAGTCGCAGCGCCTCAGCTTCGGCCTGGGCACGGATCACGATAGATTCCGCTTCACCGCGTGCGCGTTCGATGGCGGCATCACGTTCACCCTCGGCACGGGCGATATTCTGTTGGGCTTCCTGCTCCACCTCCCGCACACGGATTTCGGCACGGCGGGCGTCCTGTTCGGCAACCTGGGCCTGCTCGATAGCGGTCGTGAACTGCTCGGAGAAGGTCACATCGCGCAGAAGTAGGTTCTCCACGATCAAACCCTCCTCAGCAAAGGATTCTTTCAACAATACTTCCGCCTCGTTCGCTAGCGCGGTTCGCTCATCACCATAGATACCCTGTGCGGTAAAACTAGAGGTCACATCACGCACAATCGACCGGGTGGTCGGGCGGACGAACCCATCGCGGAAATTGGGGCGGCCCTGGGTGTTGTCGAACCATTTGCGGTGCAGCGTGTTGATGTTCTCACCGTCATTGCTCACCCGGAACAAGATCGTCAGGTCCAGGAAAACTTCCTGACCGTCTAATGTCCGTGCCCGGACCGCGTCATTCCCCTGAACTTGCCCCTCAGCTGAGAGGCCAGACATGGTATAGTTCTGCACATTTACATCGTACAGAATCGCTTCTTCCAACACTGGTAAGATGATATGCGTCCCTGGGTCACGCGGGGTGGTTAGCTCACCGCTTAACGTGCGGAAAACAACCGCCCGTTCGGTGGGGTCTACCACGATAACGCCCCGACTAATTAACTGGAAGGCGAAACCAAGAACAAGGCCAACGATTGCGATAGCGATGCCACCGCGCACCGCCCGGCCCTGAGAGGCGGATACAACAATTAAACCAACACCTATCAGAAACAGTAAAAAACCGATTAAGGATATGGTTCCGAGTATTGCACTTATGCCACTTGCCATAGGTAAAGAAATCTCCTTGAAGTGTGATTGTCTCAGACAAATCTACGTAATGGTGATTATACCACGCTTGGGCGCGTGTGACGTAAGAAAACCCTCAATATCTGGGGGGTGGCATACATCGGCTGGCTCAATCAAGCTGCTACTAACGCAACGACCGGAAAACGAATACCGAGGATGTCATGTTTACAACCGTACTAAACTGGCAAATACCAACCTATACGCTATACCTCGGCTTGGCGCTGAGTAGCGTATTGGCGGTGATAGCGTACACCGGGGGCCGCCGTCTGCTAGATGTCGCGCTAGCGATGGTGTGTGCCGCGTTTTTGGGGGCACGGGCGGAATACGTCGCGCTGAACTGGGCGCTGTTCTCGGCGGACCTAGCGCGGGTTTACAACATGGATACCGGAGGCCTGGACTGGCACGGGGCGGTGATCGGGGCGCTGTTGGTGTTGTGGATGGCGGATCGATGCGGATGGGCCACCGCCGAGCAACTCCTGCCCCGGCTGACCCCGGCATTACCGTTAATCGGCCTGGCGGCGTGGACGGCCTGCCGCCCGGTGGGGTGTGCTTACGGCGCAGAGGTGGCGACATTGGCCTACTACCCGGCCTGGGCCGTCACAGAAGGGCGCGATATTTTCGGGATTATCGCGCCACGCTACGACACCCACACCTACGGGCAAGCCCTGGCCTGGCTGCTGCTGGTGATCACCGGGGGGCGCTGGCTGATCGGGCGGGTGCCGCGCTGGGGCGTATGGGGTCAGTTGGCGCTCTGGAGTAGCGGCATGTTCGGGATCGGCTTTTGGCGGGCAGATTACGCCCTGGTGTGGGGCGGCTTGCGGGCCGATCAATGGCAAGACCTGCTGCTGCTGGCGCTGGCGCTGGTCATGCTCTGGCGTTCTCGTCGTCCGCATGTTCGATCAACTGCTGGACATACGCCAAGGCCTCCGCTTTTGTCGTAAAAATCGGAATCTCGACCGCGCCGAATGGTTCCTGGCGCATCGCCTCCGCAAACAGATCAATAAACGGATGGTCCCCTACTAAAACCGTGATCACATTCGGGTCGGTGGCGGACCCGGCAAGCCCTTGGCTTGATAGGGTTGTCATCATCATCACATCATCGAAGGTGGTTTCGGCTTTGTCGGTCATCACACAGGCGATGCGATAAAACGGTGATCCGAAGTTTTCGACCAATCCGGCGATCTGCGCAAACACGGCTCGCGTATCCGCAACGGTGATATTGCCGTGATACTCCACAATCGCTATTGGCTTATCTGGTAGCTTTTCGACAGTTCCTGGCATGGTTCTCTTGTCATTTCAACTTAGTTGACGCTGATCTTATTATCGCGATTTTTCAAAATCACGCATCTTTCGGGTACAATACAATGTAAATTCAGACCTTTGTTTCGGAGAGTGTAAAAATGACCGTTATTGAACCCGTCAGCAACAAAACCAGCGCCGTGTTAGCGCGTCATCAACAGTATATTTTCCCGGCGGTTCACCCGTATTTTGGCGAGCAGGCCATTGTGGTTTCTCATGGCAAAGATCAATACCTATGGGATATAGAAGGTAACTCGTATCTGGACTTTTTCGGGGGCGTGTTAACCGTATCGGTGGGCCACTGTAACGACACCATCACCCAACGCACGCTAGAGCAGTTCCAGAAGGCACAGCATACCTCTACGCTCTATGTCAACGAGATTATGGTTAAAGTTGCCGAGAAGGTCGCCCAGGTGACGCCGGGGCGCTTGCAGAAGTGCTTTTTTTCCAGCAGTGGTACGGAGGCCAACGAAACCGCCATCCTCACTGCGCGTATGTACACCGGCAACCGCGAGATCATCGCGCTACGCCATGCCTACTCCGGGCGGACGACCACCGCGATGAGCGTCACCGCCCACGGCACTTGGCGCTTGGGCGGTGTGCAGGATGCGCACATCAAGCATGTGCGTAACCCGTATGTCTATCGTGCGCCGCTGGCGATAAGCGCGGAAGAATTGGTCGAGCTATGCGTGCGCGACCTGGAGGAAACGTTAGCCACCACCACCGACGGGCGCATCGCGGCGTTTATGGCAGAGCCGATTCAGGGGGTCGGGGGGTTCATCGTGCCACCGCGTGAATATTTCCAACGGATCGAGCCCATCATCCGCGAGGCTGGCGGGTTGATTATCATTGACGAGGTGCAAACAGGCTGGGGCCGTACCGGGTCGAAGTGGTGCGGGATCGAACATTGGGGGATCGAACCGGATATTATGACGTTTGCTAAGGGGATGGCGAACGGATCGCCTATCGGGTGCACCATCGCTACGCCAGAAGTTGCCGAAGCCCTACAGGGGTTGACGTTTGCCACCTTTGGCGGGAACCCGGTCACGATGGCGGCGGCCCTGGCAACTATCGAATATATTGAGGAAAACGACCTGCTGACAAACGCTGCCGAACGCGGGGCAGAGCTACGCTCACGTTTGATCGACATGCAGAAAACGTTCTCGTTTATCGGGGATGTGCGCGGCATGGGGTTGATGCAGGCGCTCGAACTCGTCCACCCTGGCACGGAGAAACAACCGGATGCCGACCGAAC
>DAOTUA010000004.1:0-14524 GCA_034437355.1 Anaerolineae bacterium | reverse complement strand
GCCAAAAATGTAAAGTTTTGGTCAAGCTTTTTCAAAAGCTTGGCAGGGTTTGGGATGCAATCCCAATAAATGACACCAGAAAATTTTAAGGCGATTGCCCTGGGGGTTGGGGTTGATCAATCGCAAAGTCGAGTTTTCACATCATGGGGAGGGGTGGCGCTTTAGCGCCGGGGTGGGGGGTAAGTTGAGTAGTTGCGTTCACTTTTTCAAAAGGTGAGCGAGGCCGGCCTAAAGCCTATCGGCGGCCCCGGATGCCCAGTTGAAGGCGCGGTAACGTTGGTCTGCAATTGTATTGGAGGAACTTTCGTCCGGTTCGATGTTTTTCTCCGCTAGCCAGCCGGTTTCCAGCCAGGCTTGCTCATCAGCTTCGGTGACCTCAATTGGTTGGTGGTCACGCATTACGGCTTTGATATGCTGCGCGTCATAGTCATCTTGGTCACGCACGAGTAATATAGAAAGCCCGTTGTACATGGCTGCTTGTACCTGTTGATCCTCGCGTGTTTCAAAACGTGTGAAGATCGCCATCGCGGCGATAATACCCGCCATAACCCCACCGGCAAGCGCACCAAAGCCGACCATCGCGGCGAGTGTCAGCCAGTAGCCGCCGAAGATGTTGGTCTCAAATACGGACATCAACGCCATTGGGATGATGCCGATGATAGCGCCAACGAACACAGGTTGGATAAAGTCGCGCCGACGCTCTTGTGTTTCTTCCAAGTAGGCGGGGGTTTCTCTGCTTTGGAAGTATTCCACACGGGTATTGTAAGTTTTGGGATCATCTCGCTGCGAGACAATCGACATATCGCGCAGCGACACGTTATGTTTTCTCAGGTCCCGTGCAACACGTTGTGCCTGTTGGAAGTCGTCATATAGTCCTAAATAAGTTATAGTTTCCATGTTTAGTTTGATGCTCCTGCTTATTACGTCTTACTCTGATCTAATCATAGCAATATATATACGTCGCAAGAGCGTTTTAGGTACCTGTTTAACATCACGTAGGAAAAACGTAAACGCGGCTAATACAACACAAATCCAGCGATTGCCACCAGCCCGACCAGCGATAACCCGTAGATGGTGGCGACGGTAGCCCCGCCGTCGCTATCCGTCACGTTGACGACTCGTACCGGGTTGCCGACATAATCGTAGCCGAAGCGGGCGGCCAGTTGTGGGGCCAGCAAGAACCCCAACACGGCCCCCCCGACCAGCCCGCCCATATGGGCGGTATTGTCGATCTGAGGGACGGCTAGCCCAAAGAACAGGTTGATTCCCAGCAAGATCGCGTATTGGCGCAATGCGCCCCGTGCATATGCGCCAAGTGTTTCGCGGTAGCGCCAAAAGTACAGGATTTGCGCCCCAAGTAGCGCAAACACCGCCCCAGATGCCCCCAGGCCAAAATCGCGTGGGCCGGTCAGGTTGAGGGCTGCCGAGGCTACCGACCCGGTTAAACCGCCCAAGATGTAGATCGCGCTGAAGCGCCAGCGCCCGTACATCTGCTCAATCGACATCCCCAGGATATACAGCGCATACATATTAAAAAACAGGTGACTGATACTGCCGTGCAAAAACATCGCCGTAAACAGCCGATAGTATTCGTTATCGTTAAAAACCCAACCCCCGTTGATCGCACCGAAGAACCAGAGGCGCTGGGTGGAGTCGGTTGCTATGCCAAACAGGAAGATCGCCACGTTAACCGCGATCAGCGCAAACGTGATGACTGCCGTGCGGCGTTGCATGTTGATCGTGATCTGTTCTTGTGGCTGCTCGGCCTGGGGTTGTTGATAGCTCGGTTCATCGTTGCCACGCTCTAGTGGATGCGGGCGGCGCGGATTGTTATCATCGGGGTAGGTCATGAGGTTTTGCCTGTTTGATGAATGAAAAAGGAAACGGGCCATACTGACCCGCCATTTACTTTACACGATCAACATCAGCAGAAGGTTAAACGCTGGCCAGATTCACCGTGACGGCAACCAGCAGCATAATCGCCATAGTGAATAAGGTGACGGCTAATACCTGCCCGCGCAGTGGGTTGACATCTTCGGCAAGCAGCGCGTTCGGGTCGTCTGGGTGTTGGCGGGGCAGCATAAAGGGGCTGATGAAGGCCGCCAACACGCCCCCCGCCAGGAGTGCCAATATCCCCCCGATAAAATCGGTGTGGGTGGCAAACGCGATCACGATCAGGTTGAGGGTGGCTAAGACCAGCAGGAACGCCTGCCGCCGGGGGACCATCGCCCGGTATAAGCGTCGGTGTTTGTACAGGTACACCAACTGCGCCCCCAGCAGCGCCAGGATGCCCCCGCTGGCGGTTGCTAGCGGCAAATCTGGGGGCATACCGCCGAACGGGATCAACAGCAATGACACCGCGCCACCGAAGGCCCCGCCAAGCGTATAAACTAGCAAGGTGCGGGGGGTGCCCCACAGTTGTTCCATTTCTATGCCGACACTATAAAGCGTGTATAGGCTCATGATAATCCCGATACTGGCGAATATCAGCGCCCCGGCCCCGGTCGTGGCGGGCGTCCCCAATAGCAACAAGGCGGTTAACAGACGGGTGTATTGCTGCTGCTGGATAACCGCCTGCCCGGTTAGCCCTAGTTCGTTCTGGATCATATCTGTGCCGCCGCCGGTCGTCAGGTGGGCGATGGCGATCACGAGCAACGTAAACAACAATGCGTATGTGAATAGCGGCGTTGTCGAGGGTATTCGCAGCGAAACCTGTTCGCTTGGTTTTTGATTTTGTGGCAGCATGGCACCTTTGCCTTATCGTGTGGGGGATGGGGTGGGCCGGGTTGCCCGCTTTAGGCTTGGAACGTGCCGAACGCCTGGACATCGACCCGTACCCCGTCCAGTTGATCCGGGATCAGGTCTTTGGCGGCGAGTTGGTCCTCCGGTACTTTGTGCGAGACCATCGCGACGATACATTTTTCATCTGTTAGCACGCCGTTTTCACGGGCGTACCCTAGCGCCACGCCGATTACGTTGGCTTTTTTCATCAGGCTGTCAATATATTTTGCCTGGACTTGGGTTAGTTTGTCGTCGGTGTGTTGGGGCATGAGGTTAAAATTCCACATTAAAATAAGACAGTACACGGTCGATAGGTGTGAAGATCGTCGCGAACTCCGACCCGGCAAATAATAACCCGACTGCGTTGTTGTCCGTAGGGTCTACTACCAGTGAGCCAGAATCCCCTCTTTTGCTCATACCGGTGCTGATGACCTGGTTGACAAAGCGGGCGGTGCGCGTCCCGCGAATCGTTTCATACTGCACATTCACAGTTGCATCGAGCAGGGTCACGCGGCCTTCGGTGTAACTGGTGGTGCGCCCGAATTTGGCAACCGACAGGCCGAGTTCGGCGGGTTTGGTTCCGGTCACCCGCCCGATCTGTAGAATCTCATCACTCAAAGCGGATGGGTCCGAGGGGGTGGCGATGGCGGCATCCAGCAGGTTATCCAGGCTTTGCTGGGCGATGAAGGGCACTTCGGCTGGGGTTGCGCCGCTTTGGATGGCCTGGGCGGTGGTATCGACGACCTGTGCGGCTTGCGCCCCGACCTGATTTTCGATGATCGACATGGCCTGCACGCGCTGATTAGACCCGACGATCTTCGCCAGGATGTTTGCTAGCGCAACCAAAAAGTCGATAAACCCGAAGCCGCTGGTCCCTTTAGTATCGTCGGGCGGCGGGGTATCTTTGGTATCGTCGGGCGGCGGGTTGGGTTCGGGGTCCGGGATTGGCTGGGCTACGGCATCCTCTATGTAGGCCAACGGTCGGAAGGCGGTTAGGCGGGCGATCATATCCTGCGGGATGGTCCCACTGTCCAAGGCCCCCGGTTGTAAGATGCTATCCCCGATGTTGGCATTGTTGCTGTTGGCAAATACATGATTATTGGATAACAGTAGGCGCTCGCCTGTGTTTCGATCGCGCACGACTGCGCCGAGTGTCCCCGCGCCGACGAGATAATGCGCCATGCTGATCCCTGGTTGCATCACCGGGCGGAACCGCGCTTGTGGGTTAACGGACTGCGCCCGTAAATAGCCGATCTCGATCACATCTGTTCGCGTGCCGTCTACTTCTTTGGGGATCATGTCCTCATCCGCAAGGGCGGCGGCGGGCTTCTTCTGCTGGACCATCACCACCACGGACGGATCGCCGGTTTGCTCGCCTAATTGGTTTTTATACCCGATTCCCACGCCAACCACATTACGCTTCGCCATAAATTCGCTAGTTTTGCTGTTTTTCGCTTTGCGTGCGTTCTCTATATCTGCCATAGTCTAAGATTCCGTTTGATAGGTATATGGATTTATTTTAAGCTAGGGTGTGCTATTTGACCAACCATCCGATCGGAACGCCCCCGCCGCCGAGTGCGAAATGGGTTCAGCACGCTAAACCGCTGCTAGGTGCTGGGTGTCAGATCAATGATGGGCTAACAGATCATAAAATGAAAGGTGTTGTCTGTGAAAACGATAGGGATAATTGGTGGGATGAGTTGGGAATCGTCACTGGAATACTACCGGTTGATCAACCAGGCTGTCAAACGTGAGCTTGGCGGGTATCACTCGGCAGATAGCTTGATGTACTCGTTCGACTTTCACGAGATCGAAACGTTGCAGATGCAGGGCAACTGGGACCAAGCGACCCAGCGCATGATCCAGGCGGCGCAACGGTTAGCAAAGGGCGGGGCGGGTTGTGTGGTGATTGCGACCAATACGATGCACCGCATGGCCGATGATGTACAGGCGGCGGTGGATATTCCGCTAATCCATATCGCGGATGCGACCGCACAGGCGGTGCGGGCGGGCGGGCTAAGCTCGGTTGGCTTGCTGGGCACACGCTTCACAATGGAGGGGGATTTCTACGCCGGGCGGCTGCGCGATAAGTTCGGCCTGGACGTGCTGGTCCCAGATGAGGCCGGGCGGCAGGCCGTCCATGATATTATTTATAACGAGTTGGTGATGGGGGAAATACGCGACGAATCGCGGCGGGTGTATATCGATCTGATTGAGCAGGTCATGCGGGCCGGGGCGGAGGGTGTGATCCTGGGATGTACCGAGATCATGCTGTTGATCCAGCAGCAGCACAGCCCGATCCCGGTTTTCGATACCACCCGGCTACACGCCGAGGCCGCCGTTCGGTTTGCGCTGGCGGATTAGCTGCGTGCCAGCGCCGTTCTTTTTCGGGTGTATGGCATATATACTTACGCCAACGTGAGTAACGCGAACGGAGGCACTATGGGCAAGCTCTGGCGGGTGTGGGTTGTGACGGGTGCAATCGTGTTGGGCGGCGGCCTCTTGCTAGACCTGACGAACCAGGGGCTAGTGTGGCGAGCCGTGTACAACCTGACGGGGGAAGAATCGGTGGGGGGGCAGGGCGTGGGGGCTTTAGAGTGGCCGGGACGGTGGCTGCGCCCGCAACCCGAAACCGCCCCGTATACCCCGGTTGACCATGCCGGGGTGTCTCCGTTTGGGATTAATGTTTTCTTGGAGCAAGAAGCGGAGGTCATCAAGCGGGAACAAACGCTGCAAATGATCGCGGAGGCTGGGTTCGTATGGCTGCGGCAGGAGTTCCCCTGGGAGGACATCGAAATTCATCAGCGCGGAGACTTCCAAGATCGCCGCAACGATCGTAACCAGGACGGTGTGATCGATGAAGCGGATTATATTTCCGCCTGGGAGAAGTACGACAATATTGTTGATCTGGTCGAAAAGTACGACCTGCGGCTGATGGTCCGCCTGAGCAACCCGCCAGACTGGACACACGCCGACGAGGACGCCGGCGACAAAGGCCCACCCGATAACCTACAGGATTACGTCAACTTTGCCGCTACGGTTGCCGAACGTTACCAGGGACGCATCACGCATTATCAGGTTTGGAACGAGCCGAATATTTACCCGGAGTGGGGCAACCGGGATGTGAACCCTGCCGCGTATGTCGAGATGCTGTGCCGCACCTACGACGCGCTCAAAGCGGTAGATGAGGATATTGTGGTGATCAGCGGGGCACTCGCCCCGACTGTTTCTATGAATTACCGCGACCTGAACGACTTCATCTACCTGCAACTGATGTTGGAAGCGGGGGCGGGCGACTGCTTCGATGTGATGTCGGTGCAGGGCTATGGCCTGAACAGCGGCCCCACCGACCGCCGCCTGCGCCCAACCGCGATCACGTTTTCGCGCTTGTTGTACATCCGCGATATGCTGGTGCAGTATGGCTATGCCGATAAAGCGATCTGGATCAGCGAGGCGGCTTGGAACCCGGTCCCGCCAGACAAACCGGATATTGCCGCACGCGAGGCTTACGGGGTCGTCACAACAGACCAGGCCGCCCGCTACATGGTGGGGGCCTACGAGCGCCAACAGCAAGAATGGCCGTTTACCGGGGTGATGTTCTATTGGTTCTTCAAACGGGCCGCCGACACCGAACAAAACCAGAGTTGGTATTACTTCCGCATGACCGAGCCGGATTTTACGCCGTTGCCCGTCTATGATGCCATCGCGACCTACACCGCCACGCTACAGCCCACGCTCTACAAAGGCGTTCATCAAGCGGACCATTGGGCGCTGACGTTATCGGATGGGGCGCAAGCCGCCCCGGTCGCCGCGGCCCAATTCGATGAGGCATCGCGGGCATCAAGCGCCCGCTTCACTGCCCACGGGACCGAGTTAGCCGTCCGCTGGCAGGGTGGGCAGACGATCAACATCTTTCGGGATGATGTGCTGCTAAGCACGCTTGCCAGCAACGACAATGCCACCTATACCGGCGAGGGCGGCTGGCACGAACTACGAATCCGGCTTGGCTGGTGGGCCACCGACCACAACATCCGCATCGAGGCGTCAGCGCCGCCCTTCTTGTTGGATAGCGTCACGGTCTACGATAACACCTATCGCGATTTTGCCATCTTAGGGGCGGTATCGGTGCTGGTGGTTGGGCTGTTGGCCTGGGGGACAGTTGCGCTGCGCACGCGCACACATGCCGCCGGGCCCGCCAATCCGACGTAGGCGAGGGTCTCTGTGCCCTCCCGCCGCACTGCTCTACAAAACAGCCCTTACACACGCCAGAAAATTTTAATCCGATTACATCAGAATCAAGCGCCGCGCCTGCTAAAACTGGCGACATCGTTTACAATGTGAAAACTGCGAACAACACGTCAAACAGGAGCTAAAATGGCAGACAACACTTATAACCTGCACCTCATCTTGTTAGAGTGCCTGGAAGGGCAGGAAATGGACGGCGACGAACCGTACCTGTTGCTCAACGGGGAACGGGTGTGGTCTTGGGATGTTATGGGGCGCAAAATGCAAGACACGCTCAACGCCAAGGCGTGGACCAATGCGTTTGACTTCCGTACCGGGCGCTTTCGCACGTTAAACGGCTGGGAGGAATCCGAGGCGTATGAGGCCGGCCAGTTTGAGTACAATAACCTCAATGGAACAACCAAGATCGAACTGTGGGAGCAGGACGAACACGAGCTATTACGCGGTGCCGATGATTTCTTAGGGGAGATCGTGCTAACGGTCGATAACGCCCGTCTGGGCGAGCAGGTGGTGGTGTTCAATCAGAATAACGCTATGTACCAACTGACATTCCGGCTGACGGCAACTTAGCATTTGCTAAAAAAATGGGGGGGTGGCTATGGCCTTCCAACACCTCACACGGTATAGTTTGTAATATAAGTAAGTCGCTTCAAATTTACATAGCAGTTATAAAAACGCATCTAAAAAGGGGATTCGTCAACCATGCCAGTATATACTTATCGCCGCGAAGACGGTACCACCTTTGAAATCCGCCAGAAGTTTACCGATGACCCGTTGACGGTAGACCCGGAGACCGGCCAAGCCGTGTCGCGCATCGTGCAAGCCCCAGGGATCGTCTTTAAGGGGTCCGGCTTTTACGTTAACGACAGCAAAGCATCGAAGGCGAACCTGCACAAGCCCGCATCCAATGGAGATAAAGCATCCGAGGCCGCCACAACCGATACCCCCGCTGCTAAAGATACCCCCGCCGAGACCAGTACCAAACCCGATAGTAGCAAGGTCACCGAAAGCAAGGCCAGTTAAGCTGCGCCCCGTTTCACGTCTCCCCCTCAGAAAGCAAGCACCCACAACCAACCGGGCGAACATGACGGTTCGCCCGCCACGCACCCCGATTTCCCCTGTACGATGCGCGTCATCCTTGCCGGAATAGCGCCCATACTGACGCCATCGCCCCACAGGAGCCGTCTTGACCCAATCTAAACAATCCGTCTCATCGCTATATGCCGCCGTGCTGATGTTGTTGTTTGTGTGGGTGATGATCATCAGCGAGTTAGATGTCGCCCTAGCGCCCTTCGGCCCAACGAGCGCCCGGCCTATCACTCGCAGCCGTTCGCGCTCCCGTCGGGGCTGCCGTCCGGATCGTATGAGGTGTGGATGGTGTTGTATTTCTGGCAAGTACCGGATACCCCGCTGACCACAAGCGAAAATGAGACTGCCGTGCGGGTGGCAGCGTTTGATGTACAGTAATGCGTGACATATTTCCCCACGGCTAAAGGCTGCTGTCGTCCACGCAAAAGCTTGTGGGGCTTCCGTGGTGAAGCCCATGAGCAGTTACCTTTCTGGAAAGTAAAGAAGATAAAAGCATAAAGATAAGCAGAAATCCGCGATTTCACATCAGGCGTATGACAGTTTTTGTTCACTATCCAAAACTGAGCTTATGGTAGCCATTTATTGGTGAAGGCGATGGCATCTATCCATTCGCCGTTGACGGCGATCTCCCAGTGTAGATGCGGGCCGCTACTGCGCCCGGTGTTGCCACTGACGCCGATAATATCCCCCTGTGTGACGCTTTGGCCATTGGTCACGTACATCTCGGAGAAGTGGGCATAGCCGCTAAAGACCCCAAATCCATGATCGATCATCACGTAGTTGCCCCGAATATCCAGCGGGGCGGCATAGACGACCTGCCCGTCGGCACTGGCCCGGATGGGTGTCCCCGGGGCGGCGCGGAAGTCCCACCCGGTATGGCGCGTCTGGGTGTATTGGTTGAGTGTCCGAAAGGACCCAAACGCCGAGGTAATTTCGGTGTCCATCGGCATGATGAAGCCGGTATCGGACCATAAGCGTTGTGCCGATGAGTTAGCAAGCAAGCTGTCGATGCGGGCATACTCGTTGCGCTCGATTTCCGGTGAGGTGAGGTAGGCTAGCTCGCCGCCGAGCGTGAACGCCTGTCGGACAAAGCCGCCGTTAACGATCTCAACCGCCGCGTTGATCCCCCCGCGTGATCCGTCCGCAAACAGGACGGATACGGTCAACGGATAGCCACGGGGTGTGACATCTAACCCGACGGGAACGACTACGTACAACCCGTCATCGGCTTGGTAAAAGTCGGTGAGCGTGCCAAGGAAGCGTAAGCGGGCGTTGGTGACGCTTTCCCCGACCAGCCGGGCCACGCCGGTACTACCCTGGGGCAGCGTATCGAAGTACAGTTCGAGCGTGGCGCGTCCGTCGTCGGTGGGGACGGTTATCTGGGGGGCCGGGCGCGGTGTCGGTGTTGGTGGGGGGGTATCTTGGGCGTTGGCAGGCCACAGGCCGAGAATCAGTAGCAGGGGCCAGGCCCATCTTAGCGTGCGGGTCATGGTGAGGCCGCCTCTTGTTGTAGGGTATCTAATGGGCGAAAGCGGATGGACGCTAACACGTCTTGGAGTTGTTGGCGGGCGGCTTCTTCTGCCGGGGAGACCCCTTGCGGGTCGATGGGGTCTAGGTAGGCGTAAAACAGGAAGTTCAGGTTATGCTGGCGCGTGGCGATAAACCAGCCGCGTGTATCCGGCAGTTCGGGGCAATCGACAGCCGACCACCCCGTGCCAGTCCCGGTGATGCCATCGGCCAGTGTGTAAGATCGGGGGGTGTCCGTGCCGACATTACAGCCCGGCTCCACCACAGCTAAGCGCAGCAGGCGCAAGCCGTCGGTATAGGGGTTGGCTTGGGGGGGGGCCCCGGTCGTTTGTGCGGCGAGTGGGTTGCCAGCAACTAGGCTGGGGAACCCCCAGAACATGGCAATATAGCCGGTCCCGCTAGCGACTGGCCCCTTGTACAGTGTAAACGGGATCGTGCGTAGCGCGTCAATATCACGAACAATCATGGTGTCATTGATCGAAACGGCCCAGTCATCCGGTAGCGAGATGTCAATCGGGGTGGGTAGTTGTTGGGTGGTGAGTGGGGCGACTTCGACCAGGGCGGGCGTGTCGGGGTCGTTGGGGTCGGGTGTGGTGGGGGTTTGGCGCTCAAGTAGCTGATCGATGATGGCATTGATGCTCACAAAGTCCGCTAGCATGAAATTATCATTAACGAGTAAAGTTGATGGGCCGGAATAGTTCGGTTGGTTGAGGGCGGCGGCTTCGGCGGCAGCTAGCGTTGCTTCGGTGGCGGGGCTGGCCTGGCAAGCGGCCCAGGTCTCGCGATCCAAGCCCAGTTGATCGGCAAGATCGCCCTGTTGGCTATTGGTGATGGTTGCGCCGCCGTGTATGCGTGCCAGCGCGAAAAGGGCGGCGTGATATTCCCAAAAGCGATCCCCGGCGCAGAGTGCGGCGGCGGCAAGCCCGGCGGGGTCCGGCGAGGTAGGAACGAACACATAGCGCACGTCCCCATCGCGGATGCGTGGCAACAAGGGGATCACAATCGTTTCGTAGGCTTGTAAGCTATTGGCACTGGTGTAACTGCCGTACTCACGCACTTCGACCGGGGCTTGCGGGTTGCCTAACTGTGGCAGGCCGCTGGCGGTTGTCCCGGTGGGCAGGCCATCGAACACGCTGGTATCAACAACCGGGCGCGGGGTAGAGGACGGGACCAGGGTTGGGGCGGGCCGTGTCGGGTCCGGTGGTACGGGGGCACAGGCCGCCATCAGTACGACCAGCCCGCCTATCACAAATAAAGTCCGCATGGGTTTATCCCACAAAACAAGTTTATCAAGGCACGGTAAGCCTACCGTCAAGCAGTGATCTGTGCAAGCGTGGGGATGCTATCAGACTTTCATTAGAGGTCGTCAAATTTAACAACGTACTTATTGTGTTTCATTATGATATATTGTGTGTGAAATTCAAAATGCGTAGGTTTAGTGGGGTTTCATCTCACACCCTATCTCTTTTTTTCCAGAAAAAGTGGACAAAAAGCGTCCATTTTGATTGAAAATAGCTCCCTTATCGCTTTCTTTGCTTCTTTCTTTCTGGAAAGTCAAGAAGAGAAAAGCATAAAGATAAGCAGAAATCCGCTATTTCACATCAGGCGTATGATATAAAAGTTAACACCCTTGACAGAACTTTTAGGAGTATCCCCTCTGATGACGGATTTGACAGGTAAACATATTTTAGTGACCGGTGCTACCAACGGGATCGGTGAGATTGCCGCCCATGAACTGGCCCAGATGGGCGCTACGGTAATTGTGGTTAGCCGGAGCGAGGCCAAGTGTAAGCGAGTGGTCGATGAAATCCGGGCGCAGACGAATAACCCAAACGTCAGCTATATGGCAGCGGATTTATCCGATATGGACGCGGTACGGCAGTTGGCAGAAGCCTACAAACAGAAATTTGATCGGCTGGATGTGCTGCTTAACAACGCGGGTGCCTTATTCGACAGCTACCAGCAAAGCGTGGACGGGCTAGAAATGACGTTTGCGCTCAACCACATCAACTATTTTCTGCTGACCCATGAGCTTTTGCCGCTGATCCGGCAGACGGCAGAGGCCAACCCGGATTGGGGCGCACGGATTGTCAACGTTTCATCGGAGGCGCACCGTACCGGCATGAACTGGGATGATGTTCAGTTCCAGAACGGCTACAATGCCATGAATGCCTACGGGCAGAGTAAGTGTATGAACGTGCTGTTTACCTATGAATTGGCGGATCGGCTAGAGGGGACGAACATCACCGCGAACGCGCTGCACCCCGGTTTTGTGGCAACTGGATTCGGTAAGAACGGCAATTGGTTCTTGCGTGGGTTGATGACGGTCGCCCATCTGTTTGCTAAAAGCCCAGAAGATGGCGCAGCTACCAGTGTTTACCTGGCATCGTCGCCAGAGGTACACGGGGTCAGCGGCAAGTATTTTGCCAATAAGCAGCAAAAACAGTCTATCCCGCAGACTTACGACAAACAAGCGCAGCAGCGGCTCTGGCAGATGAGCGAAGCGATTACCGGGATTGCAGAACCGGCCTCGGCCTAGTCGCCGCAGGGGGCCGGTATCTGAAACGCATCGCAGGTATTGGGCGTAAGGGGGGGGACATGCCGATTCTCTGTCGCCCAGTCGATAAGCTGTTGGGAAGAATCTAGCCGCCAGACGACCGCTTGCAGGTCGCCCGACTGCGTGATGAGTGCTTCGCCATCGGCACTAAACTGGACGGACGTTTCGCCGCGTGTGCGGGGTTGGAAATAGCGGATCGGCTCATGCGCAAAAACATCCCACACGATCACGCTTCGCCCCGCGCTAGAGGTTGCCGCCAGCAGGGTATCGCCCTGTACATATAGGTCGATGCTAACCACGCTGGCATCGTGCCCGCGAATGTCGATCCACTCGTCCTTAGCCAGGTCCAAAAACCCGACTGTGCCGTCGGCATAGCCCAGGATCAGCTTGGTTTCGTAGCCGGGCGCACCGTAGGCCGCCGTCGTAATCGTTCGATTGCGGTCAATTGGCGTGCGGACGGGTTCCAGGGTTTGCGTATCGACAATATGCACAATGGATTGATCTTCTACCAGCAACAACCGCGACCCATCCATGTTAAATTGCACCATGCTGAGGCGGTCACTGCCGATTAAGCTGAGCAGATCGATCCGTTCTCGCAGGATTTCGCCAGTAGTCGGGTTCCAGAGCATGTACAGGTCAAAGACGGTGATACCCTCACCAATGTCTACGCCGCCAACCCGCCTGGACAGCGCCAGCGTGCCATCTGCCGAGAAAGAGGTAGCGACCCCATCGGGGGTTGGGGCCTGGGGGTGGTTGATGAAGCCGACCTCATCCGGGTAGCGGGTTGGTTCTAGTGTATTTAAGTTCACGCGGTACAGGGCTTGATCATCGTCAATAAGTGGGCCAAGCGCGTAAGTGCCGTCTGGGGCCAGCACAGCAGCACCGACGCCAAGGTCGGCTAAGCTATAACGGCGGATTTCCGTTGTTCCGGGCGTCCATAGCACAATATCCTCGTTGAGTTCCCGCGAGACGACCGTGCCGCCCGGTTGGATGACGCTATTTTGTACTGGGAAGGCGTGCAGTTGGATTTTTTGTTGGATGGCCCCATTTTCCAGATCGATTTGCAGCACCATGCCGTTATCTAAGCCGACAATGCCAAACGTGTTACTATCGCTGACAGCCAGGGCGGTGAGTAAGCTATTTTGGTACGGCAGGAAGATACTGTCCACTTCGCCGATAATGTCGGCTTGCGTTAAGTCCCATAGCAGTAACTCGCCGTCTTGTGTCGCGAAAAGGCCATAGCGATTATCCAAGAAGGTGACGGCTTCGATGGGGGCTCCGATCTCGGTATCTATCTCCTGGAACAAGGCCGACGACGGGTTCGTCCAGTAGATGACGGTATCATCCAGGGCGGTGCTGAGCAGTTGCCCGCTATCAGAAAATTGAATGTCGGTGACTGCGCTTTGGTGTGCGCCTGCCAGTTCCATCACCTGGTCGTCGGCATCTGGCAGGCCGTCTTGGTCGGCATCTAGCCGCCATAGGAATAACACGCCGTTGGTATCGCCGCTGGCAAATTCAAGTGTGTTTGGGTTAGCCGCAACTGCACTAATTCGGCCTTCGTGGGCTTCTAGGGTGCGGGTTACTTCCCCGGTGTTTGTATCCCATAGCAGGCCGCGTGTATCCAGGCTGCCGGATAACAGGTAACGCCCTTGCCCGGAAAAGGCCAGCCCGGTAACGCGCTGCTGGTGCCCGTTATTGGTTAGGTCATGGATGAGCGTCCCATCTAGCGACCAGAGACTAACCCGCCCGCTGGTTTCGCCGACTGCGAACTGGCTTTCGTCTGGTGAGAGCGCCAAGGCGGTGATACGTGTCTCGAAGGCATCTAGCGAAACCAACAAGCTACCGTCGGTTGTATCCCAGATGTACACACACCGATCTAGCCCGGCAGAGATCACGCGCTGGCGTTGTTGTGCGATCTGCACCGCGCTGACGCTTTGCTGGTGGGCGGGGCCATCCAGGTAGGGGAATTCACGTTGGGCTGGGGGGTGGCAAGCGGTGTCCGGGTTGGTGGCGGGTGGGGTGAAGAAGCGCACTAAGCCCGGCCTATAGACGTTCTCGGAGACGATGCGTTGCACGCGCAGGGGCGGTTCGCCTTCTTCGATGATGTCGTAGGCTGTCAGCCCTAACCGGAGGGCCAACAGCGATAAGTCGCCGTTTTCCCATTCGTTCTGGGCTTCGATGGCCAAGCGTAGCGCGTTCGCCTGGCGGCTCTGGCGGTTCAGCAGGTCGATGGCGGCTTGTTGGTCTTGAAATACGGCGGTGCTGGTACTCTGGATGGCAACGGTTGTGGCTTGTAGGGCTTGCCCGCGTTGGGTGGTGTTGAAC
>DAOTUA010000003.1:0-27872 GCA_034437355.1 Anaerolineae bacterium | reverse complement strand
GGGGGCGCACAGGCCGCGCTAGAATCTCGGCTCGCACAAACGACTATTGCCGATATTTCCAGTGACATCCACCACCAAACCCGAAATAGCTAGGTTGTGTTGACATTTACGCAAAAAAACGGTGATTGTAGGGGTTCAGCGTGCTGAACCCAGGGCATAGCACACTATGCCCCTACGTTTTGAACCGTTGTGGTCTTTAACGAGATCGAAATTTCAAACGTCAACAGCACATAGATTCTGTTGACGCAAAAAACACTGGCTTCTTTTGTAACGACTCAGGTAGAGATTAGGATATCGTGGGGTTTCACCCCACACCCCACCCCTTTTTCCAGAAAAAGTGGATAAAAAGCTTCCCTTTTGCCATCCAAGATTCGGGTTAGCTACGCCCTAGGACGTTGCTTTTAGCGTTGCGTCTAAGTCGTTGATCGTCGTCTCAATCAATCCGACGACCTCACCGAGTGTCTCGGCATCGAACGCGAGCTTGGCCCCGGCTGCCTCGTACAGTTCCGGCAGCTTGCGCGTATTCCCCAGCGCCAGCGCGTGCCGGTAATCTTTTAGGGCCTGGTCATAGTCTGCCAGCGAGTTACGCCACACCTGCCCCGCACCGAGTTGTGCCAGCCCATATTCCAGGTAATAAAACGGGATATGATAGATATGTAACTTACGTTGCCAGCCCGTCGCTTTGATGTCCTCATACCCGGACCAATCCACCCCCGGCAAAAAGGTATCCCATAGCTGCGCCCAGGTCGCGTTACAGTTCGCCGGGTCTTTCGCCTCCGATGGGTGAGTATAGACCCAGTGCTGGAAGCCATCCACCACTGCCATATAACACCAGAAGTACAACGATGTTTCTAAATGCTCGATCCGGGCGCGTGCCGCGTTCGCCTCCGAGTAGAAACCGCCACGGTCCGCTTGTAGGTGCGGGGCGGCGAGCAGTTCCATCGCCATAGAAGCCACCTCTGCAAATTCCATCGGGTAATCGCGTTGGTGGTGATAGGGCAGGTGGTACGACTCATAATTGTGGAAGGCGTGACCGGCCTCGTGCAGTAGTGTTTGCACGTTATCGTGGATGCCGACTGCGTTCATAAAGATGAGCGATTGTTGTGAGATGGGTAACGGCGCACAGAACCCACCAGGGGCTTTGTTCGGTCGGTTATCCAGGTCGAGCAGGTTGTTATCTTGCATCGCGGCGTAATGTTGCATCAGGTCCGGGTGTAATTCGGAAAAAATGCGCCGTCCGCCAGCGATTAACTCATCTGCCGTCTGAAAAGGTTGCAGGGGCGGCTGGTTGGTCGGGTCTACCAGCATGTCCCAGGGGCGCAACGTCTCCTGGCCGAGCATCACCCGTCGCCGGTCGAGCATCCGTAACATTGCCGGGACTGCCACTTCTTGGATGGCCGCATGGAAGCGTAGGTTATCGGCAGGGGTGTAATCAAAGCGGTGGCTGGCCTGCCAAGCGTATTCGCGGTAGTCTGCCATGCCTGCATTTGCCGCTACTTGCACTCGAATATCTAGCATCTTCACCCACAACTCGTTGAGTGCCTCGGTATCCTCTTGCCGACGCCTGTAAGCTAGCTCCCATACCTTCTGTCGTAAATCTCGATCGCGGTCCTGTAATTTAGCGCCGGCCTGGGTGATCGTGAGCGTTTCGCCGTCTAGTTCTATCGTTTGCGCCCCGCTGATTTCATCGTACTGGTTACCGAGCTTTTGTAACTGTGTGAGCAGCGGTAAATTTTCTTCTCGGAATAACGTTACATCGGCCTGCATTTGCCGTAACGGAATCTCGAAGCCTTGCGGGGAGAGGCCGCTAGCGAGTAGTTTTTGTTGGAGCTGGTTATTGCTGGCTCCTAGTTTTTCGTAGACATCCAGAAAGGCGAAGAAGCGTTTCTTTGCCTGCTTATCGTTGGTGTGGGCAGCCTTAGCAAAATAAAGTTGCACTTCCACTTCTTCGATTAGCGCGTTCAACCGAGAAAAATCTGCCATCCATGCTGCTAGCGTGGTATGGTTTAGATCACGGGCCATTAGATCATCGAAAAACGGTTGGTAGTCCTCCCAGGCCCAATCAAAAGCAAGTGTTGGGTCGGTTGGGAAGTTATCGAACATAGTATGAACTCCTGGAGTTTAAATATTTTGAATATGTATAGTATAGCAGAGTGAACGGGGTCAATCGCTATCTATTTTGTGGGGATGCGGTGCGTGCGATTATGAATGTAAAGCGCCATATAGAGAAAACGCTATGCTAGAAACTGCCATGAATTATGGGTATTGGGGTTTATTTGCTGTTAGCTTGTTATCGGCAACATTGATCACTGCCCCGTCGGATGTCATGGCTATGGCGATGCCGCCCGCCGGGTTTGACCCCGTTTGGGTGGCGCTGGTGGCAACCGCCGGAGGGTATCTGGGGAACCTGGTGAATTATGCCGTGGGCCGCTATGGGACAAAGTTCTTCCGGCAAAAGCTACTTCAGAATAAGACCGATGCGCCCCCCGATGAATCGCCCTCGCCCAACCCGAAAACGGCAGATGAAAACAGTTGGCAGGCCCGTGCCGAATACCTCTATGATAGATATGGGGTTTTCAGTTTGTTGTTATCTGGGGTGCCGTTTATTGGGGACCCACTGACGGTAATTGCAGGCGGGTTCCGGGTGAACCTGGTTGTATTTTCTATTTTGGTGATTATAGGTAAGTTGGTGAAGTTTGCGCTGTTACTTGGGCTGATTGACCTGTTTAATCGGTAGGTCTCATAGGATAAATCGTAGGGCTTCACGCCACTACCGAACGCTTTTGCGTCCTCGTTCATCCCGGACCCACGTTTCGGCTGTGGTACGCGGGATCAGCCATTCGCCCCGATATTTGCTACCACGCTTGAACGCACCGGGTATGCGCCGTATCTCCGGTGATTTTTGTTGATCGGCGCGTAAAATACGATAAATTGTGTTTGGTGCGACTGATGCCATTTCCGCCATTTCATCAACTGTGACATAATTTGATTTCATCGAGATCGCTCTAAGCGTACCAGCAAATTATCATGCTTATTTTATCAATTCGCCCGTGAGCTTGTCTAGCGTTGCCGTTTGCTGCCTTGGGCTTGTGCCATGGGGTGTAGAGATTGAAAAATATGTTATAATAGTCCAATAAAGTCTGGGGAACCCATCGAAAGTGACCACTAAATGGCCAATCAAGAAGAAAAGAAATTCGCAAATCATATTATACAAACATTGGATGAAACCGATAAAACACCCGTTGCGCAGATTCATCAAATTATAGAATTAGCTGGCATAGAATTTGCACAACTAATGCTTGATGTCACGCATGATATACAAGCTGATGGTGGGTTATATATCCAAGACGGGAGTCGTAAGCGGACAATCGGTGGTGTGTTCTTCTATCTTGTTCGCGGCGCACTCCCCAGCGATATACGCGAAATTATTTTCCCAAATAAGAAAATTTACCAAGGGCGTGATGACCTTGATATAATCAAGTGGGAAAAACGTCTGGACTATTTCAAGCCAATTTTAGATAAACCTAAGGGTGAGGTAGAAGAAGTGCATATCAACTTGACTGGACGCCCGATTACAATCGAATCCAAAAACCATATGGTGATGGTGACGCTACAGGCCGAAATCGCCCGTTATCTTACTTTTCCAAAAGGGCTACCAGATATCCCAGAAGAACCCACTACGTTTTTTGTTTATATTGATGAAAAACAGTGGAAAAAACACGTTAAAGAAAAGCTCAAAAAAGATAAAAATGCCGCAATTGTAGTAGAAGGTGCCCCGGCTTTTGATCCTGAGATGGGCGGGATCGCCATCTTCGCCCAGGCTGTTTCTATTCAGGATGGGGCCACAACCAAGCGTGAAGAAAAGCGACACACGGAACTCACTGAGAGAGCTATTGAGGAAAAGCGTAAGCGTAAAGAAGAACGAGCAAAACAGAAGGAGACAAAGGCCAAACAAGAAAAACAAATGCAGAAGATGTCACCAGAGCTGGCGAAGAAACTCAAACCTCTTTATGGGGCGCGGAATTTGTTCAGGAAGCGTCTGGCGGATATTGAGGCCCTCCCACAAGAAAAACAATCTGGCTTGAAAGCTGCGAAAATGGCACTCGAGCGTACCGAAAAACAGATCGCCGCGCTCGAAGCTAAGGCCAAAGAACCAACTGCTGATGCCGATAACGACGATAAACCGGAATAAACTTCAGCGGGGCGTATTTTGTGCGTTCCAGTAACACAATCGGCTTGACGCAAGCCTTGTCATGCTAATCGCTGCCCGGTAACCCAGTGGTCGTCAGCCGTTGTGGTGCTGTGTTATACTCCAACTCAATGCACTCACGGTCATAAATACTTACAGGGATGGACATGGCAAAAAAGAAAACCAATACACCCCACACGCAATTAACCAATGATGATCTATATTTGTTTGGCGAAGGGACGTTCTTCCGCGCCTACGAAAAGCTGGGCTGTCATCTTGGCACACATAACGGCAAAGCTGGCGCATATTTTGCGGTGTGGGCACCTAATGCAGAATATGTTTCTGTGCGGGGCGATTGGAACGAATACAACCGCGATTCTCACCCGCTGCAACGGTTGGATAATGGCGTGTGGGCCGGGTTCATCCCTGGAGTAGAGCAGGGCCAGACATACAAATACCAGATCGATTCATCCCAGATGGAGTATAAGGTCGAAAAGGCGGACCCATTCGCTTTTTATGCCGAAAAACCGCCCCGTACTGCGTCTGTGGTGTGGGACTTAACCTACGATTGGCATGACGATGATTGGATGCAGACCCGCGCTGAGCGTCACAAACTAGAAGCGCCGCAATCCATTTATGAAATGCATCTGCAAAGCTGGCGTCACAAAGACGGGCGGACGCTCACCTACCGCGAACTGGCCGAGGAACTCACGCAGTATGTCGATGAAATGGGGTTTACGCATATCGAGTTTTTGCCGTTGACTGAGCATCCCTATGACGGCTCTTGGGGATACCAAACCACCGGCTATTTTGCCCCGACTAGCCGGTTTGGGACCCCGCAAGATTTTATGTACCTGGTCGATACGCTTCATCAGCACGGTATCGGCGTTATTATAGACTGGGTGCCAAGTCACTTCCCAACCGATATGCACGGTCTGGATTTTTTCGACGGGACCCACCTCTACGAACACAGCGACCCGCGCCAGGGCTTCCATCCAGACTGGAAAAGCGACATCTTCAACTATGGGCGTAATGAAGTGCGCAGCTTCCTGATTAGCTCCGCGCTATTCTGGCTAGATAAATACCATATCGACGGAATCCGCGTTGATGCCGTCGCCAGTATGCTCTATCTGGATTATTCGCGCCAAGATGGAGAGTGGATCCCCAATAAGTACGGCGGTAACGAAAACTTGGAAGCCATCGACTTTATGAAGCGGCTCAATACGGAAATCTATCAAAATTACCCCGGCGCACACACAACCGCCGAAGAATCCACCTCTTGGCCTATGGTCAGCCGCCCAACCTATATCGGCGGGTTGGGTTTTGGCTATAAGTGGGATATGGGCTGGATGCACGATACGCTCAGCTACATTCAAAAGGACCCGATCTACCGCATTTATCATCATAATCAACTCACGTTCCGTATGTTGTATGCCTGGAACGAAAATTTTGTGTTGCCGCTTTCTCATGATGAAGTCGTCCACGGTAAAGGCTCGCTGTTGGGTAAAATGCCGGGGGATGACTGGCAGCAGTTTGCTAACTTGCGCCTGTTGTTCGCCTATATGTGGGCGCAGCCCGCCAAGAAACTGCTCTTTATGGGCGGGGAGTTCGGCCAGCGCCCAGAGTGGAACTACCAGAGCCAGCTTGAATGGTTCGTCCTCCAACACGACCTTCACGCCGGGGTGCAAAAACTTGTGCGTGACCTCAATCATCTGTACCGCGGCGAACCCGCCCTGCACGAATTAGATACCGACCCGGAGGGCTTCGAGTGGGTAGACGCCAACGATGCCGCCGCTAGCGCCCTGTCGTTTATCCGACACGGCAAAACAACCGGTGATATTGTGCTGTGCGTCTTTAACTTTACCCCCATCCCGCGTTTAAACTACCGTGTTGGTGTCCCGCGTGGGGGGCAATGGGACGAAATTCTGAATAGTGATTCCTCCCTTTACGGTGGCAGTGACCACGGGAACTACGGGGGAATTCACGCATCCGACGAACCGCATCACGGGTATGGCTATTCAATGAACCTGACACTCCCGCCCCTGGGTGCCGTGTTTTTCAAAAGTACCGGTATACCGGTGAATAACCAGTAACACCTCGGATATAAATACTGTAAAGGTTTGCGCGGGCCGACCAGCTCGCGCTTTTTTGATCGCTGCTTTGTGTTATAATTCTTAATAATGTATATCAGAGCAGAGGACATACATATGCCATATAAACTCGATCTATTGGGCGAGCAAGTCATCTACGAAAGGTTATACGGGGAGGTATCTATCGAGCAGGTGGAGCAGCTTTTTAACGAGGTAAGCGACCACTACAAAACAATAGATGGGGCAGCAACTTATTGGATTATCCACATCCAGCCCGATATTTCTTTACCGCGTAACCTGGGGCGTTTGAGCAAACTCTCATTGGATGTGCTGACGCGGCATAAGTGGGCGAAGGTGTGTGTGGTCGGCACATACGAATCACAATACGTTCGCCTAGCCGTTACTTCGATCTTCCAGATGTTCGGTAGCGGTTATCGCTTCTTCGATGAGCTTGGCGAGGCTTTCGATTATCTGAAAGATATTGACCCCGACTTGGCCGAGTTGCGCCAGCAATTTCAAGATGTGTATGGGACGGATGTCTAGCCCTGGACCGCCCCAGACGATAAACCCGCCACCACCCAACGCTGAAAAATAACGACCAGCCCAATCACGGGTAGCAGCGAGACAATAATCCCAGCAGAAACCCAGGCCCATTGTAGCTCGAACGCCTGCGATAAGCTCAGAATCGCGGCGGGTACTGTCTGAGCTTGTGGGGCACCCCGCGTTAGCGTAAACGCCAAGATGAACTCCCCCCACGAGCCGACAAATGCGAGTACCCCCACCGAAAACAACCCCGGTGTCGCCAATGGCAACATAATCCGCCAGAACACCCCCACCGGGCGCAACCCATCGACCCGCGCCGCATCCTCCAGTTCCGATGGCAAACCGGCAAAGTAGGCTGCCAGTAACCACGTACTCAACGGCATACTATACGCGATATTCGGCAATACCAACGCCCATACATTCCCTACCAGCCCGGCAGATCGCATCAATACGAATGTTGGCGCGATTACCACAATTGGCGGGACCATCCCACCAACCTGAATCAATAATAACGACGCCACCCCATACCGGAACCGCAGCCGTGCAATCGCGTAAGCCGACATCGCCCCCAAGATTAACACGCCCACCATCACCAGCGACGATACCATCAAGCTATTGCGTAGCGCCGCTTGCAACCCCACTCTTTCCCCGAATATCTCCGCATAGCTCGCCAGTGTGGGGGACTGTGGGAAGTACGTTACCGGGGTGCGGAACTCCGTCCCCGGTGCTTTTAGCGAAGTGGTAAACACCCAATACAAAGGTGTGAGGGCATATATCCCCACCAGCACACATAACCCGATCCCGATCACCCAGCTTTGAACGCGCTTGCTTCGCATCAGATTATTGCTGCCATTGTAAGTTTGCCCGCAACCGCCACAAATATACGCTGCTAAACAGCATCACAATCAAAAACGTGATGACCGCATACGCACTCCCCAGCCCGAACAGCGCAAACCCGAAGTAATACTCGTAAACAAACGCGCTCAAGATTTCCGTGGCGTTACCAGGGCCACCCCCCGTCAGCCCGTAGATCAGGTCGAAGGCCCGTAATGCGTCTATCGTGCGGAACAACAACGCCGCTAAACTCGTTGGGACCAACAACGGAAGCGTAATCCGAATAAACCGCGTCCAGCGCCCGGCCCCATCAATCCGGGCGGCATCGTAAAGATGTTGCGGGATGACGGCTAACCCGCCCATCAGAAAGACCGCCGTGATTGCGGCCCCTTTCCAGGCATGGGCGATGATCACACTGTGGACAGCAAGCCACCCCCGCGATAGAAACAACGGTGGGCTAGCCACTAGCCCCAGGTCGGTTAAGATTACCCCTAACAACCCGACCTCACTGTTCAAGAACCATTTCCACATCGTCGCCTGGATAACAGGCGGCACCGCCCACGGCAGCACGATCAAGGCACGTATCAACCACCGTAACGGCTTCGGCACTTGGTAGGATGCCAGCGCCAACCCCATCCCAACCACAAATTCTAGCCCGACCGCCATCACCGTAAAGTAAAGCGTAAAGCCCATCGACCGCCAGAACGCCCCATCCCGGAACACGTCGGCGTAATTTCGCCAGCCAATAAAGCGATCTGCGGATAACGTGGTGGTGTAGCGCAACTCAAAGAAGCTGTTGACCACCGTTTGAATAATCGGGTAATACAAGAATATTCCCACTAGCACAAAAGCGGGCAATAGAAATATCAGCGCGAGTAACGTCTCTCTGGTGCGCAGTGTCATAATAAGTCAGTATCCGTGTGACAAGTGTCATCGTATTGTGTCGGTTATCGCCATGCCGGGCAAGTCCGTATTCGATGAGCATTTACCATAAAACCCCGCATATTGTTTGTTTTGCCAACTATCTGTTAGGATAAAAACGGTGGATATAGCCAGCGAAAGGCCCCCTATGCCCGATGCGATGCTGACCTGGTTCCAGCAACAGGTTAAACAACTACCTGCCGTCCGTGCCTGTCATCCCGGCTACCAGACGGCAGCCGATCTTGTGATCCGAACCTGGATGGGGATGAACGTTAACGTTTACTTCCTGGATGGCGTGCCGAACTTACGGGCACTACGCCGCGAACTCCAAGAGAACACCCACGCTTATTCCGGGTCGATGTTCATTGGCTTACACACGCTTATGCCGCCGGACAAAACGCGGCTTGTCCCGGATGAGTGGATGCAGGCCCTTCATCAGCTAAACAGTGGCCGCATCTATACCTACATCCCCGGCCAGCCACGCCTGTTACAGGTCCACTTCGACTACCTGCCAGACGGCAGAGAGCGCGAGGCGTGGTATGGGGGCGATGTGCAGTTCGATAAATTGCGCGTCACGCGGGTTTCGGGGCGTGTGCGGGTGTTGCGGGGCAGTTGGATGATGGCGGATTTTGGACAAAACCCATACTGGACCAATCGTAACTTCCGCGCTAAACGCCTGAACGAACGCTACTGGCAACAACGTCAGAGCGTCGGCGGGTATGTGAGGGGTCAATACGACGCCGGCGGGCACCCTGGCGGCGCATCCGATGAGGCGTTGAACCGGGCGCATACGTCCCACCTTCAACACTGTTACATTGTGCTAGGTGTAGAAATGAACGCCGACCGCGCCGAGGTCAAAGCCGCTTATCGTCGCTTGGCGCGGGTGTTCCACCCCGATACATCCGACCTGCCCGCCGAGGACGCACAAATCCGCTTTCAAGAGATCACCGCCGCCTATCACTACATCAAAGAGAAACGTCGCTGGTCTTAACCCCATTTGTTATTGCAAAAGGTAACGACTCAGGTAAAGATTAGAATATCGTGGGGTGAAACCCCACCAAACCTGACAGTTTTTGAATTTCACATAGAACGTATCATTGCCTGAAAATACGGAATAGCAAGGACTACCATGGCAGAAAACACCCTTCCCCAAGCAGCAACCCAAACCGAAGAAGCCTGGCACACACTGGCGATGGATCATGTTAAGCAAAAACTTGATATAGACCCGGACCAGGGGTTGAGCGATGCCGAAGCCAGCAAACGCTTGCAACAATATGGCCCCAACGAGATCCTCGACAAGGGCGCTAAAAACCCGCTACTCATCCTATGGGAACAGATCACCGACCCGCTGGTGATTGTGCTGTTGGTCGCCGCTTTTGTCTCCGCATTATTAGGCAAATGGCAGGAATTAATCGCAATTATGGCGATTGTCATTATCAATGCGATCCTGGGGGTTGTTCAGGAATACCGCGCCGAGCAAGCCATGCAAGCCCTGAAAAATATGGCGGCCCCGATGGTGCGTGTCCGGCGGAATGGCAAGGTGAGAGAGGTCGAATCTCGCAATTTGGTTCCGGGTGATGTCGTTTTGCTAGAAACAGGGAATATCATCCCGGCAGATGGGCGGCTGGTGCAATCTGCCAACCTGAAAGCGCAGGAGGCGTCGTTAACGGGGGAGTCGGAACCCGTCGAAAAAACGACGCAACCGTTTGATGACGAAAATATCCCGCTGGGGGACCGTACCAATATGGTGTTTATGGGCACCAATGCCACCTATGGGCGCGGGACTGCCGTGATCACCAATACCGGCATGACCACCCAACTTGGGCGCATCGCCCAGATGATCCAGGATGTCGAGAGCGATATGACCCCCCTCCAACGCCGGATGGCCGAGGTTGGCCGGGTTATGTTCTGGGCGTCTACGGCGGTTGCGATCCTGGCATTGATTATCGGTAGCATCGAAACTTTCTTCGTCGAAAACCTGACATTGGCGACCGAGTTTAACACGATCCTGTTAAATGCGGTGGCGATTGCCGTTGCGGTTGTGCCGGAGGGCTTACCTGCGGTTGTAACGGTTTCGTTGGCGCTCGGCACACAACGGATGCTGCGCCGCAATGCCCTGATCCGTAAGCTCCCCGCCACTGAGACGTTAGGGTCGGTGACGGTTATTTGCTCCGATAAAACCGGGACGCTCACCGAAAACCGCATGACCGTAAAAGTCGTTGATGTCCCCGGCGACACTTACGACCTGAGTAAGGTGATGCAAAAGACGCTGCTCAAGGGCCAACACCTAGACCTGGAGAGTGAGCTAGAAGGGTTACTGCTGCTGTGCGGGTCGATTGCAAATGATGCCACCGTCGAACGGGTGGATAAAGACGAGCGTGATTATGTGGTGCAAGGCGACCCCACCGAGGCCGCTATCGCGCTGGCGGCGGCCCGTTTTGGGCTGGTTAAACACACTATCGAAAAAGCCTTGACGCGCGTTGGGGAAGTCCCGTTTAGCTCCGAGCGTAAGCTGATGAGTACCGTTCACGAAATCCGGGGCGAGATCGAAGCGAATGATCAGAAAATCACACGGATTAACGAGATTTTAGCCGGGATGCAGCATGTCGTGTTTACTAAGGGCGCACCGGATCGGATTATCGGGGTATGTGATCGTGTATGGGAAAACGGCGAGATCAAAACGCTGGACGATGCCTACCGCGAACGCATCGAAAATGCGAATGGCAAACTCGCTAACGAAGGACTCCGCGTGTTAGGCATCGCGTTTAGGCCGTTAAACACGCTACCGGATGGGCATGAGACAGGCCATTGGGAGCAGGCCGAAACCGATCTGATTTTTGTTGGCCTAGTTGGGATTATTGACCCGCCCCGCCCGGAAGTTGCCGAGGCTGTTAAGGTCTGCAAGACCGCCGGCATCCGCGTTAAGATGATCACCGGCGATCATCCCATTACCGCCAGGGCGATTGCGCGTGATCTCGGTATTATCGATGAAAATGCGCGGGCCGTTATCGGCAGTGAATTAGAGGAGATGAGCGACGAAGAACTGCGCGAGGTTGTCAAAGAGGTCTCCGTTTTTGCCCGTGTTTCGCCAGAACACAAGCTGCGGATCGTCCGTGCGTTGAAAGCTAACGGCGAGATCGTCGCCATGACCGGGGATGGCGTGAACGATGCGCCGGCGCTTAAACAGGCCGACATTGGCGTAGCGATGAGCATCACCGGGACGGATGTCTCGAAAGAAGCGGCGGATATGGTCATCCTGGATGATAATTTCGCGACCATTGTAAGTGCCTCCGAAGAAGGCCGCACCATTTACGATAATGTGCGGCGATTCATCAAGTATCTGTTAGCCTCCAATACCGGTGAGTTGTTCGTGTTGTTGGTCGCACAGGGTATACCAGGGATTCCGCTGCCGTTGAACACGCTGCAAATTTTGTGGATGAACCTGATCACGGATGGCGTGCCGGCGTTGGCACTCGGTGTGGAACAACCGGAAGCAAACAGCATGAAGCGCGACCCCTACGAGCCAAACGAAAGCGTTTTTGGGCGTGGGCTGGGCCGTCATATTCTGATTGTTGGGGCGGTGCTAGGGATTACCGCCCTGTCGCTGGGGTTGATCACGTTTAATATGGATTTACAGTCGGCGGCGTCCCCATGTATGCAAGAGCAGGGGATCGGCGTGTGGTCGCTCTCGCTTGGCGACATCGACTGTGACGCCCCCCCCGCCCAAACCGACGTCGCCGGCGAGCCGATCACGTTTGGGGCCTGGAATACCATGGTCTTTATCATGCTCACGCTGGCCCAGATGGGCCACGCCTACGGGTTACGCTCGCACAAAGAGTCCGTTTTCACCATGAACCCGCTTGGCAATCGGTTTTTGTTGTATGCCTTGCTTATCACGGTGGCGATTCAGATCAGCACGATTTACCTGCCGTTCTTCAATAATCTGTTTGGCACACGCCCGTTGACGATGGGGCAGTTGATCTTGTGCTTGGCGCTTAGCACGGTGGTGTTTATCGCCGTCGAGATCGAAAAACTGCTTATGCGGCGCGGGATTCTCAGTTCCGGCGAACCACTGATTACCAATAAGCAAGGCTCATAACGCGATCAAGCGTAAAGAGCATGAGTGTTTTGTATACGGCATGAGTAATGTAGTAGAGCCTACAGTACCAAACGTAACCTACGCTACACTGGTAAATGCTATCTATATTGTCTAATACCAGAGGCAAGGCCAAACCCTCATGCTCGATCGCAACCTGCGCACCCAGAAAGACGCTATTCTTAACCCCATTGCGGACCGGTTACTCGCCTCGGTCCATCCAACCACCCTAACCCTGATCGGATTCACATTTGGGTTAGCGGCGGCGATTGCCGCATGGCAGGCGCTTTATATCCTGGCGATGATGCTATGGTCACTCAACCGCATATTCGATGGTTTAGACGGCACAGTTGCCCGGCACTATAACCGCCAGACCGATCTCGGCGGTTACATCGACATTCTAGCCGATGACAGTGTGTATGCACTCGTGATTGTCGGCCTGGCTGCCGGGTTGAACCAGATACCCATTTATGTTGCGGCACTGCTCCTGTTGGCGTCCTATCGAGTGAACGCGGCGTCGTGGATATACCTTAGCTCACTGCTGGAAAAGCGGCAGCAAGGCGCAAAAACTCAGGGCGAAAAAACCTCAATCACCATGCCACCGGGCTTGATCGAAGGCACCGAAACGATCATCGCCTACTTTATCTTTTTGGCGTTCCCGGCCTATGCCGCCTGGTTGTTCGGGGTTTTTGCATTGTTGGTGTTTGTGACAGTCGGTCAACGGCTGGTTTGGGCAACTCAGAATATTTAAAGCGATACGGAGTCTACGATCAATATGCAACAGGCACACTCAGAACAAAACACATCCCCAACATTTAGCCGCTGGTTGCGTGACCATGGCCTGAAGGTTGTCGCGTTGGTTTTCTGGCTGGCGATCATCATCACGGTGGTGATCTACTACCAACGAAGCGGGTTTGAATCGCCGCGTGCGCTCGGTGCGGACCTGGCAGAACGCTTATCCGTGTTCATCGCCGGGACGTGGTACGGCCCGCTAATCTATATTTTTGTGTACTTCCTGCGCCCGGTGATCTTGTTCCCAGCTTCGGTCTTGACCATCCTGGCAGGCAACCTGTACGGCCTGTGGTGGGGGATGTTCTGGGGGCTGATTGCGGGCACCGTTTCATCAATCATCCCGTTTTATGCCGGCAAATGGGTTTTTGCCAGGTCCGATGAACCCGCGCCGGGGGATGACGTGAACCGGCTGCAAAAATTTGCCGGTGTCTTGCGTGACAATCCGTTTGAAACTGTGCTGACCATGCGCTTACTCTTTCTGCCCTACGACCCGGTGAGCATCTTTGCTGGCAGCCTGGGTGTACCGTTCTGGAAGTTCTTTTTGCCGACCCTACTCGGTAATGTGGTGGGATCGCTGCCGTATATTGCGTTGGGCGCGTCTGTGCAAGGCAACCCGTTTACGGCGGATGCTGAGTTCAACCCGTGGATATTTGTCCTGGCGTTGGTGATGCTGGTTTTGAGCATTGGCTTCTCGCAATTGATTAAGCGGCGTAAAGCCCAAGGGAGCGACGTTCCCGTTCAGGGGTGATCCCTCGCATTTGATAGCAAAAGCGTAACTGCTCAGGGGCTTTACTCCCAAACCCCTACAAGCTTTTGCAAAAACTCGACCCAAACTTTAGCTATGAAAATCTTCGATTTTCATAAAAATAGTTGTTACAACAACTCAGGTACTTCGCTTGAACACACCCAGATCAAAGCAGGGTGAACATGCTCGAAGATGGCGCTTTAGCGCCGGGGTGGGAGACAAAATGAATTACGCACGGTTCACTGTGAGAATGCGAATATCAAGGGCTAACTTCGCTCCGCCGATAATGACCGTGAAGATCTCAAGCCGACCGAGCAGCATACCAGCGGATTGAATCCACAGTAACGGTATGGGCTTTTCTGCAATGGTGACACCCACCGACAGCCCAACGGTTCCCAGGGTGCTGGCAAACTCAAAGAGACTTTCCTGCATGGAATAACCATATACCATCATGGCACCACTGCCGATGAGAAACAGAAACAGGTAGGTGCCGATAAAGACCGCCGTCTGACGAACCTGTTGATCAGTTAGTAACCGCCGGTTCTCACCCTGCCAGATGGCCGGCTCGTTCAATGTATGACGAGGGAGAAAGGCTTTCCGTATTTCCCAGACGATTGCTTTGTAAATAATGTAGATGCGTAGCTGCTTTATACCGCCCGCCGTTGATCCAGTGCCACCGCCCAGCGACATGAGCAAGATCAATACAAACCACCCAAAAGGCGACCAGGATAAATACCCCACCGTAGAAAAACCCGTGCCTGTAATCGCAGATGTCGTTTCAAAAAGTGCCACACGCAACCCCTTGTAAATGGTTGGGTAGAGATTAATTGTGACGAGAGAAGCTATGAGAATAATACCGAAGATTAAGCTGGCCCCCATTGAATGGATTTCGCCACTACGTAAGCCCAGGCGTATCCGCCCCTGTAAAAAGACATAAGCAATCCCGAAGTTTGTTGCACCCAGCAACATCAAAACGATAATCACACTTTCAATCGTGGCGCTATCCCAGTAACCGATTGATTCAGGCCGTGTAGAAAATCCCCCCGTAGCCAGGGCTGTAAATGAATGGTTAATCGCATCAAACCACGACATCCCTACCAAACGCAAAGCCAGCGTCCCCAGCACCACATAACCGCTGTAAATCGTCAGCACAATATTGGCCGAATGGCGAATATGCGGTGCTAGCTGATCGCTTCGGCCCTCTGCGCCGACTAAACCGGCGCTGAACGAACCGGCGATGGCACTCAGCGCAATAATGGCGAAACCGGCACCACCCGCCAGTTGAATAAAGCTGCGGTAAAACAGAATAATGCGTGGCGCTTCCGTGACATCAACAACCGATAAACCTGTTGTCGTCCAACCGCTGGTGGACTCGAAAATCGCCTGAGAAAAGCTCAGGTTGCTGATCATCATGAGGGGTATCGCGCCAATTAGGATCGCAATAATCCAGGTGAAGACCACGATCACCGCCCCTTCCTGAAAAGACAGATTAGGTATTTCATCAGACCTGAAGAAACGCCATACGATCAGCCCTGTAAAGAAGACAGGTAAACCCGACAGCAGAAAGCTTCGCGCGTGGTCAATCTCGGATGGGTAAAACGGAATAACCACCAGCGGTACCAGCATCAGCAGACCGATCATCGCTGAAATACTACCTGTGTATCCTACTAATAGACGATAGCGTTCTCGAAGATAACGTCGATAGCGCATCAATATCCCGCTAACGCCCGGGTTGCCCACACAAAACTTGCAGGTCATGCTGCTCATTGTGTGGTTGGCTAATCAAGATTAGATGGTCATTCGCCTCAATCGTGGCACTACCGCGTGGCACAATAACATCATCTTCACGCAAAATGCAAGCAACAAGCGAGTCGGTTGCCAGGTCAAGCTCAGTGAGCGTCTTACCCACCGATGGCGAATCCGCATCAATGCGAACATCGGTGATATTGATGCGACCTCGTGCCAAAGGCATTAAAGCAGTAATGTTGTCGAAATCTGTTTCCTGTTCAATGAGCGAGCCAATGATCCGTGTAGCTGAAAAGGCAGCATTTACCCCTAACCGCTGGAAAACATCTTCGTTGTCAGGGTCATTCACAATCGCCACGGTACGCGGTACCCCAAAACGCCGGGCAGCAATCTGGCAGATAATCAGATTATCAGGATCATGCGAAGTTAAGGCCAGCAAAGCATCTGCCTGACGTGCCCCAGCTTCTTCAAGGCGTGATGTGTCGGTACCATCCCCCAGCACAACTATCGCTTTGGTATGCTGCACCAGTTCACGCCCCCGTACCGGATCGCGATTAATGATCGTAACATGATATTTACGGCGCACAAATTGGCGGGCTAAAAAGTAAACCGTTTTATCGCCACCTACAAGAATAATACGCATTGATACCCCCTATGAGACCACATGAAGAAAAGCATGGGTCGATAAGTTGGTTGGGCTGATCGTTTCAACCCCAAAATCTCGATAAATTTCTTCTCGTACAGGATCAAACACACGTGCTACCACGCGGGGAACCTTGAAGATCGACTGTGCCACCTGTGCCACCATTAAATTGGTACTATCACGGGTTGTCACAGCAAAGAGATAATCGGCCTTCTGGACTTTAACTTCTTGCAAAACACTGAGTTCAGAGGCATCACCGATGACTTTGAACCCACTGAAGTCAACAGCAAGTTTATCAAAGGTAGCTTCTCGCTGATCAACGACCACTACAGAATGGCCTGCGGCACTCAGTTGATTAGCAAGGTTGCTCCCCAAACGTCCACAGCCAATGATGACAACATACTTCGTTTGTGCCATAGCACAGACTTTTCTCCTAATCAAAATACTCTATGTCAATGTACCAGTTATACCGAAGCTGTGACAATCACGAGTCTGCCATCTTGATACTTTCTTTATACCTTTGCCGGAATCTCTAATGCTTATCTGATTGATAAATGTTGTGTATGTCATGTGATCGCAGAACGCATCCGTCAGGCATGGTTGGCTGCGGGCTTCACGCACGAGCAACTGGCAGACACAGTCGGAATGACCAAGCAGGCCATTTCAAAGTACGAAAACGGCAAGAGCAAACCAACCGCATCCGTCATCATGAAGCTGGCGAAGGCCCTCGATCAGGAACCGACCTACTTCCTCCAGTAGCCGCAGACGACGGTGGATTGACTGGGCCACCGGAGCCAGGCGAGCCTGGGCGTCAAAGCCCGCTTATCTGCGCAGGGCACTACACGGTGCAGATCGACCAACTCACACCAACTGGTGCGGAATGTGAGAAGTCAAGAAAAAAACTGCTATTTTACATCAGATGTCTTATGTCAGTGTGATGGTTTTAGTTCTCTGGGGTGATGATGACTTCGGCGGTGGCATCGGCAAATTCTGGCCCGATGCGAATATGCAAATATTGCTTGCCGCGCTGGTGTTCGTAGCTTAACCCGTGGTTGCCCTCGACGGTGTAATCACCTGGGTAATGCAACCGGGGGATAAATAGTACGGTCGGTGCGGTGATACTGTGATCTGGCTTCCACCGATAGGTTAGCGTGGCTGTTGTCGGGTCGAAGTGAAACGCTAACGGTTGCCCGGCGGTAGCGACCGGATACGGCCTTGCTACGGCCAAGATCGCCCGCCCGCCACTATGGATATTTTCCGGGTCGTCTTGCTGGTCACGGCTAAAAATAGACAGATCCTCATCGTTCCAGTGATCGCCGCGTGCGTTGGTGTTGTCCGCTGTGTAATTCCAGATTGTACAGCTTAGCAAGTTGGCATCCATCGCGTTGTAATACATATTCAGCGCGTTTTGTTGGGCGGTAAAATCGCCCCGATTGTAGGCGGATCGGTTATTCAGGTCGAAGGGAACGCCAAACTCACCGATAAGCGTAGGAAGGTTGTTCATCCGTTTGGCAGCGGCTTGTTTCACCTGTACGAGTTGACGGTTAAACATGGTTTGCACGTTACCCTGACCCAACACCATCTGCACCCCATCTGTAGAAATATCCGCATTGATCATCCGCCGGAAGAACTTTAGAAACAGGGTAGCGTTATCGTACCAGTGCCCAGCATAGGCAACATTTTGCGGGTCCTGCTCCGTCCAGGTGGGGTGAGCGATATTCGGTACGCCTTCAATGAAGATCATCGCGCTTGGCTGCGTTTGCCGTATCGCTTGCGTAAAACGGACCAAGAACGGTTTCAGATAATCGGCCACAAAATCGATCTGATGACCGTTGTGACGTGTAAAGTGATACGGGCGCAAGATGCGCGGTCGTCCGCGTCGGTCTGTCCAAACACCGTTGGCCTTCCAGATGCACTCTTGCCCCTCTTGCCATAGCACCTCTCCGTTAGGGTTGGCAACCACCCACCCTTTAAGTTGCCGCCCCCACGGGCGCACCGCATAATCACGGACTCGCAACGTATACCCGGAGGCCAACGCTATCGCCTGTAGTGGCGTCGGGCTGGCCCCTAGCGTTAAGAGACCGTGTGGTTCATCGCGGCTCAGGTCTTGGGTTTCGATAAAGCCGCGTATTGGCTCGTTCATCGTGTCGAACCCGACCACGTTCGGCAAATCTGCGACGGTAGCCGCGACCTGGCGTATGGCGTCGATGTAGTGCGTTTGCAGGTAATCGCGGGTATTGACCCCCTCAATGGTGGTTGCCGGGGCGAGGTCATCCCCCGCAAAAAACAGCGTGAACATGGTTGCCGCGCCGAGTTTGTTGTAATTCGTCGGCCAGATCATAGGCGGGTAGGGGTCGCCATGCACTTGATGGGTAAACGCGGCCCCGGTTGCGTGGAGCTTGGTGAGGTCCATCCCAATAGCTTCTAATGTCCAGCCGGGGGCACCGTCGCCGCCCGTCCAACGACTCCAGGCGTCTTGGTGGGGGTCGATAAACACCTGGATGCCGTGATGGTTGGCTTTTTCCAGGATGGCTCGCAGGTAATTGAGATACTCGGTGTCATATTGCCCCGGCCCGGCATGTTCTACCGCTTCCCACGTCACTAGGAAGCGTAGAAATGTGAGGCCCCATGCCCGCAATCTGGAGAAATGCTCGTCAGCCTCATCCAACGGGAAGGGCCGCCCCACAAACGATACCCCCCGATGATCGAAAAACCCGGCCCGGTTGTATGTGCCACCGGGTGGGGAAGTTGGCAACTTAGAGCTACCGCCGAGGTTGGCCCCGCGTAAGATCAGGGTGCGTCCGTTGTCATCCTTAAACCATTGCCCGTCGATATACATAGCCTGCCATCTTGCCTGTTATGAACATGGTCCCTGTTGTATCATATCGTCCACTAAAATGGGATAGACGGCCTAGAACACTCATCCAAACTCAGTTATGCTGTCAATCATATGAATAACCTAGCTCTGATCTGAATGAGTATCCATATAGAAAAGCGATGGCACTGTGTCATATTTATGGACGTTTAACAGCGAACTTTGTCTGGAATTGGTAGATTTGACTGAAGAAATCATCAAATTACCTCATTTACACTGTGCATCTCAGAAGTTCTGTCGTATACACGTCGCCGTGATTGGTTGGTTGCCCTAAAAGGAATACGGACATTGCTATGACCTTACTCTATGTTGTTGCTACACCTTTCGTTATTTCGTTGTTGTTAGCATTTCCTCCAATTCGTAATGCTATACCGAAAATCGTCCTGACATGGAGTATGCCGCTTGTCATGGTAGTGTTATTCGGGTTGCTGGTCGGGATGTTCCCGGAAATACGTGAGAACGGCGCGGTCGCCCCGGACCCTATCCCGTGGGTACCGGAGTTAGGTCTCTCGCTCAGCTTTTACCTGGACGGTTTGAGCCTGCTTTTCGGGCTAGTGGTGACTGGCATTGGCGCGGTGATCTTCCTGTACACTGGTTATTACTTTGAAAAACAGGATAAGCAAGCGCGGTTCACCATGTGGTTACTGGCTTTCGCGGGGTCGATGCTTGGCTTGGTGTTGGGCGGCAACCTGATCTTCGTCTTTATCATGTGGGAACTCACGTCGATCACGTCGTTTATGTTGATTGGATTCTATGGCAACAAGGATGAGGAAGCCCGCGTTAGTGCCCAACGCGCCCTGGTGATCACCGGGGCGGGGGGGTTGGCGTTGCTGGCGGGGGTGTTGATGCTAGGCGGGATGGTCGGGCAGCAGCTACTAGCAACTGACGAAACGCCGATTGCTGTTCAAGAAGAGGTCGAAAGCGGGACGATTGACGTATTTACAACTGAAGGCGACGGCACCGCTACCGCCTTTGATCCCGGCGACCGGATGGTTGTTCCTTTCCGGTTTGAGTATACCGATATACTCAACGTCGAAACGGTAACGGATCACCCCTGGTTTTTGGGGATGGCGCTTCTGATCATGATCGGCGCTTATACGAAAAGCGCCCAATTTCCTTTTCACTTCTGGCTACCAGGGGCCATGACTGCCCCCACCCCCGCTAGCGCGTTCTTGCACTCGGCAACCATGGTCAAAGCCGGAATATACTTATTAGCTCGGCTGTATCCGATCATGTATCAGCATCAATTCTGGGTAGTATCGCTGGTTTCTGTCGGCCTGATCACGATGTTTATTAGCGCCGTGTTCGCCCTCAAACAGCGAGACCTTAAAGGGCTATTGGCCTATTCAACCACAAGCTGGCTTGGTGTGTTGGTCGCGCTGATCGGCCTACCCAGCTTTAACGGTTTTAAGGCGTTAGCTATCGGCATTTTGGCCCATGCGCTATATAAGAGCGCCTTGTTTCTGAGTGTCGGCTCGGTCGATCATTCCTACCACACGCGCAGTCTGGATCGGCTGGGGGGTGTCTGGACGGATATGAAAGGCACCGCCATTGTCGTGATCATCTCCGCGCTATCTATGGCCGGGATTCCCTTACTGTTCGGGTTCGTCGCCAAAGAAGTGCTGCTAGATGCTAGTGTCAACTACATGAACGAGACTTTCTTAGGCGTGGCTGCCACCTGGATCGTTATCATCAGCGCCGCCCTGACCGGGACTGCCGGCTATATCCTTATCTGGGATGTGTTCTTCGCGCCCCGCCAAGACGAGCATCTGCATTACCACGCTATGCCCTGGCTAGCAACGGCTGGCCCGATGGCCTTGGCCGTCGGTGGGACATTCGCCCTGCCCTTTTTGCTGGACCCGTTGATCATCCCATTGGTCGAGACGGTCACCCCCAAATCATTTGAACTCCATCTGATCCCAACGGGCGGCTTTGCCAACCCTTATTTCCAACTGAGTTTACTTGCCATCGTTGGCGGGGCGATTGTGTTCTTTATGCGGCAGTCATTTGTTGGCGATTGGTCCTTCCTGCCGTTCAACGGCGCACAAGCCTATGCTGGCTTGATCGGCTCGCTAGAACGCTTTGCCGACTGGCTCGCCGGGCTGCAAAATGGGCGTATCCGATACTACCTGTTCTACATCCTGGGGGTGGTAGCTGTTATTCTGGTCACCTCCCCGATGATGCAAACGCTGGTCTCTGCCGATTGGCTGGCACTGATCAATACCGATTTTACCCTGGTCGATAGCCTGAGCATCATGTTAATTCTGTTGGGCCTGCTGGGGTTGATTGCGTCCGTAATTATCAAACGTCATCTGATCGCGGTGCTGGCGTTGTCGATTTTTGGGTATGCTATCGCCGGGATATACATTGTCAATTCTGCCCCGGATGTGGCGCTGGTGCAGTTCCTCGTTGAAACGCTGGCGACGGTCTTACTGATTGTGATGATTAGCCGGATTAGCCACACCCACCGCAAGACGGTTGCTGATGAGCTATGGCAAATCTCACGCGGGGGCATCATCCGTGATGTGTTGATTAGTGTTGGGATCGGCTTCAGTGTGTTTGTTTTCGCACTCACGGCCCTGGTTAACCGCCCAGCTCGCGGTACGATTGCCACCTGGCACCTGGAAAACGCCTTCCCGGAAATTGGCGTGACGGATGTGGTTTCCGCTATTCTCACCGACTTTCGCGGTGCGGATACATTTGTCGAGATCATCGTGTTTGCCGTGTGCGGGCTGGGGGTTCTGACGCTGCTCTCTGTCAGCCGCAAAGAACAGGGTATAGATGAACTGCCGGACAACCCGCAAGAGCGACAGCAGGATATTGTCATTTCGACACCGTTTACCCGTACTGCCGTCTATCTTGTGTTCCCATTGGCGCTGCTCTTGGCCTTTGTTCATGTTTTTTACGGGGCCGGCGCACCGGGGGACGGCTTCACTGCTGGTATTACGGGTGGGCTGGCGCTCTCGTTGGGCTATGTGATCTTCGGCTACTACCAGATGAAAGACCGCATCCGGTGGTTACATCCGCAGAACTTCATTAGCGGCGGGTTGCTGCTGGCGATCATCAATGCAGCTTTACCCATTGTGTTTGGTGGTGCCTGGATGGGCTTAATGAAGGTGGCTTGGTTCGACTTTGCCGGGCTGAAGCTGGCTACGACAATCGTCTTTGAGGTCGCGATTGGGTTGGTGGTCTTTGGGGCCGTTGGTGTGATACTGGAAGCTGTCGCGCATCCGCGAGATGTCGAGATGCTCTCCGGTGACGAAACCTATGATCCGAACTACGATGCTAGCCGGGCGCGGGGCCGTACCCCGATCTACCAACCCGAAGGCACGGACTAATTTTGAGCGTATTTGATGGAGAGGATAAGCTGATATGGATGTGATTTTCTCATTGGCAACGGGGGCCTTCTTCGGTATTGGCGTGTTCCAACTGCTGCGCCGTGACCTGATTAAAGCGGCGATGGGCTTTAGTGTCATGTTTACTTCTGTGAACCTGCTGTTCCTCGCATCTGGTGCGTTTGATGGGCAGGTCGCCGCTTATACCGACCTAGCCGAACGTGCCCAGCCCAGCGATCCACTTGTGCAGGCGCTCATCTTGACGGCTATTGTCATTGGGTTTGGGTCCTTTGCATTGCTGCTGGCGATGGTGAATGTGGTATCGCGTCGCTTCGATACCATCGATAGCGATCATGTTGACCAACTACAGAAATAACGAACTGGGACAAAAAAAACAACATGGAAAATAATCTGTATCTGCTGCTCATGGTGTTCACACCCATTATCGGTGGGGTGATTAGCCTGCTCGTACCCAGTAATATTGTACAACGTTGGCTTGGCTTTGGGTCCGCGTTCATCACCTGGATATTTAGCATCATTCTTATGCGTCAGAATTTAGCAATCGGCCCGCAGATTTACCGCCTGGGGGACTGGCAACCGCCTTACGGCATCGTATTTGTGTCCGATATGCTTTCTGGTGTGTTTGCGCTGATGGCGACAACCGTGATGGCGGCAGGGCTGCTGTACGCCATCCACTGCCGCGATAAAGTTGTGCGCGTACGGGCGTTTACGTTTCTGTTCCTGTGTATGGAGACCGGGCTGCTGGGCGCGTTCATTACCGGCGATATTTTCACAATGTTTGTCTTTATGGAACTGATGGTGCTGAGTTCAGTTTCTCTAGTTGCCATCAGCGACAACAAACTCGGCCTAGAGGCCGCCATCAAGTATATCTTCATTAGCTCTATGGGGACGCTCTTTCTGCTATTGGGCATCGTGTCGATTTATGCCAGCTTCGGCACACTGAACATGGCGGATGTTGCCCGCTTGCTCAGCACGGATGAGCGCCCACTGTTGGCGAGCGCCTCCGCAATTATGTTGATGTGCGCATTTTTGCTCAAAAGTGCGGTGTTCCCGTTTCACTACTGGCAGCCGGACTTCCACACCACCGCGCCGACGCCCGTTCACGCGGTGCTATCGTCGGTGGTTGTTAAGATCGGCGTCTATGGTATCATCCGCATGATCACGTTGCTGTTTGTTGCCGAAGCAGATACGATCCGAATGTGGTTATTAGGCCTGGGTATCATCAGCATCTACTTTGGCGGCCTGGGCGCGTTCAGCACCTACGACGGCAAGCGCATGTTGGCCTATAGTACCTTTGGGCAGATCGGCTTTATCCTGATGGGCATCGGCTGGGGGACACCGCTTGCCCTCGCAGCGGCGATTGTCTATGCGTTTAATCATGCCTTCATTAAGGCGTCGTTGCTGATGCTCTTTGGCGTAGTCAGCAGTAAGACCAAAGTCAAAACCGCCACGCTTACGGAGGTAGTCGGCGTTGGCAAGAGCTTGCCCGGTATCGTCGGGGTGTTGTACTTACTCGGTGGGATGGCGTTGGCCGGGTTGCCGCCGATGAATGGTTTCATTAGCAAGCTGGCGCTGGTCCGCAGTGGGATTGACGTTAATAGCTGGTGGTTGGTCGGGCTGACTGTCGGCGGAGGTATCATTACGTTGATGTATATGACACGCACCTGGACGCTGGTTTTCCAACGGGAACAAACCGAGGCCACTACGAAGCTCAAGCCAGAAGGCCAGAACGATTTACCACTGGCCCCCGGTATTCTGATTGCGCTCTCGCTTGTGCTAGGTATCTGGGCCACACCTCTATTTGATGTCGCTAACCAGACGGTCGCGCAAATTAGCGATCAAAACATTTACATTGATGCGATCGGGTTAGTCACTGCTGATAGTATCGCGCTGGAGGTTGGCCCCTAATGCACCCGACCCGATTCTGTTCGCAAGCCAAACCGCAATTCAAACTGGAGGTAACCTGTTGATTACTGTTGCCGCATTAGCGTTTCCGTTCACATTAATTTTTATGGCCTTCAGTAATCAACTGACATGGCAGGGGTTCATCGTTGGCTATGTCCTTAGCTTTGGTGCTTTGGTGTTGGGCCAGGCCTATAACCTGAACTTGAAGTATGGGCGTATATTGTCTCAGGTTTGGAACCTGATGATTTATGCTACCCGCCTGATCTTAGACATTTTCGTTTCTAGCGTGCAGGTGGCCAAATTGGTATTGAACCCAGGGCCTATGTCGGAGTTGCTGGATCCGGTGGTTGTAAAAATCTCCACGCAGGACGAAACCAAAAACGAGATCACCACCGCGATGAGTTCACATGCCATCACCATTACACCGGGGCAGATGGTGATCGACATCGAAGAAACCGAGGATGAAACACTTTTGCACATCCATAACCTATTTCAGACAGAAACCCCCGAACAGATACAAGCCGAGCAAGCCCGGCGGCTACACCGTATCAGAAAGGTACTAGGCTATGAGTGAATCCGTATTTCAGATTATTTTGCAAATGGTGTTGTTCCTGATGGTGTTAATGTTGATCCCGGCAGCCTATCGTTTAATACGTGGGCCGCGCATCGCTGATCGGATGCTTGCTATCGACCTGATCACGACCATATTGTTAGGGATTATCGTTTTACTAGCCGTCATCGAAAGGCAAACCCTCTTAGTTGATGTTGCGCTTGCCTTGAGTTTGCTTAGTTTTGTGGCGACTTTAGCCCTATCCCGCTTTGTGGGGGAAGGACGGGTATTTTGACAGGTTTATTGATTCAAGAACTGGTTGCTATTTTCTTTTTCGTGTTTGGTCTGTTCTTCTCTTTCGTAGGCGTACTCGGTGTAATCCGTTTACCGGATGCCTACAGCCGCTTGCACGCTTCCGGCAAGGTTGCGACGTTGGGCTTACTTGGGATTATTGTTGGCGTCGGGATATTGATCCCCGGTTCAATCTTGAAGTTATTGGCGCTTATGCTGTTTGTGGCGATTGTCGCCCCCGTTAACAGCCATGTTATCGCAAAAGCGGATAAAGAATACTCAATCCGGCAGAATGTCCATGTGCGCGATAGCAGCATCAGCGCGGAGGGCGATCAACCGGAAATCACACAGGAGTTTCCCCAGGTCGCTGCTAATGATCAGGCTAGCTAACGCCTGGGGACGGGTATGATGCCACCGTATGGCAGCCACATGTAGTAGCGGCAAACGGTCAAAATTCGTCCCCCCAAACACCGGGTTTTTAATCACCGGCCTAAACTTGATGCACACGCTATCTGCCCAATAGGGAGGCCACCATGCCCGAACAATCGCTCCGATCTTGGCGACTACCGTTGATGATACTTGGGTTTGCTATCGTTAGTCTCGTTATGGCAGCCACTATCTTATTTGCCAACCAACCGCCGGACCCAACCGCTACCCGCCCGGCGCGGGTCCCTGCCAGCGGCGCAAACGCAGCCGTCGGCTGGCAACCGCCAGATTTTGAGGTGCAATTACTGGACGATGAGACCCGCACCATTCGCGATTATCAGGGCCAAGTCGTATTTCTCAACTTTTGGGCGACGTGGTGTGTCCCCTGCCAACGAGAAATGCCTGCTTTCGAGACGTTAATGGCGGAAGGTCGCGACGATGTGACTGTGCTAGCTGTGAACCATGGCGAGCAGCTCAGCACCATTCGCGATTTTCGGCGTGTGTTTCAGCTAGATGCCTTACCAATTGTGCTAGACCCGGATTATGTCATCTCGGACGGTTTCGGGGTGATCAACCTACCCGTGACCTACATCCTTAACCCAGATGGTGTGGTGACGGGTTTCCACCTTGGCGAGATCACCCGCGAGGATATAGACGCTTACATCACCGACGCGCAAAAGTCGCTGTGATACCGCTGTTTTAGCGTCGCTGCGTAGGTTTAACTCACATTTCACAGTTCACTCGAGCAGATCGTAGCGTTTGCGGAGGTTGATCAGATTGAGAATGAGCCGCTGTTGGACACCGCGTTGCTCAATGATGAGTACGTCAATCCCTTCCATCATCTGGAACACACGCCGGGCCGTGGATCGCTGAGTCGGTTTACCGGTTTGGTCGGGCAGCGTCTCGTCACGTTCGGCCAGTTGCTGGCGAATCTGGTGCTGTGCTAGCGCATAGACAAGTAGACTTAATCCCATCACCATCAGCAGCGCCATGATGCGTGACGGCTTCTTGAGAAACAAGCTATCGGCAAAAAACAAGGCATTCTTGAGAAAGCGAACGCCACGCTCAACCTTGCCACGACCCTGCGGTTTTGCGGGCGGGGAATGCATAATGCGGGTTTTGAGATTGTGGCAAGCTTGTTCCAAATGAGTTGAGGTGAAATCGGTGCCATTATCCACGTACAACACCTGCGGAATCCCGCAGATAGGCCATCCGCCTGATAGCGCAGCACCTAGCGGCGCAGCGTGCGTTCTGACTTTCCATGATGGTGTGCCAACTGTGCCAGCGGTACCTCGTCCTCCAGATGAGGTCGAATCATCTCGAAGCGGTCTAGAGCCTGTTGCGAAAACAGCAAATCCGACGTATATGATACAATCCAGGGTAAAGAAAACGTGTGTTATTTTGGACACACTAGGCAATTCAGAACTGCGCTATAAACCGCTGCGCCCCAGTGAAAACGGCGGCACTAACTATTAAAGCTGGATGCGGTTGCACGCTATGTCTCTACGATTCTGAGAGCCTTATGTGCCAATCTGCGTAACTCGTCCCTCAGTTCTTCCGGCTGTACGATGTGAATCGGAAAGTCGAGGTTGAGGAGGAGTGCCGCAATCCAATCTAGACGAAGCGCCGGGCAACGGAACATCACCCCGTCCTTCACAACCTCAAACTCGCCCAGGTTTGGAGGTATTGACTTCTTTGCTTCCTCCGGGGTCGTGGCAAACAAAACTTCAACCTGCTGGAACCCTTCCGGCTCACTGAGCGCACGCCTGATGTAATCCAGGGAATCGAAGTCCGGGCGTGGGGTAAAGGTATATGCTGTGGTTTGTACGCTGCTGATGCGGTCGAGGCGGAAAATACGCAAGTCTTGCCG
>DAOTUA010000002.1:0-15049 GCA_034437355.1 Anaerolineae bacterium | reverse complement strand
CCCGTTACAATCGGAGTATGCCCGCATCACCTTTACCTGACCGAACGCGATGTCGCAACGCTCGGCCCGTTGGGACTCATGAAACCGGAACTCAAAACACAGGCCGATGTCGATGCATTATGGGCGGCGCTGGCGGCGGGCGTGGTGGATGTGGTCGAAAGCGATCACGCGCCGCACACCCTCCCGGAAAAGCACAACGCGGCGGGGGTGCCGGTCTATGGTGTGCCGGGGCTAGAAACCACGCTGCCGCTGATGCTGCTGGCCGTCAAAGAGGGGCGGCTCACGCCCGATCAACTCCCGGCGCTGCTGGCGGATAACCCGCGTCGTATTTTCGGCGTCCCCCCGGACGACACCAGCTATACCGTGATCGACCCGGATATAAAATGGCACATTCGCAACGACGGCTTACACACCGCGCCGGGCTGGTCGCCATTTGACGGGATGACCGTCTATGGGGCGGTGCGGGAGGTGTGGATACGCGGTGTGCAGGTCTACGATGGCGAGCAATTCTTGATCGGGCCGGGTTACGGCGTGAACTTGTTTGCGGGGCAAGCATGATCAAGCTGATCGATAACCTGTACCGGATGCTGCTTCCGTTAACGCTGCGCACAGACGCACAAACCGCCCACAACCGGTTTATGCGGGCGCTGTGTGTGCTGGATAAGCTACCAGGTAGCGGAAGTGTGGCGGGGCTGATCGGGCGGATGCAACCGCACCAGCCGATCTCGGTTGGTGGGGTGGGGCTGCCGCATCCGTTGATATTATCCGCCGGGCTGGTGAAGGGCCTGGGCTTCCGTTTAGAGGGAGAAGCCCTGCTAGCGGTCAAGAACGGGGACAATATGATCCCCGGCTGGCGGACAATCCCGCGCCTGGTGGGTCCGGTTGAGTTCGGCAGTTATACGCGCTACCCGCGCCCCGGCAATCCCGGCCCGGTACTATGGCGGGATGCCAGCACGCGCTCGACACAAAACCGGATTGGCCTTAAAAACCCCGGCGCACGGGCCGCCGCGATGTTTTTAAGCCAGCACCAAACCGATCTCCCCGCCGTATATGGGGTCAACATCGCGATTAGCCCCGGCATCGCCAACCCGGACCAGGAACAACAAGAGGCGTTAGACGCGCTAACCGCTTTTACATCGGCGGGGGTGCGCCCGTCGTGGTTCACGTTGAACCTGAGTTGCCCCAATACCGAAGATGACCCATCCGGCAACCAGACAACCGACAAAGCGCGGCGGCTGTGCCGGGCGCTGGTTGGGGCGGCGGGGGATGTCCCGGTATGGGTTAAGGTGGGGCCGTGCCTGGGTGACGATCAATATGCCGGGTTGATGACGGCTTTTGCCGAGGCGGGCGTCAGGGCGGTGATTGCTACCAACACGCTGCCCGCCCCCACCCCGGACGGAGCGCACACGGCGGGGATCGGCGGTGGGCGGCTGCACGATCACGCATTACACGCCGTCCGTACACTGAGCGCCACACCGCAAGCGACAGCGGTTGACGTGATCGGCAGTGGGGGCGTGCTAGACGGGGCCAGCTACCAAGCGATGCAGCAGGCCGGGGCCGCCGCCGTGATGTACTACTCCGCGCTGATCTATCGCAGCCCGCTAGCGGCTGCCATCATCTACCAAGAAGCACAAGGCTAAGGCACACCATGACAAAACAAGAACTACAACAGCAAGTTTGCGATGCGCTGCTGGATATTGGCGCGGTGACTTTCACGCCAGATGAACCGGTGACGTTCAAAAGCGGGATACACTCTCCCGTTTACGTAGATAACCGCTGCCTGTCCTATCACCCGGCAGCCTGGCACAGCGTGATCGACGCTATGCGGAGTTGGGTCCGTGAGCATGACCTGGCCTATGACGCCATCGCCGGGATCGAGGCTGCCGGGATACCCCACAGCGCCGCGTTGGGCTACGTGGTCGAACGCCCGTCGCTGTTCGTGCGTAAGCAGCGCAAAGGTCATGGCAAGGGGCAGCAGATAGAGGGTGGCAACGTGGACGGCCAGCGCATTTTGTTAATTGAGGATTTAGTCACGACCGGGGGCAGCAGTCTGGCTGGGGTGGATGCGCTCCGGGAAGCAGGCGCACAGGTGACGGACTGTATTACGATTGTGAGTTATGAGTTTCGAGAGGCGTTAGCGGCCTTCGATGCGAAGGGTGTGCGCCTGCACACCCTGGCCCCGTTCACCGTCTTAGCGCAACGTGCCCACGCTCGCGGCCTGTTCGATGAGGCGACACTGACGACGATTGCCGCTTGGCGCGATCATCCGCGTGAGTGGGGGGTATAAGAGCAACAGGTGAGGGGGCGATACGGCTTACTGGATGCTGAGCAAGACCTGTGATCGGTCTCGCCATAGGCCCTCAAGGTCGTAGTAATCGCGTTCATCCTCCGTGAACAGGTTAACGACCACATCGCCGAAGTCCAGCAACACCCACCCGCTACGGGGTGTCCCATCGACGGCGTAGGGACGGCTGCGGAACGTCTCTTTCACGGTAGATTGAACGTGATCGGTCAGGGCGCGAAGTTGGCGATCACTGGACCCGTTAGCGATGATCAGAAAATCCGCCATGAGCGCATCCGGGCGCAGGTCGAGCAGGGTGATGTTTTCGCCTTTTTTGTCCTCTATGGCATCGACAATAAAACGTGCAAACTTCAGTGAATCCAAAGTGACTCCTAGTGATGTTTTAGCAGATGGTTTAAAGCTATTATAACACAGGTCGGCGGCAGGCCAGCGCGTAAATCAGATCGTGCATGGGGGGGGCAGGCAGAGTCGTTATCGAAATTGGTTGAAATGCCCCCTTCCCGCTAGCGAAGCATTATGGAGAAAATCTACCAGGAACGTTTCAGCCGAAAAAGATACACTAACCAGCCGGGTTGATGCTATGGCTAGCCTCAGTTTAACGTTAGAATAAGGGCGGATGATGGAACCATTCGGAGATAATAGGCATTATGCAGCATATACTAGGCATTGATATTGGCGGCAGTGGGATTAAAGGCGCGTTGGTGGACGTGAAAAAGGGCGACTTCGCATCGGAGCGCCACCGCATCCCCACGCCACAGCCCGCCACACCGGATCAAGTGGCGGAGGTTGTCGCGCAGGTGGTCGATCACTTTGGCTATAAAGGGCCAGTCGGGTGTACCTTCCCGGCAGTGGTCAAGGGCGGGGTAACGCTGACGGCGTCGAACGTCGATGATAGTTGGATCGGCATCGACGCTGAAGGCATTTTCGTAGAAAAGACCAATTGCCCGTTTATTGTCCTCAACGACGCCGACGCCGCCGGCATCGCGGAATTTACGTTCGGGGAAGGGGCGGGCAACCTGGGGACGGTGATCGTGTTGACATTGGGGACGGGTATCGGCAGCGCGATTTTCGTCAACGGGAACTTAGTGCCCAATACCGAGTTTGGGCATGTGGAAATGAAAGGTATGGAAGCGGAGAACTATGCGGCAGATGCTATCCGTAAAGCGGAGGACCTATCCTGGAAAAAGTGGGGCAAACGGGTTAACCGTTTCTTACAAGAGATGGATAAGCTGTTCTGGCCGGACCTGTACATTATCGGCGGCGGGGTGAGCAAAAAACACGAAAAATACTTTGAATATCTCGAAACCAACACGCCGATTGTACCCGCTGCCCTCCAGAACCAGGCCGGGATCATCGGGGCGGCGATGGCTGCCGCGCAAATCTACCTGGAACAAGACATCGGCTTGCCACTTGGGGCGAAAATTTCGCCGCTGCTACGCGACATCACCGGGAATGCACCGGAAACCGCCTGAAGATAGCGACTGGGCAACATCAACGTATCATACGCCCGATGTGAAATAGCAGGTTTCTTCTTAGTTTTATGCTTTTCTCTTCTTTACTTCCCAGAAAGAAAGAAGCCAAGAAAGCGATGAAGGGGCTATGTTCAGTCAAAATGGACGCTTTTTGTCCACTTTTTCCAGAAAAAGTGGTGGGATATGGGATGAAACCCCACCCATTTTGAATTTCACATAGAACGTATAATAGAAGGCGGCATTAACGAGTGTACACATCATGACTGAACCTGAAACGCTTGAATTTACGGTCGGTAGCGTAGGCGAACGGCTTGATAAGCTGGTGGCTACCCACTTGCCGGAACATTCCCGCACGCAAGTACAACAACTGATCGCAGACGGGCTGGTTCTGGTAGATGGCGACCCCACCAACAAAGCTGGGGCCAAGCTACGCGGCGGCGAAACGGTGCGCGTCACACTACCGGAGCCGCAGACAACCGAACTCGCCCCGCAAGCCATGCCGTTAACGTTCATCTATCAGGATGAGCATCTGGCGGTGCTGGATAAACCCGCCGGGTTAGTGGTGCATCCGGGGGTGGGCAACGAAACCGGCACACTGGTTAATGGGCTGCTATCCCAATTCCCACATCTGATGCAAACTGAGCGTAAAGGCATCGTCCACCGGCTAGACAAAGACACCAGCGGGCTAATTGTGGTCGGCCTGAGTGACCCGGTGATCGTGGCATTGATGGCGCAGTTCCAGGCGCGGACAGTAGAGAAGTTTTATCTGGCGCTCACGGAAAAGGTCCCCTCGACCGTCACCGGGATGATCGATGCTCCGATCGGGCGCGACCCGAAACAGCGTAAGCGGTTGGCGGTAGTGCGGGATGGCAAGCCGGCCCAAACCGAGTTTGAGGTTTTGGCGGATAACTTCAGCGGCGAGCAAGCCCTTTTACGCTGCCAGATTCATACCGGGCGCACGCATCAAATCCGCGTGCATCTGGCGTTTATTGGCTCGCCAATTGTGGGCGATACAGTTTATGGCTACCGCAAGCAGCGCGTCAAACTCAAGCGACAGTTCTTGCACGCGGCGGAAATTCGCTTTGATCATCCGATTACCGGGGCGCGTTTGCAATTTGAAGCGCCGCTGCCGCTACCCCTCAAGAATTTGCTGGATAAATTACGCAAAACCAGCGGATAAGCTCCCGTGCATAAAGCAGCATAAACCGTTAAAATGGTTTTAGTTTATACACAGAACCCAGATAACAAGGATACCCTATGCGAGAAATAACGATTGCCATCGTGCAAATGCAGCCCAAAATCGGCGAGATGGAAGAGAATCTTGTCAAAATGTCGGACATGATCTCGAAGGTTGCCTCCCAGCAACGGGTAGACCTGATCGTCTTTCCGGAGTTGGTCACCAGTGGGTTTGAGTTAGGTGTGCGCTTTACCGAATTGGCGCAGCGCATCCCCGGCCCGACCGTCAACCTGATGGCACAGCGAGCCAACGAAAACGGCGTGTATATTGCCTTTGGCATGGTGACCAAAGAAAAAGTTGAAAGCGTGCTGTATAACTCGGCGGTGCTGGTGGGGCCAGAGGGCGAACTGCTGGAAAGCTACAACAAGATTCACCTGCGCGGCGAGGAACGAATGGCCTTCCGCGAAGGGTATAAATTGCCCGTCATCGAAACCGAGATCGGGACGATTGGTATGATGCTCGGTTACGATCTAGCCTATCCAGAAGTGGCCCGCAGCCTGACGCTCGATGGCTCCGAGATTATCCTGTGTCTGGCGAACTGGGAAGCATCGAATATTGACGAGTGGAAAGCGTACACTCGCGCCCGTGCCTACGAAAACAGCGTGTATATGGTGGCTGCTAACCGCGTTGGTGAGGATGTCACGTTAACTTTTGGTGGCGATAGCATGGTGATCGGCCCGCGTGGGCAGATTTATGCGTCGATGGTCGATGAAACCGACCCGGAAACCGGCGCACCGCTAGAGGGCTTTACTATCGCTCGTATCGACCTGGACACTGTACGCAAGTTCCGGGAGGAATACCAGTTCATGCAGACGCGCCAACCCACATCCTACCGGACCCTGGTTAAGAAATACTAGCATCCGCTATAAATCGTTGGTATTCAAGGAAGCGTCACTGTGCCATCAGAGAATAGCACATGGGTAACGATTACAGTTTTCTTGATGGTGATCGGTGCGGTGATCGCGGGGGGCGGGTTGTTATGGTTCACGCGCCCGGCCCCAGTCGAGATCACCATTATCCCACCGCAACCCACCCCCACCCGCCAACCCACCCCTACTCCGGCCCCGATCATGGTTTACGTGACCGGGGCAGTTGCCAATGCCGAACAACTTTACACGCTCCCACCAGGTAGCCGCGTAACCGACGCCATCAACGCGGCGGGCGGGGTGACGGATGAAGCCGACACGACACGGGTTAATTTAGCCGATAAGCTACGTGATGGGGACCAGGTGCATGTGCCGGAACGGGCGGCGATCACTGGGCCCCCCGGCGCGGGGGCAGTCGATAGTGCGGCTACCGTCCAGGCGGAGCTTGCGCTGGCAACGCCTATCGGGGGGGAGATCGTCAACATCAACACCGCCACCGCCACCGAGCTAACGGTGTTACCGGGGATTGGCCCGGTCACTGCCGAGCGTATCGTGATCTACCGCGAAGCGAACGGCCCGTTTACCGAGCTAATTCAGTTGGATGACATCGAAGGCATTGGCCCGGCAACGCTGGAGAATATCGCGTCGCAGGTTGTATTCGATTAGCGGGAGCATCCCCTTATGCTCGCTTAGCAGTAACGACTCAGCCCTCACCCCAAAGCCCTCTCCCAAACGTGCCTTTAGCACTGGGAGAGGAGTTAAATCACGCGATGCGAACCCTGCGAAGCGGTGGGAGAAGGGGGCTTAACACTCACATGCAAAGCACAAATAGCCATGCTTGCCGAAGTTTGTCTTCCCTCTCCCATTATGGGATCGAGGGTGAGGGCCAAACGTCACGCACTTGCCTTAACTTGATGCCTATGGGATGGCTGGAGGATTCAAGCAGGCTACCTGAGTCGTTACGATTTTCACAGCAAAAGTTTGTGGGGGGGGCGGGGGTGAATCTCTTGAGTCGTTCTTGGCGATGTGAGTTTTGGGAGTCCACGGAGGGACTCCCCTACAAAAAATGGTGCGGTACGATGTCGGTAAAACCCTACGCGGTGGGTGAAAGTGAACCATACAGGGTGCGAGGTCGAAGACCCTGAGCAGTGGCCCTTAGCATATGGTGGGGTGTGCTGGTTACTCGAATATCCAGGCGTCGGTGTTACGGGACCAGCCAGGGCTGAGTTCGTCGGCGCTGAAGAAGTTGGCGACTTCCGCTTCGCCCTCCTCCGGGGAGGCCGAGCCGTGAATCAGGTTGCGCCCGACTTCTAGCGCGAAATCACCGCGAATGGTACCCGCTGCGGCTTCAAATGGTTTGGTCGCGCCGATGGTGGTACGGGAGGCGGCAATAGCGTTGGTCCCTTCCATGGCCATCAACACAACTGGCCCAGACGTGATATACGACACCAACCCACCGAAGAACGGCTTACCGTCATGTTCGGCATAGTGTTTCTTAGCTAGTGCTTCGGAGATTTGCGCAAATTTCATGCCAATAATGCGCAGGCCGCGTTGTTCCAGGCGTTTGATAATCTCACCGGTTAGGCCGCGCTGGACGGCATCTGGCTTGACAATAATCAGGGTGCGTTCCAAAAGAGACTCTCCTATGATTGTGCGTCATGATTTCAAAAACGGGTTCCGGTTCCCCAGAACCCGACGCAGATTATAGCATGTTGAGCGCACGCCGATAAGTGTCTAGCGCGGCCTGTAGCTTGCCCTGCCGCATGAGCGCATCGCCAAGGACACGGTGCGCGGCGGCGTTGCCTTTATCCTTTTCGATTAGCTTAGCTACATCGGACACGACCGCATCTAGTTGATCGTTGGCCCGTACAACGCGCTCATAATTGGCAAGTGCCCGGTCGGTGTCGCCATCTGTCAGGCTAGCGCGTGCGGCCTGTAATACGGCTGGCACGTCGATCTGTGCGGCCTGGGGCACCGGGACAGGGGACTTTGGCGGGGGCGATGCGGCGGGCGGCGGGTCATCGTCCGGCACGGAAACCGCCTCGACGGGTTTGTCCTCCTCGTCGATGGTTTCTAACAACCAGTCGGGGATGTCCTGCCCGTCGGCATCCTCGCCATCAGTTGAAAGCCAGGCGGGGAGTGACATATCATCTGCGGCGTCGGCCTGTTCGGTGACGAGCCAACCCGGTATATCTTCTGCTGCGGATGTTTGTTCGGTTGGGCCGGGGGTGATGGTCGCGGTAGCATAGCCGAGCCAATCGGGGATCGGTTCACGTTGGCCTGGCGGCAGGTTGCCCTCCGGCGGCAGGTCGGCAGATTGCAATTGCGGCCCGGCTAGCGCGTCAACTTCTGCTTTGCGGTCGGGGTCGTTCATTGCTTCGATATACCACTCCGGCAGGGTATCGGTGGCGCTTACCTCAACATCTTGGTCGCTCCCCAACGCATCGACCCAGGGGTCATCATCGAACTCAACTTGCCCGCGTGGGTCTAACCGAGAGATCAATTCCGGGTCGAGTTCGCCGGATAGGTCATCGGCTGGAATTTCTGGTTGTTCGACCTCGCTGGTTTCAAAATTGGCAAACACATTATCAAGCGAATCGCCCTCCTGTGTCACATCCTCCATGAGCCAGTCGGGCATATCCGGGACGCTAATCTCATCGCTGAGGGGCGATGGTTCGCCCTGGGTATCGTCCGGTTGGATTTCAACTTCACTGAGGAAATCCGGCATCGCGTCGGCTTGAAAGGCGGCGGGGTCGGTCTCGGCCTGGCTAAACAGGGCTTCCAGGTCGCTGATGTCGTCATCGTCATCACCGGCGACGGTTGTTTCGTCGGCCTGTGTGGTGGGGGCCATCTGCTGCAACCAGTCGGGCATCTGACCTTCGATAGCGGGGGCATCTGGGTCGGCCTTGGCAGCGGGGCTATCGGCTTCATCGGGGATGGGATGCGGGTTTTTGTTGAGTTCTTCCAACTCACCCATTTTCTGTAACATCCAGGACTGCATTTCGTCGGGGTCTGGTGTTTCACCACGGTTGAGCATATCTGCGATGAGGTCGCCGGAGGGGGCTTTTTGTGTGTCGGTGGGTTGTGGGTTGGGGTCGAACTTCGGCACACGGTCGGCAAGGTCTGGCTCGTTGGCAAGTTCACCGAGCCACGCTGACGGATCGGCGGCGTCCATGGTTTGCTCTTCCGCGTCATCTTTGGCGAAGGCTTCCGGCGTGTGATCTTGGGCTAAGGCGTTCAGCCAATCTTCGGGATCGGCTTGGGCGGTGGGGTCGGCTTCGCCTTCGTCGTCCACGTCATAGCTATCGTAGCCGGGGCCGGTGACTTGGGCGGCTGGGTCGGTATCGGGGATGTCCATATCGGCGCTAGTGAGCAGTTCTTCTTGCTTGGCCCCTTGTTTCTTGGCGAGACTCTCTAGCCATGTCATCGGGTCTACGCCAGCGCCTAACGGATCAAAATCGGTGGCGGGTGAGTCGGGTTCGGGTTCTTCCGCCGTGAGGCCCTCTAACCACGAGATACCCGCCGTTTCAGCTTGCGCCGGTTGGGTGTCCTCAAGTACGTCATCGAGTTCGGCGGTGAGGCTATCCAGATCGCCGAGGTCGGGCAGGTCATCGGGGGTGGTGGCGCTGGCTTCGGCGGCGAGGTCGTCTAGCCAGCCCAAGCCTTCATCAACCGGTTCGGGTTCGGGTTCCGGCTCCGGTTTGGCCTGGGCTGCCGGTTTGTTCTCCTGCCCATAGGGGATATAGCCCGGCCCGAAGTCTTTTTCGTCGTAGTCGGTCGGGTCGATGACCTCGGCGCTGGCATCGGTGGTAAAACCGGAGGCATCCGCGCCCTGCCGCTTGGCGAGCGTTTCCATCCAGCGCATAGCCTCCTCCGGCGACATATTCTCGAAGTCAACTTCGGCGGCGTTGGTGGCAGGCTCCGGTTCCGGCTCTGGTTCCGGTTCCGGCTCCGGTTTGGCCTGAGCTGCCGGTTTGTTCTCCTGCCCATAGGGGATATAGCCCGGCCCGAAGTCCTTTTCGTCGTAGTCGGTCGGGTCGGTGACCTCCGCGCTGGCATCGGTGGTAAAACCGGAGGCATCCGCGCCCTGCCGCTTGGCGAGCGTCTCCATCCAGCGCATCATTTCTTCTGGGGACATATTATCGAAATCTGGCGAATCCGAGGGTGACATAATAAATCAAGCCTCTCACGTCGGCACTGCGTTTAATCAATACAATGTATAACGTTTTTATCTTAACGCATTTTGGCGGCTTGTGCGCGTCAAAACACGACCAATTTGAGCAAAAATCTAATCAAGATCGTCTAGTGCGTCATCTAACCAGGCGGGTTCGCCTTCGGGTGGTTCGTCATCCCCGGCTATATCATCGAGTGACATATTCTCAGATACGTTCCGGCGGCGCTGCCACAGCGGGGGACGTGTAAACACGAAACGCGGACGACGACGGGCAGCGGCCATCGGGCTTTCGGCCTCTTGGTCCACAATATCGATCAGCCACTTGAAAGCACGGGTAGGGTTGCCCTGCGGTTCATCGGGGGCGGACTCGCGGGCACGATGAGAAGTTGTATCTTGGATAAATTCAGTTTCGATGGGTTCTTCAGCTTGCGGCGAAAAATCGAGCGAATCTAAGCCGGGTACCATGGCGTTAAGCCATTCTGGAACTGTATTTGTCAGATCGTCATCCCTGGCGAGGGATTCCTCCGGTTGTGGTGGTGGCGAAGTATCGTCAATAGGGTCGTTCAAGAATTCATCATCGGGGTCGTAGGTCAACCAATTTGGGACATCTGGCTCAGTATCGGCTGATAGTGATGAGGTGGCAAACTCGGTGGTGGGGTCTGGTTGTGCGTCGTCAAACTCATTCACGACGGGTTCCGGCTCGGCAAACAGATCGTCCGGTTCGACATCATTTTCAAACCAGGTCGCATCATCTTGATCATCGAAGGTATCGGCCTGATCGATCCAGGAAGGGGTGACAGGCTCGAATTGTGTGTCATCGGGTTCGGGCGAATCCACGCTAGACAGCCAATTAGGTTCTGAATCTTCCAGGTCGGCGTCGTCCTCGTCGGCTTCCATCTCCATCCCGCCTAACCAGTCCGGCGTGTCGTCGGCAGCGATTGGCTCGCCGTCCGCCGCCGCGAACAGGTCTTCCAGGTCGGCGTCGTCCTCGTCGTCATTAAAGTCGCTTAACCAGTCCGGTGTTTCATCTTCGTACATATCATTTGTCCCTGCGTCGGCTTCCGCAAATAAATCATCCAAACTCTCGTCTTCGTCTCCCATCGGAGTTAGATTGTCCGTGGCTGGTTCCGTGAGCCAATCGGTATCGCCCTCGTCACCAATTAACAGTGATCCGGTTTGTGCTTCTTGCAACCATGCCGGCGCTTCACCCTCTGCAATGGCGGCGGCGTCCGCTTCCAAGTCGATAAATTCATCTTCTACAATCTCGCTGAGGTCGAATTCATCTTCCATAAAGTCGTCAAATTCATCGAGATCATCAGCGTCGGCCTGATCCGAATCCCCCAAGTTTTGTAACCAGGCTAAATCGCTGGTCGGAACATTGGTGGTTTCTTCGTCGGCCATGCCCTCTAACCAGTCATACTCGTCATCAGGGGGGGACATATCATCAAGGCCAACCGTTGGGCTAAAGCCCATATCTTCGCCATCTGCTTCTAGCGATGTCATCCAGTCGAGCGCGTCTGTATCGCCTGTATCCGTTTCCAGGTCTGCTATTGCGTCGAAGTCGGGATCGTCGGTGTTTTCATCTAAGGTTGTCATCCAATCCAACGCATCGTCTATGGCATCTTCTTCCAGGTCGATTGTTCCGCCCAGGTCGGTATCGGCCTCACTGAGCCAGTCCGGTTCTTCGTCGTTTTCTAACGGGTTGGGAGCGTCACTGGCTGATACTCCGAACAGATCGTTAAACTCGTCGTCATCGTCAGAGGTCAACGCCTCCATGCTGAGCATATCATCCAGCAGATTATCATTGTCGGCATCGTCGGCTACCGTATCCGGTTGATCGTGATCGGTAGGGTCGGTGTCGAATATTTCATCGTCGGCTAACCACGCCATGTCATCATCATCGACAGGTGAAGCCGGTTCAATATCCGGGTCCATGAAGTCGTCATTTAGCCATGCCATCGGGTCGGAGGCTTCGCCGCCGATGTAGTCGTCCTCATTGTCGGCGGCCAGCATAGCCGCTTCGGTGTAGCGACCTTGCACCTCATCCGGGTCGGATCGTTCGCCGCCGGCATCCTCTAGCCACGCCAACGGGTCATCGGGTCCGCCGTCGGTCGTGCCAGACATCCACTCGTCAGGATTTCCATCAGCGGCAAGCGGGTCGGCATCCTGCCCGGTGATGGTGGTCTCGTCACCTAATAGCCCAGTGAAGCCGCTGCCGGGTTGGTCTAGCCACGCCAGCGCGTCGTCCTCGTCAGCCTGCGCCGGGGTCGCCTCGTCATCTAACAGCCCGGTCATGCCGCTGCCGGGTTGGTCTAGCCACGCCAGCGCGTCGTCCTCGTCGTCCATTTGTTTAGCGGCTAAGCGTTCGCGCATCTCATCTTGGTCAACGGCAAAGGTTTCTTCTTCGCCAAGCTGCTGTATATCGCCAACGTCATCCAGCCAATCCGCAGGGACCTCGGACGCGAAAAAATCGTCGGTTCCCAGGTCGCGGTCGATGTCTGGTTGATCCTTGGCGGGCGTTTCTAGCAGGGCGGCCTCATCGACATCTTCTATTTCCAGGTCGCCGAATAGCTCGTTACCAGAAGCGACCAACTGTTGTTGGGCCACCCGTGAGAAGTCCAGTTCTTCGACCATGAACATATCCGGCTCGACGGGTTCTTGTTGCACCATTTCCAAGGCAGCATATGGGTCGATCTGCTCCATGCGTGCCAGGTAGGGGGTAGCATCGGAAGGGCGCTGCTCTCGTAGCCAGAGGGTTGCTAGTATCCAGTTGGCGTCGAAGCAATAAGGGATCGTCTCCAGTACCTGAAGGGCGGTTTCCGCCGATTCTACCGAAAGGCTGTTTTCCCAATAAGTTTGGGCCAGCAGTAGCCGCAGGTCCTCGCGTTTGGGTTGGCGGTCTAGTGCCGTTAAAATCGTGTCGATGGCTTTGGTATACATACCACTATTACGATATTGGCGGGCAGCGGCACTGGATGTCAACGGGATTTTGTTGAGTTGCACGCCGCGATAATCCCGATATAAGCGCCGGAGTTCGGTCATCAGGCTGGTATCGTTCGGCATGATTTCCAGGGCGCGTTCTAGGTGCCAGATGGCGGCATCCTGGTTGGCGGTCTGCTGGTAGACTTCGGAGAGATGATAATGAGCCTCGTAATCATCCGGGAAGATTGCTAGTACCCGTCGTAGGATGTCCTCGGCGCGGTCCCATTGCCCACTTGCAACCAGGGCCTTACCGAGCAACCGGTAGGTATCGCCGTTACGCGGGTAGAACTGTAATATATGCCGACAATGTGCGATCACACGGTCGGTCACGTCCTGCCGCAGCAGTTTTTCCAGGTTTCTGTGATAATCTATCAGGCTAATTGATGCCATTGGGTTTCCGATTCCAGGGTTACCAGTACACCGTTTACAAAACGTATATTAGTATAACACATGATCATGGAGGACGTTAACCACCACCTCTCAACTTTAGCAATACGAACAATTCACTGCAAGTTCTTGGAGCTTTTCATGCGCAAATTCGTCTTTCTAGTGGGTTTGAGTGTCATCTTCAGCCACACCTACGCTCAAGCACCACACCCGACATTATCGGATTACTGGGAGGGCCGGGCGGATTGGGTACTAGACATTTACGATGTCGGCTTACCCATCGGGGAGAGTGACACGGTGCAGCTGTCAGCGTCGGTTTATTGGTCTTACCTGCACGCCAGCGATTGGTCAGCGGGGGTGGTCGATAGTTGCGGTGCCCCGGTCGCGTTCCCCGGTTGTACGACGTTATGGAACAGCAGCGACGGTGGGCAATCCTTCCAGCTCGAAGCGCCGGTGTGCTTAATGCCGTGTGGTGGGTGCCCCTGCACCGACGAGCGCGACCACATCACCGCCCAGCAATACCCCCGCGTCGCTGTCGCCCGCACCCCCGATGGCGAGATCGAGACAATGTATATGGCCTACGAATGGCACGCCCAAACGCGCCTAACGACTTCCCCGGATGGCCTGCAATGGTCGCCGCCAGTGTCGATTCAGTTCCCGACCGGGACATGGCCCACATCTTACCACCCCTGTTCAGAGGTTGAACGCATTGGCGAGCATCCCAACATAGAAGGGCAACCGCACGATTGCCTGGTGGGGGCACCGCCGGGCTTGTGGTTAGAGGGCGATACCCTGTATGTGTTTATGTCTGCCGGCAGCGCACCGGCCCATATGCGTTGTTACAAGGGCAATCGCTTTGAGGTCGAACAGGACGCTTTCCGCTTAGCACGGTGCGAGCATGATCCGCTGTTTGGCGGGGCCAGGTCTTATGGTCCGTTAGACTTACGCGGGCCGGATGCCAACCCGTATTTCGACTTCCGTTATGTGACCTCACCAGAGGTGTTAAAAGTGGGGGATCGATACTATATGGCCTACGAAGGCATACGCGGCCCGGATGTGCTGAACCGGGGCTGGGATACCCAGTTTGCGATGGGCTTTGCACGCTCAACCACCGATCAGATTGATGGCCCCTGGGAAACGTGGGCGCATAACCCGGTACTGCGGCCCGTTTCTCCGAATTTTGGCGGCGGGCGTGCCGATCTCTTGGTGGTAGATGGCGTCACGGTGATGTACACCGCCACCTCAATGAACACACGCGGGCGCTACAGCTTGCGCTGGCAACCGAATGTCAATATAACCGATTAAAGGGAGTATCCACTATCGCCACTTTAGCGGCGGGAGGGATGGATTTTTACCACCTTCGGCCATATTCCCCCTTATCTGATCTGGGTGTGTTCAAGCGAAGTATCTCAGTTGTAACGTAACTACTCTGGCAGTAACTACTCAGGTACTAAACACATTTTACGGTATCGCACCCGCCCTCACCCCCTAAATCCCCCTCTCCCACAGCTTCGCGGGGAGAGGGGTTGGGGTGAGGGCTGAGTAGTTACGCTGATAGTCTAATACAAGGATCGTCTGTGCCGTATCTTGCCAGCGAACATCAATCATCAAGCCACTCCTGTACACCTT
>DAOTUA010000001.1:0-13132 GCA_034437355.1 Anaerolineae bacterium | reverse complement strand
CACCCCCTAAATCCCCCTCTCCCACAGCTTCGCGGGGAGAGGGGGACTTCTCATCGCGTGATTTAGCCCCTCTCCCAGTGCCAAAGGCACGTTTGGGAGAGGGGTTGGGGTGAGGGCTGAGTAGTTACTAAGTTTTTCCAAAAGATCGTGGGGGTTCGCGGGTGAAGCCCCTGAGCAGTTACCATGTGACTTTGTAAAAACCTTACATCAACTATCGAGAAAAGTGACGATCTGCTGGGCGGCTGGTAGCGGGGAGATACCATCGCGGGGCCAGTCCCAATCACGCGGGGGGCCATCAGTGGCCCCCCGGTTGGCGGTGGTGTACGGCTTCCATAAGGCGAGTGCCTCCGGTGAATACGGGCGATAACGGGCTGGGTCGGTCGGACCGAGGATCATCACCGTCCGCGCCCCCACCGCCGCCGCGAGATGCGTCAGGCCGGTATCATTCCCAATATAGGCGATAGCATCCCGCGCCAAGCCCCCCACTTGGGCGAACGTCAACGAGCCGACAAACGCGACAGACGCCAGGTTGTGCAACCCAGCAGCGACACGACCCGCTAAAGCATCATCCCCTGGCCCGGCTACAATAACCACCTGCCGAACCCCTACCGCCGGGGCCACCGTATTCAGTATGGTAGCCAGTTGTTCTGGCGGATACCGTTTTTCGTCCATCTGGCTACCGGGGTTATTGCCGCCAGACGGGTTTACCACCAGATAAGGCGCATCGATCTGATGGCTGGCCCGGAGTGCTTGCACCGTTTCGCTAACATCCGCCGAGATCGGTACCCACGGCTGCGCGTTGGTGTGGGTTAAGCCTATCGCCCGTGCCACCTCCAGGTAAATTTCGACTTCGTGGCGGCGGTCGTTCGGGTGGATCGGCGCACGGATGTTATACCCGAACCCGCGCCCTTCGCTGTCTAGCCCGGCCCGATACGGCACACCTGCCGCTAATATTGCCGCACTCACACGCGGGGAGCGTGACAGCGATACCACCAGGTCATACACCCCCGCCCGGATGCGCCCGACCAGCCGATAAAACGCGGTCAGGGTACGCGGGTGATAGATATGTGCTGGTGTATCCAGCACCGCATCAAGTTGGGGGTGGCGCTGCACGACCGCCCGCGACCACCCCCCCAGCAGCCACGATAGATGGGCGGTTGGGTAAGCACGTCGTACAACGTCTAACGTTGCCGTTGCCATGACGACATCGCCAATGCAACAGGGTAGAAAGATCAGGATGCGTTGTGGCGTAATTGGTAAAGTTGCGGTCGTGGGGGTCAAGCGCCCGATATGTTGATAGATCGTCACAATACCCTGCTATAACCTCAATGTCGGATTATTAAAAACCGTCACAGCGGTATGGCTCTTAAAAAATCGGCAAAATCTTCAACTTGGATAACAAAATGTGGTGCTATGCGAGATTGAAATTGCTAACACAACACGCCCATCAAAAACCCTGGGCGTGTTGTGTTGGTGTCAAATACTTTACTCCGCGCCGCGCTTCAAGAAAGCGGCGTAACCGAAATAAACAGCAACCATGGCGACAGCCGTCACTGCCATGGCGATTAACCCCGACATGAAAGAGGGCATCACTGCGCCCATATTTGCAATGAGGCTGTAAGCGGACGTAATGCCGAAAGCCAGCGCCACAATCGCAACCATGCCAAAGCGTACCAACCGTAGTCTTTTATCAATTTCTTCCATGTTTAATCCCTTTTTTTTATGTTTGCGGCATACACATTATAGGGACGATATAGTGATTGGCGCAATTCATTCAAACGAAATTTCACAAATTTGTTACTGGTATTAAATGTTGGCATCGGTCAGACCAAGTAAATACTGGCGGATACGCTCTATCTGTTGTTGTAAGCCTGCATCATATTCCAATTCTTCTTGCATTTTGTTACACGCATGGATCACGGTTGAATGTGTGCGCCCGCCAACGGCCTCGCCTATCTGCGGCAGCGAGACATCGGTTAGTTCCCTTGCCAGGTAGAGCGCCACTTGCCGGGCCAGGTTAATACGCTTGGTCCGCCGTTTGCTGACGAGCAACCCGACATCCACACCGAAATCGGCGGCGGTGGCTTGTAGCACACGCTGGACGGTGATCGGCTGTTTGTGATTGCGTGGCTGCTGGAAGCGCGTTAGTGTGCGTTCGGCGCGGTCGAATGAGAGTTCATCCGGGCTAAAGCGGGCCTTGGCGACAATCTGGTTGAAAACGCCTTCCAACTCGCGGATGTTATCTGGCGCACGGTGGGCAACCATTTCTAGCACCGCGCTATCAATGCGCACCTGCTGTTCGCTCGCCCACATTTCCATGATCGCCACCCGCGTTTCAAATTCTGGTGGTTGCACATCCACAATTAAGCCGCCTGCAAACCGGGACCGTAAGCGGTCTTCTAGCGTGGCAAGTTGATCGGGGTGGCGGTCGCTAGCAATAACGATCTGCTTGTTAAAGGTGTAAAGCGCATTGAACGTATGGAAAAACTCTTCCTGGGTGGATTCTTTCCCGGCGATGAACTGCACATCGTCCACAATCAATACATCTGCCGAGCGATATTTATCACGGAACATCGCTTGTTGGCGGTTCCGGATCGCGCCTACCAGATCGTTTGTGAACGCTTCCGACGGCACATAGATCACCCGCAAATTACGCCCGATACACTCATTCGCTATCGCCTGGAGTAAGTGCGTTTTCCCTAGCCCCACCCCACCATGGATCGTCAGCGGGTTGTAGGCCCCGTTTGGGCTTTCGGCAACCGCCTTAGCCGCCTCATAGACCATGTGATTAGCTCGGTTGACCACGAATCGGTCGAAAACGAAACGGGGGTTAAGCTCGCTTTCGGGTAGGTCCGGGTATTGTGGGCGGCTTACCCGATTATGAATCGGCCCAGATAACGGCGTGCTTGGCTGCTGCGACATGAACTGGAATAAGGGCATATCGTCATCGAGATAATCCGCCAGCACGGGCGGCGGCGGCGGTTTTTCCCGGACCAATTCAAATGTAATTTCGATCTCCGCCCCATACGAATCGGAAAGTACACGGCGAATATTGCGATACAACCGATGCTGCAACATATCCAGCGCGTAACTGTTGCTCGTCCCCAGCGAGAAAACTTGCTCGTCCGGGTCGAAACCAACATAAGTTACCTCTTTAATCCAGGTGTCGAAGCTCGCACGGTCAAATTGAAGTTCTAGTTGATGATATGCAGTGCGCCAAGCATCTTGTGGTTCCACGGTTTCTTCTTCCCTATAGTTACAGCAACGACAAAGCACCGTGCTTACCTGTGTTTAGGTAATACAATAGCTAGCGGGAGGAAAAACCGTTCCAACCCGTTCGGGTGCCCTGCCCCTCACGAATATCAGTTGTTTGGGTACAGTCAATTTATATCTTGTTGTTTTCTGGCAGTTTACGCCCCCGCGTGGACCGAGCAGGCCCCCAATTAGGTGCTAGGCGTACTATAAAACGGAAACACAACGCGCACCCTACTGCTTCAACCCCGTGCAAACGAACAGGCACAACTTTGTTTCCGGTTTGGGCACCCCCCACATCAATATCTATAGAGGGTTCATAATTATTTCCAAGCAACTTTACCCAATTGCTTTTCGATAGGTGTTTTAGATCGCTGTGTGCCCGAAGCGACTCATGTCAATTAACATCTTTTGGTAAGCATCAGTATATCCAAAAACAGGCCGGGACTCAACTCACTTTCAGGCTTTTCGATGCAACCTTAAGGGTTGTAACGGATTTCCCAAATGGCGTCTGCCCGGTATTTGGGAAATATACCGTGGGTGTTAGGCCGCTAGTAACAGTTTTTTGGGATTGTTTTGGGAAAAGGTGGGATAACTCACCTTAGTAACAGGCTAACTTAGTTTAACATTACAATTCTGTTCGAGTTGAAATTTGGGATAAAATCCCGTCTAAATTTGTGCTTTTTACAGGTATGTATACATAGTAAGTGGTGCATAAAGAGGTGCTTAGTATCTGTATTTTCACGCTCAGATTAAGTAGACGGCGGTTCGCTCACCGTGTATAGTAACCGTATGGATATGGGTCGAACGGACCATCACACACTTTACTGTAAGCAATGCACCTGGATAAACCTTAAATGGCAGAACTAAACAACGAAGTTTACGGTGGGATGTCCTCTGGACGTAACGGCAGTTCGGTCGAAGGCACCCCAGAATTGATCAAAGTCTCTGCGCGGTCTCGCTCGACTGCTGTCGCGGGCGCTATCGCCGGCGTTGTCCGAGAATACGGCTATGCGGATATTCAAGCTATCGGTGCGGGGGCCGTCAACCAGGCGGTAAAAGCGATGGCCATCGCACGCGGCTACCTAGACCGCGACGAGATCGAAGTGGTTTTCACCCCCCACTTCACCGAGGTTGATATTGACGGGCAAGAACGCACCGCCGTTCGTTTCTCCGTCGATCAGGTTAACCCACGCTAGTTCCCCCAGGCCAAGTTACCGTAAACCTGCCACGGCCCACCCTTGTGGGATAGGCGGGTTTTTTTGTGTACCCCGCCGCCACGTCATTTTTCCCACTTCTAATCAAATGTTTTGTCATCTCGGCGGCAAAATAAGGTACAGTCCGATATAGTTAAGGATAAGCGAGCCCCCTTAAATAACTGTTGAAGTGAGGAGAAACTGATAAGATGAGTATCCGACCCCGTGTGCGTGGGCTACTACTGATAGCGTTGTTGCTGCTAGTGGCCCCCCTGTATGCACAAGATGACCCCCCGCCCGCCGAGATTGCCAACGATGAAGGCGGTGTGGCTGTCGTACAGGGCTTAATGGACTATACCAACCTGTTTTTCACCTCTGGCGTCGCCCAGCCGATTGTCATCATGGAAGACCAAGCCGGCTTTGTGAACCGAGATGACAGCTTTATCTTCCCGCCGGCCTCGCAAGTATTGGGCAACTTTACCAGTGACTACTACGAACCTCCGGTCAGCTATAATATCAACCTGCCCATCGCCCCGAACGGAACCCTGGTAGACGTGGATAACGACGACGCCGACGATACCGGCGTGATGGTCTATACCCCGGCCTATTGGACCAATATCTTTGGCGACCCCTTCCTAGAACAGCGCGATGCCAGCGGCGCGGGCTGGTCTACGGCTTACGCCGGGACCCGTGTCAACGATGACCGCGAGGTATTCGGCGGTAAGTTATTGATCTATGCGCCGGAAGAAGGCCAGGGTTTCCCGTCCGGGTTTGGTGACGACCTATTGCTATTTACCGAAGATGACCCGATTGTGATCGTTCCTGCCGGCTGGACATTGGTCGATATGGACCAAGACCCCTTCGTATTCGACCGATCCACAACCGCCGAGATCGACCTGATCGAACCCGACTCTATCGTCCTCAACGATTTCAGCCAATTGGGGTATGTCGAAGCGTTCGATGCCGCCATCGACCTGATGCGCGGGGAATACTCATTTACCGACTATAAAAATGTCGATTGGGACGCCCTCAACGCCGAGTTCCGCCCCCGCGTGGAAGAAGCCGAAGCCAACCAAGATCCCCGCGCGTTCAAGCTCGCCATCCGTGACCTATCTTGGAGCATCCCCGACGGGCACGTTGCCATGTTCGGCGCTGGCTCCCAGGAGCTAAACGATCAGTTCTTCGAGGCGACCGGCGGCGGCCTGGGGATGAACATCGTCCAACTAGATGACGAGCGCGTGATCGTTGAGTTTGTGCTACCAGACGGCCCGGCAGACGCGGCTCGCATCCGACCTGGTGATGAGGTGATCGCCTTCGATGGCAAGCCGATCCAACAGGTATTGGATGAGGTGACCGTATTCGCTGCCCCTTTCAGTACCGATCATAACCTGTTGGTCCAACAACTGCGTTATGCCATTCGTTACCCGCAGGATACCACCGTTGACGTGACATTCATCAACGGCAGCACCGGCGAACTCAGCACGGTTACGCTCACAGCCGTGCCGGAAAACACGACCTGGACCCGTAGCTCGATCTTAGCTGGTGCCCCGGAGTTTGTCGGCCCAGTGGAATATGAACTACTACCGGAAGGCTACGCTTACGCACAAATCACGACCTTCTCCGGCAACGAGGTATTAACCATCCAAGACTGGGAAAATTTCTTAACGCTGGTCAATAATCAGAGCATCCCCGGTATTGTAATCGACATGCGCTATAACGGCGGTGGCTCGCCCCTGCTTGCCAATCAGATGGCGGGCTATTTCTACGATGAGGAAACCATCATCGGCTACCGTGCCAGCTACAATCAAGAGTTGGGCGAGTTCGTGGTTCGGGACGATTCGCCAACTTACGTCTACCCCGCCCCAGAAACCTTCCGCTACGATGGCGAGATCGTGGTGATCGTCGGGCCGGCTTGTGCTAGCGCCTGCGAGACATTCAGCTATGCGGCTTCGCTGCTGGATAACGTGACTATTGTCGGGACGTACCCGTCTGCCGGGTTGGGTGGTGGGGTCGATGACTTCCTGCTACCGGAGGATTTACGGTTCCGCTTCACCGTCAACCGTGGCCTAAACGCCGATCAGGAAATCCACATTGAGGGGATCGGTGTTGTGCCAGATGTACGGGTGCCAATCACGGAGGAAACCTTATTCATCGAAGAAGATGTCGAACTTCAGACGGCTATCCGCACGCTAGATAACGCGCTAACCGTGCCCTTCACCGACGCCGGCCAACTTACGCCCGGCAGCAGCGCAGAGGGCACCCTCAACGCCGGTGAGCGCGTGCGCTATACGCTGGTTGGCCCATCGGAGGGTGTGACGATCATCGTTACCCTGGCAGATGCGGACGCTCCGATTGAGTTATCGGTTTACGACATTGAGGAAACCTTGATCGGTACGGTGCCACAGGGGACGATCCCGAACTTGCCGTTGCTAGCAAGTGCTGCCGGCGAGCAACTCATCCTGGAAATCGGCACTCCCGACAACGACGTAACCACCGATTACACCGTGACGCTTGAAGAATAGCTAACGGGTATCTTAGAACATACAGGGCGCTGCCAACACACCCGGCAGCGCCTTTTTGTTGGATCGACGCTACTCAACTGTTAGATTGGGGGTAACTGCCCGTGGGCTTCACCCCATAGGCATCAAGCTAAGGGAAGCATAAAGAAAATAGACGTAACGACTCAGCCCTCACCTCAAACGTGCCTTTGTAACTGGGAGATGCGCTAATCGCGTTCGGGGAGCAGCCAGCGCGAAAACGGAATGACCCGACGCAGCCAACGCAGCAGGATATTCTCACGCGCACGATCCCAGGCTTTGTCCGCTTGCTTGGCATGATGCGCCACATCGACCTTATCACCGGGGCCACGCCCATAACGTTCTTCAACGTACATCCGGGTGATGGCCCCAACCGGACGGTTGGCGCGGCGGGGTAGCTCATCCGCGATGCGCCGTCCGCGTTCGTCGGGGGTATCGCGTTCGCTGAGGGGCAACCCCAATAGCCCCACAACATAGCGTTCTAGGCGGGCATAAGCCCGGACCGCCGGGCTATAACCGCGCATCCCGCGCCATTCCCACCACCACCACACAAAGACACCGATCCCCACGATCACTAGCACGAGCGTCAGCACCAGCAGCGCGGTAACGAATGCCGGCCAGACCCACGCCAAGGCCCCGGTATTTGTGGGTTGATTGGGTGGGGCCTGGGTGGGGATGATCACCGGGGTAGCGGTGGGGGTAGGTGTGAGAGTGGGGGTGCTGGTCGGCAGCGAGAGCGCCTCGTCCTCCGGTGGCGAGATCGTTTCTTGTGGCGTGGGCGTGCTGGATGGGGTTGGAGGGAGGGTAGGCGTTGCTGTGGCTTGGGGGGTGTTGGTCGGCACCGGTAAGACCTGCACGTCGTCATCGCCCCGGTTTATGGGCTGTTGGGCGGCAGTCGGCTCAAATTCGATCCAGCCGTAGCCGGGAAAATACACTTCAACCCACGTATGCGCGTCACGCTCGCGCACCACGAACCCGCTACCGTCCCATTCGCCCTGGGCGAACCCTGCCGCCATCCGCGCCGGGATACCCTGCGAGCGCAACATCATCACCATAGCCGAAGCATAATAGTTGCAGTACCCCTCACGATAATCGAACAGCACCCAGTCAATCGGGTCTTGGTTAGGGGGGGGCTGTGGGATGTTCTCATTATACTCGATATTGGCCCGTAACCAGCGTTCGATAGCTTTGGCTTTGTCGTAGGGGGTGGCGGCGGCGGCTTCCGTGACGATATTCTGCGCGAGTGCCAGCGTGCGACCCGTGACGGAGGGCGGCACATACAGTTGGGTTTCGCCTATCCAGTCTGGATAATTTTCCCCGGCGGCCCGCAGTTGGGCAGCCGTGGCCGTGGTCATCAAGCTCGTGGCGGTATAGGTATCGTTGCGTTCTAACAGACGAAAGGGACGCACAACATACAGATTTATCAACGTTTCGGCGGGGTCTAAAAAGCGCACATCGGCCTGAACAACAAGGTCTATCGAGGCCGGTTGTGGGGCGGCGTACACCAGCCGCGAGGCGTTCAGGCTGATGGTAAATTGTTGCTGGACGGGTTCGCGGCTCTGGTCGTCGTAGGCCCCGCCCACCTGGAAGGGCGGTTCCAGGTAAGGCACCCGCTTGAGCGCCTGCGAGGTCCAGTTGCCGTCCTGGTAGGTATCGAAGATACGACTGCGCCAGTAATAACGCCTACCCGCCGGGACGCTAACGCGCATCACGTCTTGGTCGCCTAGCTGGATGGCCCCACTTAGCGTAAGCGAATCGCCCCCGTAATAATCGGCAGTGACCGGGCCGTAAGCCTCGATGGTGCTAAACAACCGGCTCCAGACATCGCTCATCTGCTGGAAAGGGTCGGCTTGCATGAACTCTTGAAAGGCATTTAACCGTTGTTGTAGGTTGTTGCTTGGTACGGACCAACTCGCCAGCACGACCATCAGCGCCAGGGCCATCCCCACCGCGTTGAATTGCCGCCGAACCCGGTTGGGGATGCGCATCCCGGCCATGTACCAGTCCCATTCTTGCGCGTCTAAGTGAGATCGCACCGACAGCAACAGCCCCAGGAACACGAACACCACCACATACGGGCGCAAGTCGGCTTCGCCATTGTAGTAGACGGTATTCGTCAGCAGGATAACAGCGGGGGGCATCACCACCCGGAACAAGCGATCCACACGGAAGATATGCCAGGCGATGTTATAGCCCAAAAACCAGAACAACATGGCAACCATCATGGTAAATATCAGGTCATCCGGGTTGACACCCGCATTAAAAGCCGCGTAGCCCCACAACACCACCCGGTTAAACACCTCATAGACGCCCGTCTGTAAACCGCCCGGCTGGTTGAGCGCCGCCGTCAGCAACACGAACGCCACCCCGTAAATGCTGCTCATCATCAATGCTAGCAACTCATTGTACTGGCTACGCGCCAGTAGAAAGCCAAATAATAGGCTCAAGATCGCAATCGGCAGCACGATCCTTACATCTATGGGCCATTCTGCCGCTATCAGCGAGAACATCGGCATGAGCAATATCCCCAGCGCGATGATCAACGCGCTCGCGTCGCCACGCGCAAACAGGCGCTCTAAGCTGATCTGCACCCGGCGGCGCACAGCTTGCGGCACACGCACGCGGGCCTGTCGTTTGTTAGTAGCAACACTCATGCGGTTTATCCCCGGCACGCGGAACAGAACGTCGCTATTGTAGGGTGCAGGTAGCTAAACTGACAACCGACGACTTCACAACGTTTCGCGGCTGCATATAATAAACATTCCCAGGTAGGCAACGTGGTTGCGGCCCCCAACCGGGGGCTGAGGAAAGTCCGCCCTCCACAGGGCGCGGTGCTGGCTAACCGCCAGGCGGGGAGACCCGACGGCATAGTGCAACAGAGAGCAAACCGCATGGTATAACGCCATGTAAGGGTGAAAGGGTGGTGTAAGAGACCACCAGCGCGGGCGGTGACGTTCGCGGCTAGGCAAACCCCACCGGGAGCAAGGCGGAACAGGTGCGACGGGGTGGCCCGCCCCGCACCGGGTACGCCGCACGAGGCGGGCGGCAACGTCCGTCCCAGATAGATGACCACGCAACGACAGAAGGCGGCTTATTGTCCTACCTGGGCTTGCTATCTTCCCTGTTGCTGGCTTTGCTACTTGGGCAATTTACATTTCTTGCCAGAAAATTAACGACTCAGATAATCGTGGGTTTTCATCCCACACCCCACCACTTTTTTCAAAAAGTGACGGATTTGGGCAGCGCCCAATAGTCAGCCATGTAACTTTGCAAAAGCTCTAAGGGCAGCGCCCTCATTTCACATTTTCTTCATAAGCGCCTTGTAGCGGCTTCCGGTTTGCTTTTGGTGGCGCTACCGTTATAGTGAAATGGCACCGTCCGCAATATGAATTGGAAGGAGCCGCCAATGGCAGACCCTCAACCCTCTACCCCAAAACCCGAAAACGATTTTGCCCAGTTCGCTAAAGACCTTGCTAAACTCATCGGTAAATTTATGCTAGACCTGGGCCGGCTGGCAGTACGTGGCCTGTGGCAAGCCTATCGCGCCATAGGGCGGCGGCGCGTACAGGATGCCCAGGACGGTACCCGCGCAAATGCGATCATGGACGACATCCGCGAACGCTTTCAGCGCGATACCCCCGCCGCGACCACCGATACGCCCACCGAACAAGACGCCGACATCCCCGTAACAGGCACCGAATCTTACGTTGATATGGACGCCGCCGAGGACCACGAAGCCGCCGCCATGTTAGATGACCTGCTCCGCGAAACGGCAGCAACTTCGCCCCCATCCGACCAGAACACCGCCCCCGTCGTTGAGCAAACCGATCTATCCTATAAAGCCGATGACACCGAGCAAGCCAAGATCGAAGCCCAACTGCGCGACCGTGAAGCACTTCTCCGACAAGAACAGACCGAGCGCAAAGCGGTTACACAGGATAAAGACGCTAAGCAAGCCGAGATACGCGCCGCTATGGAGGCCGATAAAGCCCGCATCCGTGAAGAACAGCGCCGCCGTCAGCAAGCCTTCCAGCAAGCCGAAGCCGAGCGCAAAGCCCGTGAGCGTCAAAAGCAAGAGACCGTCCACCGGGCACGTTTGCTAGACGATCCGCCCGAAGATGATACCGACGCCACCACCAACCAACCCGATACCCACCAACAGCAACATAAGGACTAAACGCCCCATGCAAGCACTTTTCCGACGGTTACGCACACCACAACCCGAACCTGAATGGGGCCTGTTGTGGGCACTAGGTGCGTTGGCGCTAGCGTTTGTGTTTCATACGCTGGTGGGGGGGGCCGTGGGCGCTCTCATTTTTGATGGCGACCCCAACCGCAGTATCGCTACCGGCTGGGTAATTGGGGGTGGGTTGACAATCGCATATGTGTTGCTCGGTTTACGTGGGCGGGACGGCTTGCGCTTAGATGCGCCTTACCCGGCGTTGATTGCCTTCGGGATCGGCTTCGGCGTGGCTATCAGCTTGGATTTAGTCGCGATTATCGTGACCGGGCGCGTGATCGAACCGCCCGAACTGGCCCCAATAGTGACACAGGGCGGGGCGCTGCTGTGGCTGTTGTTAGGCGTGTTCGTCGTGGTTATCCAGCCCATAGCAGAAGAACTGATCTTCCGGGGGACGCTACAACCGGCCCTACAAGCGGCTCAAAACGTGTGGGTGTCGATTATCATCACAAGCCTGTTGTTTGGGCTGTTCCACCGTTTGCTTTACCTCTACCCGGCGTCGGATGTGCCGTTTAGCTGGTGGTACACACTGGCAGAACCGCTGGCGTTTGGGGTCGTGTTGGGGGTCGCCCGCGCTGCGACCGGTTCCACACGGGCCGCGATTGTGGTTCATGTCGGGTGGGGGGTGTTCGCATTATTGAAAACATTATTGATTGTCGCCGTTGTCGGTTAAACATCGCCGGTTAAAATAGAAATACCGTAACCGTTCAGGGGCTTCACCCCACAATATCCTAAAGTGCAGAAGGTCTTGGCGATTTTGCATCAGGTATATAATACGTTCTATGTGAAATTCAAAAACTGTCAGGTTTGGTGGGGTTTCACCCCACACCCCACCACTTTTTCCAAAAAAAGTGGACAAAAAGCGTCCATTTTCATTGAAAATACTTCCTCATCGGTTTCTTTGCTTCTTTCTTTCTGGAGAGAAAGAAGAGAAAAGCATAAAGATAAGCAAAAATCCGCTATTTCACATCAGACGTATAACATAAGGCAACCAAGCAACAAACAGAGGTGCCATGGACGTATTTGAGGTCAATTTTTCCACACTTGGGGCGGCTATCCAAACGTTTTTCCGGTTTGTTGGGGCCATCCTCAGCCGCCAGGAGGGTATCATCGCGGAAATTCACAACCAGCGAGGCGTATTACAACTATCGCTGGTGATGGTGCTGCTAGCCGGTTTATCCGAGGCTATCGGGCAGAGTTTGGTGCTATTCGTCAATCAGGTTTCGCCCCGGCGGATGGTCATCAGCCTGATATTATCTGCCTTTCTGTTTGTGGGGGGGTATGTGCTGTGGGTGCTATCGATCTGGCTGGTGGCGGCGATCCTGTTTCGGCCTGATGCCTCTATCTTGGATGTGATACGGGCGGTTGGGTTGGGGTATGCGCCCCTATTGTTTGGCTTCCTGGGGTTGTTGCCCTATTTCGGCGTTGGGGCGCTAACGTTACTCTACTTTTGGGCCTTCACAGCGATTGTGAGCGCGGTTGGGGTGGCGCTCGGCTTGAGTACCGCCCAGGCGATCCTGGTGAGTGTTGGCGGCGGGTTGCTGGTGCTGCGGGTACGGGCCACGTTTGGCAAGCCGTTAGTCAAGTTCTTGCGCCGGGTTCGGAACGCGGCGGCAGGTAAGCGACTGGTTCTTAAAATCCAACAGGCGATTGAGCAGCGCAGCCTGGAGGTATTCGACGTGTTAGACGATGGCGAGGAGGCCCGTGAGTAACCATGAGCTTTGAATTTCTCAACTTATCGTTGATCATCTCGACATTGCTGCTGTGGTTGCTGATCGCGATGTTGTTATCTCCGTTGGAGGCATTAAGTTGGTGGGCGGGATGGTTCGAGGGCGATGAGCGCCAGATCCCCCCGGAGCCAGAGCCGGATATTAAATACCCACCCAAGCCCAATGTGCGCGGATACG